>JAOIPS010000015.1 GCA_028141225.1 Prochlorococcus sp. AH-736-L23
GAGTAACAAATTTGTAGTTATTGCTTTACTAACAATTTCAGCCATAGCTTTATCAAAACAAGCGTGGGCATAATTAGCTAAATTGATTTCATTGTAAGAGATATAGTTTTGAGAACTAAACAAGAATATTTAATTAGATATAAAGATGGAAATCTTTATTGTGAACTTGCTGATATTTGGATTGATCCAAGCAAGCCAGTAAAAAAGGCATTAATAACTCATGCTCATTTTGATCACTTTACATTTGGCTGTGAAGAATACATTTCTACTAAGGAAACTGCGATACTTCTTAAAGAAAGAGTTGGAGATAATATCAAAATTAAGACTTTTGAATATGGAGAAGAATTTAAGATAAATGGCATTACTATTTCTTTTCATCCATCCGGTCACATCCTTGGATCTAGTCAAATAAGGTTTATTTTTGCTGAAGAAAAATGGCTAATTTCAGGTGACTTTAAGCTTCAAAAAGATGAGACTTGCAAACAATATGAAATAGTAAAAACTGATTATTTAATAAGTGAATGTACTTTTGGTTTGCCTATATTTAAGTGGGATGAATCAAATAAAATAGCAAATGATATTTCAAAATGGATAACTAATTCACCAGAAAAAACTTCTTTACTTTTCTGCTATTCACTTGGAAAAGCTCAGAGATTGTTAAACGAAATTAGTCAAACAAATTTTAAAGGCAATATTTATTCTCATGGCAGTATTCACAAAATGAACAATAGTTATAGGGAACTTGGAATTGATATTAAAGATACTATAAAAATTGAAAATAAAAGAAAGATAGATGAACTTAAAGGAAGTCTAATATTATTACCTCCATCTTTAAGTAAGGGTTCTTATTTAAAAAATTTCAAAAACATTCAAACAGCTTTCGCAAGTGGATGGATGTCAATAAGAGCTCTAAGAAAGAGATCAGGATATGATAAAGGATTCGCAATCTCTGACCATGCGGATTGGGATGGAATTCTGGAAGTAGTAAAAAAGTCTGAAGCAAAAAATGTATTTTTTCATCATGGAGATAGAGAAGCCTTAAGTAAATATTTAGTTGAAAAGGAATCAATAAATGTCCTTTTATTCGGTAAATAAATATGAGTTTAAAAAAGTTTTCAGAATTATTTGGCGATCTAGATTCAATTAATAGTACAAATAATAAAATTGCAGTTTTAAAGAATTATTTTTTATCTAATGATCCAATAGATAATGCATGGGCAATATATTTACTTACTGGAAAAAGTAATAAGAGATTTATTAGTGGAAGATATTTAAAAAATCTTTTTTCTCAAATATATGAATATCCTCAATGGTTAATTGATACATGTTATTTAAAAGTTGGTGATTCTGCTGAAGTAATAACCTTATTACTTAAAAATAAAACTAATTCTAGAAAAAAGAAATTATCAAATATAAGTCTTAATGAATTACTAAGCGAAATAATACCTGCATTATCAAAACTTAATGAGGAGGAGAAAAATTTAGAAATTAAAAATCTTTGGGAAACATTACCTGAAGATAACCATCTAATTTTTAATAAAATTCTTACAGGAACTTTTAGAGTAGGAGTATCTATCGGATTAATCACAAAATCAATATCAAAACTAATTAATATTGATGAAGAGATTATTTCTCATAGGTTGATGGGTGATTTTAAACCTTCAATTGATTCATATGAATTTTTAATTAACAAGAATATCAATCTACAAGAGTTAAATTCCAAACCATTTCCATTTCTTCTAGCAAATACTATTGAAGATAAAATCTTCGAAAATTCAATAAATGATTTTCAATTTGAATGGAAATACGACGGTATCAGGATGCAATTAATTAAAAGATCAGGCAATGTTTCTTTATGGACAAGAGGGCAAGAATTAGTAAATGAATCTTTCCCAGAATTAGTAGAGAAAATGTCACATATAAAAGATGATTTTGTTCTTGATGGGGAATTATTAGTTTGGAATTTTAAAGAACAAATTGCCTTTGATTTTTCTTTACTTCAAAAAAGAATAAATAGAAAATCGCCTACTAGAACAATCCAAATAAAATATCCAATTATTTTTATTGCTTATGATCTTTTAGAGATTAATGGGAGAGATATAAGAGAGATTAAATTAGAAAATAGAAGAATTGAATTAGAAAAATATTTTTCAAAATGGCAAATTAAAACTGAGAATAATATCTCTGATATTTTCAAAATATGTGATTTGATCTTTCCTAAAGATTGGCCTGATGCTTTAACTTATAAAGAAAAATCTCGAGAAAATAATACTGAGGGATTAATAATTAAGAAAAAGACTTCTATATACTCCTCTGGAAGAAAAAAAGGTATTTGGTGGAAATATAAAGTCGATCCTATGCAACTGGATGCTGTTCTAATTTACGCTAAGGGCGGTAGCGGTAGAAGAGCTGGTCTTTATACAGATTACAGTTTTGCATTATGGAAAGACAAAGAATTAATTAAATTTGCAAGTGCATATTCTGGTTTAACGAATATTGAGATTAAAGAGCTAGATAAATGGATAAGAAAAAATACAATAGAAAAATTTGGTCCTGTTCGATCCTTAAAACCAGAAATGGTATTCGAAATATCTTTTGAGAAAATACAAATTTCAAATCGTCATAAGTCAGGCATAGCAGTACGATTTCCAAGAATAACAAAATGGAGAAAAGATAAAAAAATTAATGATGCAGATACCCTTGAGAATGCTTATGAACTGATGAAAAAAATATCATGAAAAATATTTCGATAAATAATAAGCAAAATAATTTAATTTCTAAAATTAAACAGTTTTTCTCCACAAATGGATGGGAGCCACTACCCTATCAGATCGAATCTTGGCAAGCATTTTTAAATGGAGAGAGTGGAATAATACAAGTTCCTACTGGATGCGGCAAAACTTATGCTGCATTAATGGGACCTCTATCAAAGATAGAAGATCCCAAAAATAATAAAAGTGTGAATATATTATTAATAACCCCTTTAAAAGCATTAAGTAGAGATCTGAAAAATTCCATACAATTAGCAGCTTTACATTTTAATAAAGAAATCACTGTTGAGATTAGGAACGGGGATACAACCCCATATGAAAAGAAAAAGCAACTAGCTAAACCACCTAATATTCTTATTACCACTCCAGAGTCTTTATCTCTTTTACTTTCTAATAAAGAATCCAATAATCTGTTCAAGGAGTTGACATCAATAATTATTGACGAATGGCATGAATTGATGGGTAGTAAAAGAGGAAACCAGTGCGAGTTATCTTTAAGTTGGCTAAGAGGTAATATAAAAAATTTACAAATTTGGGCAATGTCTGCAACCATTGGAAATATTAAAGAAGCAGCAAGAGCAATAGTTGGGATGAGCGCTATTAAACCTAAAATTATAAGTACAAATATTCAAAAAGAGATCGAAATTATAAGTGTTTTACCAGAGGAGGAAACTACCTTTCCATGGAGTGGACATCTTGGGATTAGAAGTCATTCTTCACTATTAAAAATCCTAGATAAAAATAAAAGCACCTTATTATTCACCAACACGAGAAATCAATCTGAAAGATGGTATCAATGTCTTAAATTTTTTCTCCCAGAGATGGAAGACAAAATTGCACTTCATCACGGCTCCCTGGATAAAGAAGATAGAAAAAGAGTTGAAGAAGGGGTTAAAGACGGATTGATAAAATGGGTAGTCTGCACCAGCTCGTTAGATTTGGGAGTTGACTTCCAACCTGTAGATCAAATAGTTCAAATTGGTAGTGCAAAGAATTTAGCTAGACTTATACAAAGAGCGGGAAGAAGTGCTCATAGACCAGGCGGAAAATCAAAAATAATTTTTATGCCTACTAATTCTTTAGAGTTATTAGAGATTAGTGCAATGAGAAGAATAATAGAAAGTGGTATATCTGAGGAAATTAGACTTCCTGAATTATCCTATGATGTGCTTCTACAACATCTAATAAGTTTGGCATGCGGAAATGGATTTGATCCTAAAGTTGAGAAAGAAAGAATTAAAAATTGCTGGAGTTATAGAAACTTAAAAGATCAAGATTGGAATTGGTGTATTGACTTTTTAGAATATGGAGGAAAATGTCTTAAAGCATACCCAAAATATAAAAAGATAGTTAAAGAAGAATCACAAAATAATAATGAAAACTTTAAATATTTTGTAAAAGACAAATCTTTAATAAGAATGCATAAGTTCAATATTGGGACAATTACAAGTGACAAATTTGTGAATGTCAAATATATGAAAGGTAAATCTTTAGGTAATTTAGAAGAGAATTTTGCTTCAAAATTAAATCCCGGAGATACATTTTACTTTGCCGGTAAAATGCTTCAATTTATAAGAATAAGAGATATGATTTTATACGTTAAAAAATCAACAAAAAAAAGTTCTCTAATTCCTGCATGGGTTGGAGGTCAAATGGCAATTTCTGATCTACTTTGTGAGAGTTTGAGAAAAGAAATAGATATATGCAACGAACTAGAAAATTATGATTGCTTAAATCCTGAACTCAATTCATTACGCCCAATATTGAAGAAACAAAAAGTTCTTTCAAATATTCCAAAGAAAGATGAATTCCTTATAGAAATATATAAAACCAAGGATTTATCAAATCTTTTTGTTTTTACACTTGATGGCAAATTTGTAAATGAAGGAATTGCATTTTTATGGGCTTTGAGATTGGCAAAATTAAAAAAATCTACATTTAGTATTACTGCTAATGATTTTGGATTTAGCTTGACTACTGCAGAAGATTATGATTTTTCCATAATAAAAAAAGAAGCTGCTTACTTTTTAAATAACAAAAAATTAGAAGAAGATCTAGAAAATGCAATTAATTTTTCAGAATTAACAAAACGTAGATTTAAAAATATTGCCCAAATAAGTGGACTAGTAAATCAAAATAATCCAACCAAAACAAAAACTTCTTCCCAACTTCAAATAAGTTCAAGTCTTTTCTACGATGTCTTTACTAAATATGAAGAAGACCATCTTTTGATAAAACAATCTCATCAAGAAGTTAAAGAATATCAATTAGAAAATAAAAGAATATCTAGATCATTAGAAAGATTAAAAAATTTAAAAATGCTACTAAACGAGATAAAAACTCCAACTCCTTTTGCATTCCCTTTATTAGTTGAAAGACTTAAAAATACTTTAAGCAATGAACCAATAGAAAAAAGAGTAGAAAAACTTATAAAAAAATATAGTGATTAAATGAATAAAAGTTCTTTTAAATTTAGTTGGGAAGATACATTGTTAGAGATGCTTCCTTCAAGAGCTTTATTTCTACCGGAAACAAAAGAATTGTTAATATGCGATATTCATCTTGGGAAAGCTGAGTATTTTCAGCAGAATGGTATACCTCTTACTAATAATTCAGATAAAAACAATTTCGCAAGAATAAAAAAAATAGTAAAAAAATATAGTCCTGAAAAGTTAATAATATTGGGAGATTTGTTCCACAGCAAATATTCAATAGATAAAACTCTTCAAAAAAAAGTTGAGGATCTTCCTGAACTACTAAAAACTAACGTTGAACTCGTCCTCGGAAATCATGATGTAGGTTGTGATATTAAAAATATAAAAATTTTTGACACTAGAAAAACTAAAAATATTACTTTTAGCCATGAACCAGTTAATTTAGAAAATAATAAAACATTGAATATTTGTGGACATTATCATCCAAAAATCTATTTAAAAAACAAAGGAGATAAATTATCATTTAGGTGCTTTGCAATGGATATGAATAAAAATGTTTTATATATTCCTGCATTTGGAGACTTAACAGGAGGATATCCCTGCAAAAAGTCATTTAAAAAATGGGCAATAGTTTCTGAAGAAGAAATTATCGAAATAAAATCTTAAGAAAAATCCTATTGAAGTGACTTAAATTTTTCATTTAGATATGCCAATTTATACTTAAAAGTCTCGTTTAGTTTATTTATCTATTACTTTGAGTCTAATAATCTATTTCTACTAGTAGAAATAGATAATAAAAAATTTTTACAGCTAATGACCCTTTCTTTAGCAGCCAATCCACGTTATAAAAAAAATAAACACATTTTATAGAAATGAAAAAATTAATAGCCTTGATTTTATTTCCATTTCTTTTAATGCCATTTGGGGCAAAAGCAAATGATAATTTTTCTGTTGAAATAGAAGCACTTACACTTGTAATGGAGCAATATAAGGAAGATACTGAATCAAATATTGAATTAGATATAGAAGACAAAAAGCCAAGTTACATGGCTCTCAAACAAGACGAATGCAATGCCACTGTTGAAGTTACAGAAAAAACAGGATTAGAGGTAGTAAATACTGAATCTTTTGATGTAAATGTCTGCTTGAAAGAAATCTATAAAGTAATCAACTAAATAAGAAGGTTATAAAAATATAATAAAAACAAACAAATTAAAGAGGTCTTTTACTTAAAGAAGGCAAGACCTCGAGACCTAACAGAAAACTTTGGAACGGGTTCTGCATACCCAATTAATAACGACATTGGAATTGTAGAGGTGTAATTAAAAGTACAAAACCAAAAATTATTTTTTAAATAATTATTTCTTCTTTGATAATGTTTGTGATTCTTCTCTAGACATTAAAGCTTCAATTTGAGCAAGAACTTTCTGAAGTTCATCCGTTTTTGTAAGAGATGCTTCTGCTACTTCTCTTAATTTTTCTAACTGTTCTTTAGTTTTATCCATGATAAATAAATTAGAAATTAACCACTTTTAAAAATGGTTTTAATACAGATTTTTCACTCCCACACAGATTCATATTCTCTCTTTTTTTTATAAAGTCAAATAAATTTCCCTTTATTAAGGTTTTATGAGGACTTCCAATTAATTCTTTGTTTATTATTGAAACCATAAGAATACTCTCAATAAAAAACTTTTAAATTATGAAGTAAATACGGGCAATCCTATTGTTGCAGTTGTTATGAGAGCCCCTGCAAAAATCAAGAAAGGTAGAAAAGGATAGTTTTTCAAAGATAAACTTACTAATTCGAAATAACTATATAGGTATTTATACTGTTTGTCTACCCCTAAGCTTTCTTGAAAGTAAAAATATTTCTTTTAAAAGTAAAAATTAAACATCAGCCAAATTTACCTGATATGTATTCCTGAGTGGTTTTTTCTTTGGGAGAATTAAAAATTTTCTTAGTGGAATTAAATTCTGCAAGATAGCCAACTTTACCTCCATCTCCATCTTCATACTCAATTGCATTAAAAAATGCAGTCATATCACTTACTCTTAATGCCTGTTGCATATTATGAGTGACTATTATTATTGTGTAATTCTTCTTAAGTTCATGCATAGTCTCTTCTATTTTTAAAGTAGAGATTGGATCTAATGCTGAACAAGGCTCATCCATGAGAATTATTTCAGGTTCAATTGCGATGGTTCTTGCTATACATAATCTTTGTTGTTGTCCGCCAGATAAGGAGTAACCACTATCATTTAATTTATCCTTACATTCGTCCCATAAAGCAGCTTTTCTAAGTGAACTTTCTACTAATTCATCCATATCTCCCATAAAGCCATTAATTCTTGCTCCAAATGCAATATTTTCGTAAATAGATTTAGGAAAAGGATTAGGTTGTTGAAAAACCATCCCAATTCTTCTTCTCACCTCAACTGGATCTACTCTTTTGTCGTAAATATTGGTTCCATCAAAAAGGACTGTTCCTTTCAAGGAACAATTAGGAATTAGATCATTCATCCTATTTAAAGATCTAAGAACCGTTGACTTTCCGCAACCAGAAGGGCCAATAAGAGAAGTTATATTTCCTTTTTTAAAATTACAAAAAACATTCCTTACTGCTTCAAAGGTTCCATAGCTAATTGAGACATTCTCAAGAGATAAAATGATATTCTTTGGTATTTTTTTATTAGTTTTAATCATTTATACTCTCTTTGTTTTCTCAGTGAAAGCGGCTAATATCCTTGAAAATATATTTACTGATAGTATCGACAAAACAAGAATAAAGGAAGCTGCCCAGGCAAGTTTATTCTGTGCATCATAAGGTTCAAGAGCAAAGTTGTATATCAATACAGCCAAAGAACCCATCTCATAAAACAAGTCTCCAAAACCTGTTATGTAGTAGTAAGAGAATAAAGCCGTAAATATCAAAGGTGCTGTTTCACCTGCAGCTCTTGCGATTCCAAGTACAACGCCAGTAGCAATAGACCTAAAGGCAGAGGGCAAAGTAACTTTCAATATGGTTGTATACATACTTGCTCCAACACCAAGAGAGGCATATCTTAATTCGTTAGGAACTAACTTCAAACCTTCGTCAGTGGTCTTAATCACAGTAGGCAACATCAATATTGAAAGTGCCATACCTCCGGCCAAGCCACTGTACATACTTCCAAATAAGATCTTTGTTGAAACAATTAAGGCATAAATAAATACACCAGCAATTATTGAGGGGACTCCCGCTAAAACATTCACCCCGAATCTAATAAACCTTGAAAAAGCACCACCTTTAGAATATTCAGCTAGATATATGCCACCACCAACACCTACTGGTATTGCAATAATTGAAGCAATGGTGGTTATTATTAATGTCCCTATTAATGCAGGATTAATCCCTCCTGCATCTAAATCATCTCCAGGTGGATTTGGTTCTAAAGTAAATAGTTCTGGTGTAATTTGAGATCCACCTTTAATAAGAATATAAGTAACCAAAAAAATCAAAGGAAGTATTGCAATCAATGCACAAATTACGGATAAAGAAGTAAAGAATTTATCTCCTATATTTCTTGATAATCTTTTCTGGTAATAAAGTGAATTCATAATTATCTAGTATTTGAGACTAAATTTCTTAACCAGCCACTGTGCAAAGATATTGACCACTAAAGATAGGATCATCAGTACAAAAGCCGCATAAAACAGTGATGAAACCTGACTTCCATCAGCTTCACCAAACTGGTTTGCGAGCATGGAGGAAATGGTATATCCAGGAGATAATAGAGACCAACTAAATGCATTTGAATTACCAATAATCATTGTCACAGCCATTGTTTCTCCCATTGCCCTACCTAAAGCCAATAGAACACCTGCCATAATTCCTGATAATGCTGCCGGCAAAATTACCGAAAATATTGTTTTCCATCTACTTGCTCCAATTCCATAAGCCGCATTTCTTAGCTTTTTAGGCACCTGATTAAGTGAATCCCTTGCAATAGAAGTCACTATTGGCAAAAGCATTACGACTAAAATCAATATTGCTAACAAAGAATTCCTGCCTGTAGGTTCTGTACTGAATAAGGGTATCCAACCAAAGAAATTATGTAAAAAGACAAAAAAGGTCCTAAAAAAAGGTTCCATAACAAATATTGCCCAAAGTCCCAATACAACTGATGGAATTGCTGCTAATAATTCAACAAAAGAACCTATTATTTCTCTAAAAACTTTTGGTACAAAGTCCTCAGTAATAAATATTGCAGTTCCAACGCCCAAAGGGATAGTTATTAATAACGAAAGAAATGAAGTTACCAATGTGCCATATATTGCAGTAAAAGCTCCGTATTCATCTTTTACTGGATTCCATTCAGAGGTTACTAAAAACTTCAAGCCATACCTTGAAAAGGATTCAAATGACTGAAAAAAGACTACTAAAATAATTCCTAAAAGTATTATTGCTACGAAACTAGACAAGACTAGGGCAGTATTCTTGAAGATAATATCTATATTTTTTTCGATACCGAATCTTTTACGATTCTTGAAAAGAGTTAATTTCTCTTCCATTAAAAAAAGAATATCTCTATAAATCTACTACCAAATGTCGTAAAAGACTTTAAGAGGACTTAAAGGTATATGAAAGTCATGATAATTTGACATCTATTAAAAAATTTAACTACCTATTTTTTCAACGGCAGCTCTTGATTTTAAAAGGATATTTCCTTTTAAGGGGATAAATCCAAGGGATGAAGCCTTATCTTGATACTCATCACTTAACAATGTATTAAAGGCTTGTTTGATTGCTTTAGTATTTCTACCATTACCTTTTTCGTAAGCAAGTATCCATGTCAATGAAGCTATAGGGTACGCTCCTTTTGCTGTTGGATTAGGATTTTTACCTGCAAGATTTTCATCTAACGTAATACCATTAAGAGCCTTAGCTCCTGCTTCTGCAGATGGTTTTAGAAACTCCCCTGAAAGATTTTGAAGTGCAGCAGCCTTAACATTACCTTTAATATATGACTGATTTACATACCCAATTGCTCCTGGAGTGTTTTGAATTACACCTGCAACACCAGAATTACCCTTAGCACCAACACCTGCTGGCCACTTAACTGATTTACCAGTACCAAGATTCCAAGTTTTAGAAAAAGCCTCCATAGAATTTGTAAAAGCTTTAGTAGTTCCTGAACCATCAGAACGATGTGTCCAAGTTAACTTTCCTGATTTACACCCTAATTCTTTCCAGTTTTTAACCATACCCATTGCAACTCGTACTGCTTGCTCTTGAGTAAGTTTCAAATCGCAATCATAGTTATAACCAAAGGCAATAGTTCCTCCAACCATAGGAATCTGTACTAAGCCTCTTGATACCTTTTCTATATCCTTAGCCTTCATAGGATCATCAGAAGCACCAAAATTTACTGTTTCATCTATAAAGGCTTTTCTGCCAGAACCAGAACCTACTGCTTGATAGTTAACTCTTGGTCCACCTGATTTGGCTAAGTCAAAAAACCACCTAGTATAAATTTTCGAGGGAAATGTGGCACCTGCTCCGCTCAATCTTTTTGAAGCAATCGCTTCTTGAGAGAGAACTAATGAGATAGCAGAAGAAAAAACAAGGATTTTTTTTAAAATACCCACTTTGTAATGAGAAATGAGTCTGTTTAATATAAATTACAACCATGAGGTAATTAAAAATTTAAAGATATATAAATCAAATTATTTTGATATATAAAATTATTATGTATATATCGGCATTAAGAGCTCAGCTAGCAATTTAAATTTCAATTAAATATCAACTCTTTATTTAGAATTTAATTTTTGTTTTTACTCTGTTTTTATTTTGAGATTTGAATTCAAAAATTCCTGTATCAGTAAATATGGTCAATTCATCTCCAGATGTTTCTTCAATTGCAATTCCCTCAGACTCTAAATTTTTAACATAAACATTACCAATCAGTTTTAGAGATTTATCATCCTTGTCAAAAGAAAGCTTGTCAGAATAAGCCTCAAAATTACCACTATTGCTCTTAATAACTACATTTCCAATAGCCTCTAAATCACCTTCTAAAGTATTTACTTGAGAATCAGATGTAATTGTGTAATTAATTAATTCATCAGCAAAAGAATATTCAGCTAATAAAAATAAAAACGATGCAAAAAATAAGCTTTTCATTTACTCCCAACCCTTTTCTGCATTTTGAATAATCCATTGTGCAAGAACCTTATCCTCTCCATCCTTCAATTTATTTTTGTAACCCTTCATAAAACCAATTCCATCATTAGCAATTATTGTTATTGAATTTACATCTGCTATTCCCCTTTTTTCAAGGTCGGAAAGTTTTAATGATTTAGATCCTTTGAGAACGACTGATCCACCTCTTACATGGCAGCCTGCACAAACATTTCTAAAAATTGTTTCTCCATCTCTAATATCCGAAGCCATAAGATATCTATTTTGCAAAGAGGTTTGAAGAATAATTATTAAAGTTATTACAGGAATTACAAATAGAAATTTAAATATTTTCATTTGATTTATTCCACCCACAATCAATTTAGCAATTAATTCTGAATCTCGATCTAACTACTTTAATAGTTCTACTGCTACGACAAGATTTCCTAATAATCCGTTCAAAATATTTAGTTGTTCTTTGCTACCAAATGCTATTAATACCTGACCTGGCTGAAGTATGAAATTACCGCCAGGATTAGTAAATAGCTTTTCATTTTCTTTAATGGCTAATATTTTTGCTCCACTTTTTTTCCCTATTCCTAGTTCAGAAAGTGATCTTTTCTCTGCTGTTTCAAAAAGACTAATATCATTACTTAATTCAAATTCTTCAATTTCACATTCACTTCCTGCAAGCAGATCAAGAAAGTCAATAGCAATAGGTCTTAAAGCCATTGATGCCATTGCTCTTCCTGCTGCGATGTAAGGGCTTACAACTATACTTGCCCCGGCTAATCTCAATTTACTTGCAGCTTCTTCAGTGCCTGCTCTTGCTATTACTCTTATAGAACTTCTTATTCCTTTAGCGCTTAAAACCACATATAAATTAGCAGCATCGTTGGGTAGGGTAACAACCAAACTTTTGCATTTTTCTAATCCTGCCAATTTTAAAGTCTCATCAAGAGTTGCATCAGCACAAAGTACTTCTAAACCATTTTCTTCTGCAATCTTTTTTCTATCTTCATCGCTCTCAACAACAATAATTGGAATATTTTGCGTTTTTATTTGGTTAGATATTTCCTGACCTACTCTCCCATATCCGCACAAAATTACATGATTTTCCATTTTTCTAAGAATTCTTTTAAAACGTAATTCATTTACTCTTTGAAAATAGCCGGATTCAAATAATCTAACAGCTTTTTGAAAGGTAAATTGAATAAAGATCAATCCGCCAACGATTACTAAAACAGTTACTATCCTGCCTTCAGGACTTAAAGGTTGAACTTCTCCAAAACCAATAGTGGTTATAGTGATCAGAACCATCCATAAGCAATCACTCCATTCCCATCCCTCTGTGATTCGATAGCCAATTGCGCCTAAAAAAAACAGAAAGAACAAAGAATAAATAAGACCAAACCAAGGCCTTAAATAGTCTTTAATAAAATAGAACTCAAATAATCTAAGCTTCATATCCCTTATTATCGTTAACTATTCAAAAATTTCAAAAAAATTTTCTATTATGTTCCTAAAACTATTTATTTGTTTAAGTGAAATACATATTAAGCAGGATAATAATATTTATTTTCGTAGCTGTATGCATTAAACAAATGATTACCGTCTCAGGTCTTTTTTAATGTTTCATTAAAAATTTTTCAAGGTTTTACTCGTACTGATTCAATAAGAAAATCAGAAGCTGCTCTTAACCAATCAGCGACTGTAAGACGAAGGTCAGGTTGAGAATATACAAGAGCTACAATTATTCCAACTAAGATTATCTTTACCATGGCAGTTCAAATATTCTTATGAATTAAAGCACAACTATTTAGTAAAAAGAACCTTAAATTTATAAAAAATAGATTAATTAAAATTTCTCTAATTGATTAAACAAGTATTCCACTCTTCTTAGATTAACGCCTAAATCTGATTGACCTAATCTCGCTGCAGATCTTATTTGAATGATTCCTTTTGATCTGTCAACATAACTTCTTACATCGAGCTTTAAAATTTCAAGGTCATCAGGAAATCTAAAAATCAAGCTCCTACAAACACCTCTCCAATAATTCCTTCCACTTTCGATGACTTCTGTACGAGGTAATCCCTCTGCTAGAGAGACAAGTTGAATGAACTTTTGATCAACATTTATTAGTTTCTTTTCTATTAAGACACTATTCAATGGATTAGTTATAGGAGCAAGACCTTGAATGGAGGAAACCATATTTTTAAAAACGATATAGATGTTCTAACCGATTTCACACACAAAGTGAGAGGAAAAAAGTAAAGAATTTTCCCATAAATTTGATCTCTTTATAAAGATTCCTTATTTTGTGATCAAAATTCTAAAATTTGAGATTTTTAATTGTTTTTTTTGATAGAGATGGTTGCCTACTTTGTTTACTATTTAGTTTCCTAAACCATAAAAAAACTCCCACAAACAAAAAAATTTCAACAATAATTCCAAGCAGTATAAGGCTCATTTTTTATCCTCTTTTTTCTTGTTGGTGCCTTCTATGTATGGCACAAGGATATTTAATAACCATTTTTTTAATGAACTTAAAGGTTTCATAATCTATTTACTTGCCTTTTCTCCACATACTCCTACCTTTGATGAGATCCTCTATATTTGGCCAAGCTGCTATTAATTCTTTGAGTGCCTTTCTATTAGGAGTATAGAAAACACATGACAATGCACTTATTACATAAAGTATGAACCATAACCTACTTTCTGAATAAGCTAAAAACAAAGAGAAAACAAAACTTCCAATAAAGAAAAAGAAAAATGACCTATTTAATATTTCTAATGGAGTTCTTTTAAGTCTGTAAAATTTAATCTTTTTACTATATTCTTCAGTATCTTTCTGAAATTTACTTACGTAAGAATTAATTATTTCTTCTTCTAGAACTTTTTCATACTCTAAATTATCAATTGGATCGCTTTGATCCTTTTTATTTATCATTGGTATCTATACATTACAAATATGGTAACTAATTTAAGGTATTTTAAAAAGTATCAAATTTTATCTGTTAACTCGAGCTATACGAACAGATCATGGTTTTGAAAATACTTCATAATAGTCTTATTTATAAAAGATAAATTAGTCATAATATTCTTTTTAATTTTCCAAAATCTTTCGGTCATTTAAAAAAAATCACTTCTATAAACTTCTTAGCATTAATTAAATAAGGAGGCAATATCTAAATCTAGAGTTAAAATAGTTTAGAGATTTTAATAATAATCTATATGCAAAGGTATTTGATTTCCTACGAATTTACAGATGGTGAGGATCAAGAAGAAGGGGCAGAAATGCTAATTAATTGGTACGAATCAGGTGGTCCCCAAAACCGACCTGAAAACTATGAAGTTCATTCTTGGATTTTTATGGTTCAAAATGGAATTGGACATTCAGTAGTGAGTGCAGATTCTCTTGAGACAATATGGAAGCAATGGCATCCCTGGAGAAGGTTAATGGATATAAGTATCCAGCCGTGTATGGATCTTGATGAGACAGTCGGATTATTCAAAAAACAAAAAATGAATACACGGATAGTCTAAAAGTATTTCTTTTTTCAAATATAAATTTCTTTTTAGTAGCACCTAATACTACATTCATATTTCACTGCGTTAAAAAGGGTAAGATTAATTTTCCACGATGAATGATTCTTATCACATTTACTTCAAAGGAGAGATTCTTTTCAAGAATTTAAGTAAAGATGAATTTGAATTTGTTTGGGGAAAACTTTATACATCTTATATAAATGCTCTAAATAAAGAGCTAACCTACGAATTGATTAGCGAAAATAATATTATGGAGCCGGCCCTTAACCTGGAGCCATCTTACTAAATTAAGAACTAAATCCTAGATTATGAATAAAACAAGAAAAGCCGTCTCTCTTTTATTTTGAGAAACTCTTTCTCTTCTTTAGTTATATCCAAAGCAATTTTGTTTGCCTCAATTTCAACATTCGAACTGTAAGTTTCAAAGTTTTCCTCTCTTCTAAATAGGGCAACGATGCCAATATCTGTTACAAACCAAATAAAATGATCAGTTTCTCCAATTGGCTCCTCTTTTAAAAAGTCAATAATCAAATCACAGGTTGAGTCCATTTAATTATTCCGAGAGGGATTTTAATTTCCCCCGTTGCAATACCTTACAGCCTCAGAATTGGTACCACCATCTTCAATAATTTCTGCAACACATTTACTGAAAAGTTTAGACTCTTTTTTTACTGAACAGAATCCAAAAGCGATTGCAGCTAAAGCTATTGCAGATACGAAACTAGAACCCAGTTGTATAAAACCATAAGCAAACATAATGTTTTTCTTCCCAGAACATTTTTTTGAATCCTTTTTTTCTTCTGTCATTTAAAATTTTTTAACTCACTCAACCCTATTTGATTAGTTTTAGGTTTGAGAAATATTTGCATAGAGAAAACCGAATTAAACAATTTATACTCAGCTATGACAAAAATTAAAAATTTCAAGTTTTGATTGATTTTTCTTCACTTTAATTTTCAATTTGATACATCAGGAAGAAAAAACTTTTTTAATTTTTTATCAACATGAGCTTCTGGTATAGAAAATTTATTTTTTTTAAAAAGTAATGATCCCATAGTTATAACAAGAGATTATGTTACTTTTTAAAGTATATTTTATTTTTTTTGATGAAGTATTAATACTTAAAATTTTTTCCAGAAAAGCTTGTTTTGATAATGCTCCCGAAGAGTTATCCACTTTTTAAGCGTTTTTCAACAGGGTTTTCCACAATATGTTGATTAAATTTGAATTTCTATGTGCAAAATAAAATATTATCTTCTTTTAAGAAAAAACTATCCACAAATTTTTTTTGGGATCATTATGATCTCAACTGTCTTTTGAATAATTTAAGAGCAGATCTTATGAATCTAAATGAGACAAAAAAGGATTTAAATCCCGAAATCAGAAAAGAGTTGGAAAAATCTAAGCTCAAAGTCCTTACCAATGAAAATGATTTTTTAGTAAAAAACCTCAAAAAGGCTGGATGATTTATTAGAGATAAAAAATTTTTTAAACAACAAAATTTTCAAAAATAATTTTTTAGAACGAAATAATGATTTTTGAATGATCACCCAAAAATTTTTAGTTTGTCAAATATAAAATTTCTATTAAATATACAAGTGAATACTCGAGATACCAAACATATAAAGCAAATCCTAGTTATATTATTTAAATCTCAATAAGAGATCTGATCAAAAATATAAACGGAAAATTTCCAGTTTTTTTAATTATATAAACAATTATTTTCCTGTATTCGAATCCTTGTTTCTTTCAAAAGATGAATACCCAAGAACTAAAAGTCAGTTATAAAAAGCTTTTAAATAAAGCTGCTCAAGCCAACGGTCGTAAAGAAACTGTTTCTTACTTAAACCGTGCTGCTAAAATCAAGTCAAAACTTTACTCAACTTCTAAAATAAATTGCTTTAGATGTAATGGAGCAGGTTTTCTAAGAATTTCATTAGATGAGACTAAAACATGTCTATCTTGCTATGGGAAGGGTTCTATAATCAAACAAATTCAGTAGGTTTAAAAAAATTTGATTGTTCATGAAAGATCTCATTCAAGCTCACAAAAAATTAATTAAAACAGTAAAAGAACAAATGGGATTTTCTGATTATGGGATGTATTGGTTAGCTTTCCTGGAAGGGGGGCTAACTATATGGCTGCTGGATAGAATATTTTTCCACTGGTTAAAGTTTTAATTTTTTTTAAGTCAAAAAAATTTCTGCAGGTATTAAATAAATTAATTTATCGAAACCAGTTGAAAAGTTGTAGGATGGTAAAAAACTAATATGCAATTACTCGGATTAATTCTTCTTCTAGCAAGTAGCTGGTATTTATGGAAATTAACATCAAACTTTCTTGATGAACCAACAAAAAAAGAGCTGACAAATAGTTTTAATAATCTAAAAAATAAATTCTCTGAGGGGAAACAAAACTTCTCCAAAGAAAAAATAAGCGAAGCTTGGGAAAAATACAAAAAAGAAGGTGGAGCTTTATCCAATAAAGAAAAAAGCTAGTGGACTTTTTTATTATTACAAGTCTCACTAAAGATATTTCTAGAATTGATCTAATTGGTATTTTGATTGGTCATTTAATTTTTGGTGTTGCATTGACACAGATTTTAGATTGGACGTGGTTAAAAAAACTTATGAATGAGGAAGATAAAAAAAGGATGCTTAAAAGCTATACATGGAAAGACTTATTAGTTGATGGAGCAATTGTTGCGGTAGTTCTAGGAATAATCTTTTTGATAATTAGCATTTTTCTATAAATGAAAGTAACTTATATCCTTTTATTTTTTTTAATAATGTCAGTTGTGATTTTCACTCAAATAATCAATTCCTCCGATAAATCAAACTAAATGACAGAAGTAACTAGCAACTCCTCAACTGGGTGGTACTTAATCGCTTTGGTAAGCACTTTATCATTTTTAGCCTTAATTTACTTTGGCCAAAAAAGATAGATTAAAGTTTGAAAGGCTATTTAAATTTATAAAAAAAAACTCTGCAACTACTTGAGATGCAGAGCTTTTGATTATTAAGTGATTAATTTATATAAATCTATTTATGATGAAACCTTTTTTCTTAATTAAAGAAAAAGAGACCGATGAATATAATGAAGATACTGAATTCACGGTCCCTTTGATAACCGCATTTTTCGGTAGATACGACAATGAATCACCTCCTTTACTAATGTTTTTTCAAAGATAACCAAAAGAATTAAACAAGGAAAGAAATATGGTAAAAATTTAAAAGTTTTTTAACAAATTAACGATATAAATCTCTTAAAAATAAAAATATAGATTTTACCAAGGCAAAACTTCTCCGTTGGTATGCCAAAACGTACCAGAATTATTTTTATTTAGAGAATCTATACGTTTTAAAAGGCCATTCGCTGATTCTTCAGGACTAATGCCATTACTTGTAAAGCCAGTCATTCTTGTACTCACTAACCCAGGATGCAAAATAGCTACATAAATATCTTCTCTTAATAAATCTATAGAAAGTGATTTTGCTGCCATGGACAAAGCGACTTTAGACATCCTGTAACCATAAGAACTTCCAGATGTATTATCTTCAATAGATCCCATTCTACTTGTGATAAAAGCAACTTTAGAAGATCTTTTTAAAAAATGTTTAAGTGATTGAGTCATACATATTGGGCTCAATGCATTGACTTCAAATTGCCGCAAAATACTTTTTTTATCTAAGTTTTCGAAAGAATTAAATTCATAAATTCCTGCATTATGAATTAAGCAATCTAAATTAACTCCAGATAGTTTTTTACACAAATTTGTTATTGACTCATTAGAAGAAATTTCTATATTCTCTTCAATTCTCACTCCTAAATCTCTAAGTTCTTTTGAAGCTTTCCTACACGTTGCAATTACATGATCTCCCCTCTTATGAATTTGCCTACATAGTTCTAATCCAATACCCCTATTTGATCCTGTAATTAGAAAAGTCGACATCTCTAAACTAAAAATAAAAAATTAATCTAAATCCAAATATAAAAGAAAAAGAACTAAAAAAGAAAAAGTTTATAAAATTCCTTATTAGATTTTTTAAGGTTATGATAGGTTATGAAATTTTAAAGTATTTATAAAAGAAAGCAAAGATATTTTTATCATCAAAATTTAACGTATGGAAATTTTTAATCAAGAATTTATACAAGAGATTATTAGGTTAACGTGGAGAAATCCTGCTTTCATGGCTATAGCTATTGCGTTAATTTGGCTTATCCCACAATTATTTATCAGAAAAATAATGGCAAAAAAATATGAAAGAAGAAAAATAGAAATTCAGAAAAATAAAATTCAGAAGCTTTACCCAACTAATACTCCTAAATGAGATTTTTATTTATAAGATGATCTAATAAATCAAAAAATACTTTTTGCATCTAAGTAAAATATGAACTACAAAATAATTAGAATTGATGGGAAAGATGACGAATTAACAGCTCAAAGTTTTGATAAATATTCAGATGCGTACGATTTGTTAGAGGAACTATATGGCAATTTATGTTGTTCAGATGCTGATTATGGAGACATAACCTATTACGATATTGTTGAAAATAATTTAAAAAATATTAATGGAGAAAAAAAATGGGCTCCCTCCCAAGAAGAAAATTTAGGGGTAATAACAAGTGTATATGAATTCATTAAAGAAGAACTTTCAGAACTTCAAAAAGAAACTGGATGTCCCGATTCATTTATTTATGATTTTATTGGCAAAATTCAGAATGAATGGCATCCTGAGTCTTGCCACTCCATAGTTAGAAATAAAAAAAGGAAAAATTAGAAAATATTAAATCTTCAACTCAAATTTATAAAATTTCTCTAATATAATTTGAATTTAAAAACTTAAATCATGATTATTAGAATATTAGGTATCGTGCTTATCCTTGGTACGATTGCATATTATGGTTTAGTTTTAACTGGGCAAAGCAATCTTTAGTTTTTCAATTTTTTATATTTCTCATGAAATGGCCTCCTACTCTTTGTTGGACAGCACCAAAAACTATTAATGGTAATAGGCATTTTCAAGTTAAAGCTTATGGTGGTAAAAATGAAGATAGATGGGTTGATATTTTTCCTACCAAAAATAAAAAAGATATTAAAAGGATCCTATGGAAAAAACTAAAATCAGAATGGACTTCTGGATGGTTAAGGCTCCCAAAAGATAAAGATTAATTTAACTATGTAAACAAATATTATTAACCAGAAAACTGTAAAAAATAATACCTAAAGCAAAAAAAATAACTTCTAAAATTTTTAAAATGCTGTTTAATATGAAGCCAGAACCGAAGAAAAAACTCCCTAATAAAAAAGTTATAAGTTCAGCAAAATTTGAGGCTAAAGAACAATTTACAAAATCTGCATTAGAAAATTTAAAAACAGAAAATGAAAGGCTTGTTAATTCACTAAAAAAATCTGGGGAAATTAAAGAATCAAAAAGGAAATAGACTTACGGTATTAAAGATTTTTTATTATGATGTATATTTATAGACTGAGAAATGATTGAAAAAATCTCCCTAGCAAATTCTCATTTACCTCAACTTATTGGGTTCGTACTCATGTCGATTGGTTATACATTAGGTAATAAATTTTACCTCCCTGAAATCAAACAAAAGTAATAATTTCTATTTATTGAAGATATTTAAACAAAATATATTAAATTTATATTCCTAGTAAAAATTTAATACATAATCTGACTTGACGAAACAAATTTTAAAGATTTCTTCAATTCAATTAAGAAAATTCATAGGATATCATTGACACATTAATGTAACACTTTAGTCTTTTAAAAGTGTTAAATCCAAAGAAAAAGTAAGAATTCATACCAATATTTTTTAAATATGTTACATTCATTAATAATTCAAGTTAAGGTTTCCTCTGTCAATAAAGCAGAATAAGGAAATGTTTAATACATACCAATGTCATTTATTCTTTGGCTTACTAATTGATCACATATGAAATATAAAAATGGATGCTCTTACTAGTTTTATAGTTGTTATCATCGCAATTACTATTCAATTCTCTTTATACGCCATCAAAAGGTTGCAGGAACCTTTAGAACCAAATTATTTGATAGATAAAAATTCGAAAAAAATAAAAAACTACATGGGTAAATTTTGGAAAAATGCCGAAATAACAAATGGGAGATTAGCCATGATTGGTTTTTTAGCTTTGATAATAAACTACGGTTTTTTTGGGTGGATAATACCTGGTTTTATTTAAAATATAAATACATTAAAGTTTTAAAGAAAATAAATCTCTCGTTCAAAACAAACTCTCCTTTTAAAAAAAAATTTTTTATTATAAGAAAAAAGCTTTGAGTAATTCTGATTTTGATAAAAATGGATTAGACAGGTATGGAATACATTGGCTTCAATATGCTGCATTTGCTGTCTCTGGTTTTGCTATATTTATAACTTGGGCATTTTTTTATGATGAAGGGTTTCACAACTTTGTAATGAATATTTTTAGGGTTATTAACTGCAGCGGGTTCAACTGTAATGGAGCATTTTAAAATTCTATGGCTAATCCAGATCAAAAAACAATATTAATTGATAATGCTTATGAGGAAATTAAAAACATCTGTATAAATCTTCAAAAAGATACTGATGCCTCTAATTTGGAAGTTAAAAGTTTACTAAAACTAATTATGAATGAATGGGTAGAAAAGGAGGAGCAAAAAACTGGTTTTGGATTCAGGTAAAGTTAATCACTTTCTAAAAGTGTCTTTGACATCTAATCATTTTAATATGAACAGATTTTTTATTTTAAAAATTTATTATTTATAGTTTCACATTAAAAAAAAAAAATTAAAAAGGAATGAATCTTAAAAAGAAGATTCATTCCAGATTTAGCATTAGTTTTATCTAGATTTAAATTTTATATTCTAACTCCTCTGGTGGACTGTCAATCATTAGATCCCTCCTATTCAACAAATTAAACTTAAGTCTTACTTATAAAAAAAGTAAATCAGTAAAAATGCTGATTTATTATTTTCTAAAATGTTTGAATTAAAGTAGCCAGTTCTGGTGCATCTAATAAAAGTGCAAAAAATGTAAGCACAACTAATAGAAATATTGAAAAGTAAAATTGAATCATAATTCTCAAATTACTTAAAAAGATTTTTTTGAGTTGTATAAAATAATGCTTTGTTTACATAATTAAATATCTGTACCTAAAAAAGGTTAATTGGATAATAATTAAGATCCTTCAGGAGAAAATATAGTCATATTTTTTTGCCAATATTCACAACCTTTAAGTAAATGATCACCCTGTGGTATACGTTTTTCGTATCTTGGACATATCAAGACAGTAGCAAAAGTTTCTGTAGTGCTGTAGCGAAAATGATTGCAAGTAATACAAATCTTTGTACGTTTTCGTTTTAGAATAGATTCTTTTAGATATTCCCATTTTGAAGGATTTACCTTAAACATGATTAGTGGAATTTACTAGTAACAATTTGCCAACCTCCTGAAACTAATTCATCCCATGTTTCGCAAGCACAATTAATAGAATGTAGTCTTGAATTTTTAAGTTGGGCTGGTTCACCTAATTCATTTGCATAGAAAAGGTGAGTATAAACTTTTACATTATTAGATAGAGATTTCTTATAACTCTCAAAAAGAATTAAAAAACCACTTTTTTTGTTAAACAACCAGCCAGTTGGGGTGTCAATAAGGCTGCCACTATAAAAATCAGTCCAAACATTAGCTACTCCTGATGCCATAAAGATAATACGGTTGTACTATTAATATAAATGTACTACTCCTGGGCGTCAAGTATTCATCCAAAAATTATTTAAATACGAAAATTACTTCCCAGAAATAATCTGCCGTAAACTTCTTATTTGGTAATAGTGTATACAAGTAACACCTTGAAAAGGAAAATAACATTAAAGAGTATATTCGGAAAAATGCAATGTATCGAAATCCCTTCTATTTAGGATGGAATAAAGGTTGGTCTTTTTTATTTTTTTTAGAGGGTGGCATTGCAAAAATTGAAGCAAAAGGTTTTGGTATATCTATTACAACAAAAGTTGAGAAAGGAGAATCACCCCTAGAATCTGCGGATAGATTAGTCTCGAAAGAGCAAAGGATTAGAAAATCAAGATATTATTCTTGGGTTAAATCTATTAATGAAAAAACAATAAATTAACCAATCCTTAAATTTCTAAAGTAATTTGTTGACAGTCAATTTAAAATAGTAGAAAGTCATTTATTTTTCGTGTCCAATAAATTTTATGAATGGTGGAAAAACCATAGAAAAGTTGTAACCTATGGGGCTTTTATCATCTTGTTTGGTTTTTATTTATCTCCTGTTATCAAAGAAGCAAAATACAAAAACCAATGTATTAAGTACTCTACTAAAGGAGCTTTAACTAAATTTAATAAGGACAATATAGGAGAAACTTTACTAGAAGAAACAGGTTTGAATATTGATGAACTAGCAAAGATTGAAGGTTATAAGAATTGCATTAATTAAAAAGTTTGCAAAAATTACGCTGAGTTTTTAAATGACTAAAAGTATGTTTAAACTTATTTTATTAATATTATTATTTGGATTTATATCAATAAGTCCAAAAACAAGATATTTGTTTGGCATAACTCTAAAAAAAATTTCTTCATTTCTTTTATGGACTGTTAAATATGAAGATAGAGAAAAATGGATTATAGATAAACCAAGTTGGATACCTGACCAAAAACTTAAGCCATCGTATTAAATGAAGACTTATTTAGAAGAACGAATTGAATGGTATGACGATAATTATAGAAATGGTAATGCCTTAATCTCTGATAAGCAGTTCGACCAACTTGAAAAAAATTTATTAAGAACAAACCCTAATTGTGATTACTTTAAAAAGAAAAATAAACTAGTTTTACCTTCATTAGAAAAGGATTCAATAGATGAATTTTTGAAAGGATTATTAGTAGATACCAGATTATTAATTGAACCAAAAATTGATGGTTGTGCTGTTGCTTTGCAATATAGGAATGGAACCTTGGAGAAAGCAATTTCAAGAAAAGGAGCAGACGTTACTAATAAACTTATTAAAGTTCAAGACATTCCCAACAATCTCCCTTTACGAGGAGTTCTTCAAGTTAGAGGTGAATTATATGCACCCAAGAACAGTCCAAATATCTCCCAGAGAATCGCATCTGGATTTCTAAGATCTAAAGAAGGATTTTCTGAAAGTCTTAGCTTCTGCGCATTTCAAATACTTAATTCAACACTTAACCAATATGAGTCCAAAAAGAGTCTTTCAAAGCTTGGCTTCACGATCCCTCAAGATATTTCATGCAACTTTACGAGCCAAGTTGAAGTGTTTAGAAAACAATGGCTAGAAGGGAAGCTTTTTAATAAATATCCAACAGATGGAATAGTAGTAAAAATAAACTCTAGAAAATTACAATTGATTAGAGAAAAATCAAATTTAGATTATCCTTATTGGCAAGTGGCAATAAAACGTTAATGGAAATAATACACCAGATTTTTCCTACTTGGCATATTTACTTGGATATGTTTTTGGTTGGCTTTGCAACTTACGGTTTTCTGAGAATTAAGAAAAAAATAAAAACTAAATAAAGTTTTTAAATCATCCGTGGTCCTTAAGCATGGATTTAAGTTGTTCGGTATCTAATTGTTCAAGATAATTTCTCATTGCCAACCAAGATCTTCTGCTTTCTAACTTTCCACTTTGTTTAAATAAATTTGCGGAAACTTGATCTATTAATTCTTTATGAGTCATATTTATATTCTTCATCAAGTTCAATGACAACACCATTAAAAAATTCTGCTAATAATTTTGATGGGTCTTGCATAGATATCTTTCTATCTACTTTTGATAATTTCTTTTTGATTGGATTTAAGTTAGTCATACAGATTCAGGTAATTCAAGTTCTTCAAAAGTCCAACCTTCTAATTGAAGGTCATGCCATTTATCCCAAGCATTATCCAAATACATTTGAGTGGATGATTTAATTCCCATTGGCTCACCAAGATCATTTGCATAATATGTATGAGCAAAAATCCTCATACTATTTCTTGGAGATTTTTTGTTCCTTATAAATAAAATTAATCTGCTGCGGTCTGGGCTAAGCAACCAACCACTTGGGGACTCATTACGATAACCGTAAGAAAAATTAGTCCAAACATTAGCTCCTCCTAAAGTCATTACTTGGTAATACATGTGTACTATTAATATAAATACAATATAAATGGATCGTCAAGTTTTTTGGCAAATAAATTATTTACACTGATAGAGAATAAAAACAGCTCAGTTATTTCAAAAAATAAAATACCCACCAAAAGCCTGTTTTAGCAAGCATTTTGGTAGGTAACACCGGATCCCCGTCAGTTCTCTGCTGCATCGACCTGGAAATGCCAGAAGAGGATTCAAAGTGGGCTTTCGTTTCCGATTACAAGATCGGTTTACTACCGCATCACGACAGTCTCCTCATGTCGAAAGAGAGTCAGATCAGAGCACATAAAGAAGAACTTAACCAAAGATCCAGTGACTTAACTTTAACTTATTTTTTTATGCATTTGGAGATGGCCAAATGTCTCTCACCATAGTTAATAAAACTTGTGCCTCATCATATCTTTCTGAATGAGTTTTACCATTTAATAGAAATGTAATGTGAGCCATTTTCCTTCCCAGAATTTCTCGAGATTTGCCATAACAATGAATATTAGAACCCTCAATTTCAGACAACATTTTAATTCTGGTTTCCATTGAGATTGGGAAATTCTTTTTTAACCCTAGTAGATTTATCATAATTGCACCTTCACAGTTCATTTTAATTTCAGGTGGCATTATCCCAGAAGAAATGCAAACATATTGATCAAACTGACTTGAAGTGCAAGCTTCAATAGAGAAATGAGCTGAGTTATGTGTTCTAGGAGCTATTTCATTAATTAAAAGACCATTATCTCCATAGAAGAATTCAATAGCTAAAACCCCAACGTAATTGAGTTCATTGACTATTGAAGAGAAAATATTTATTGCAAATAAGTTCAAATCATATTCATTTGTTCCAGGTGCAAGAACCCAATCACAAACATGGTTTGATTGGAACGTCTCAACTATTGGAAAGAATCTTATCTTACCTGTCCTATCTCTCGAACCAACTAGAGCCAATTCTTTTTCATACTCTATCCATTCTTCTATTAACCATTCATTAGAACTATTCTCAATTAAAAAAGAATCTAAATCTTCTTTTGTCTTTATTTTTCTGTTCCCTTTGCCGTCATATCCACCTTTATTTGATTTTGCCATTAGAGGAAAAGTCCAATTTTTGATTTCCTCATCCGAGAGATTTTTAAAATCTTCAATACTTATCCACTTTGGGCAGGGAATATTCATTCTATCTATTAATTTTTTTTGAGAAAACCTATCTACTAATGGCTTAATTGCATTAAGGCTTGGAACAAAAATATCTTTATTGTCAATTAAATTTAATTTATCAATTTTTATCCATTCATTTTCAAAAATTATTTTTTCACACTCATTAATTAATGATTTATTACCTCTTATCTTTAAAGGATCAGCTTCTATGACATGATCTGCTTTTGAACCAGCAGGGTCATCACAAGATCTTGTTTGCACACATACTTCTAGATCTCTTTTTTTTGCTGCCTCGGTTAACATCAAAGCCAGTTGACCACCCCCAATTATTCCTAGGGAATAATTTTTCTTAATATCGTTTATATTTTTTTTAAAACTCATAGCATGATTTTATTACCATTTCTAATTCTTAACAACTGAATTTTTAAGGATCTAGAGCTTAGATTTTGCTAATATATAAAGTACTTAATACCAAATATTTGTAAATTTTAACTAGGTAATCAATTGTGAATAAGAGAAAAATATTAGTACCATTAGGTGATAAGTCATACGAAGTAACTCTAGAAGCAGGGATACTTAATAATATCAGCGAAGAACTTTTAAAAATTGGAATAACAAAGAATAGAAAAATACTTGTGATTTCAAATGAAGAAATATCAAATTTGTATGGAGAAAAATTTTTAAATAATTTAAAAGATAATAAATTTCAGGCCAAAATGTTCCTTATCAAGGCTGGAGAATCATATAAAAACTTAAAAACCTTAAGTGAAATATATGATGTAGCATTTGAATTTGGCTTAGATAGAAATTCAATAATTATTGCCCTTGGAGGAGGAATTGTTGGAGATGTAAGTGGTTTTGCAGCTGCGACATGGCTGAGAGGTATCGAATATATTCAAATTCCAACAACATTATTATCAATGGTTGATTCATCTGTGGGAGGAAAAACAGGAGTAAATCATCCAAAAGGTAAGAATTTAATTGGAGCTTTCAATCAACCTAAAGCAGTTTTTATTGATCCAGAAACTTTAAAAAGTTTGCCCAAAAGAGAATTTAGTGCAGGAATGGCCGAAGTAATAAAATACGGAGTAATAAGAGATAAAAAACTTTTCGAATACTTAGAAATTGAAAAAAACAAGCATGAGCTTATAAATCTCAAGAATGAATATCTAATTAAAATAATTGATTTTTCAATAAAAACAAAGTCTCATATTGTTTCGCAAGACGAACATGAAAATGGTGTTAGAGCAATATTGAATTATGGTCATTCTTTTGGTCACGTTATTGAAAATTTATGTGGATACGGCAAATTTCTACATGGTGAGGCAATATCAATTGGTATGAATATTGCGGGGAAAATAGCAATTGAGAAAGGGTTATGGTCTAAAGAAGAATTAGAAAGACAGCAAATTCTATTAGAGAGTTACGATCTCCCTACTGAGATCCCCAAAATAAATAAAGAAGAGGTTCTTACAATACTTATGGGCGACAAGAAAGTTCGTGATGGCAAAATGAGATTTATATTACCGAAAGAAATTGGTGCAGTAGATATATATGATGACGTAGATGATGCATTATTTTTAAAGTTTTTTTCTTAACGCAAACAGGTTGAATTTATATTCATTTTCTTCTCATTAAACTTTTTAAAAACAAACCACTTAAAATCACCTAAACAAACAGGGTCAACCAGTCTAAGTAATGCCTCTCTTCTTAAAAGGGCATTTGATAAATCCTCCTTAAATTCTTTCTGAATCCCATAAAGTCTCTCTGCCAATCCAAGTGCCAACAAAGCCTCTCCTTGTTTTGTTATTCCAACAGTATTAAATCCAAGAGTCTCAGCATCATTAATTAAAGTTTCAATACACAAATGAGATGTTAAATCGCAATTTCCCGGAGAATCTAGGACATTATTCTTCATTTTTTGATTTTCATAAGAAACTATCGTCCCATCAGAATTCTTAGAGGTGTAATATTTTTTGGCTTCTATAGCGTAATCAATTATCAATAAAATACCATTATTAATTTTTCCATAAATAGCTTTTAACCATTTTGAGTTATCTACATGCCATTCTGTCGTCCATCCTTCAAGAGCATCTTCAGGCGGGATAGTGATTCCCAACTCACTTTTAGCAAGTTCAATACTTTTTCCCAATTCACTTGTAATTGGCATTTCATCAAAATATAATTTATGAGATTTTTTGTCTATAGAAACTACTTGTCGAAGCAATTTTCCTTTTGAGAAGGTTATTCTCTCTACTGGCAAAGCATCTAAAACCTCATTTGCAAGAACTATTCCATTTATATTATTTTCATCTACTTCTTCCAATCCTTTCCATAAAATATCAATGCCTAAGTTTAAAAATTCCTCCAATTTATTTTTTTGTTTTTCTACCATCCCTTCATTAGGTTCAAAAATTACAAAAGAAACTCCTTCCAAAAAATTCTTGTTATTTTCTAAAAAATATTTAATTAATCCACTCATAAAGCTTCCATCTCCTGCTCCAAATTCAATTACAGCTAATTTCTGATTAGATAAAAAACTATTTTTGAACTGAATTAGCCAATCTTCTATTTGTTTACCAGCCAAAAAAGCAAAATCATCAGATAAGGAAGGTGATGTGACAAAATCTCCTCTAACGCCTAACTTAGCTTTTCCACTACCGTAATAACCATTCATAGGATCATTTAAAACAAAATTCATAAATTCATAAAAACTTATAGTCCCACCCATATTTATTATTTTTTTTACTAACCAATCTGGATTATTCGCGGGTAAGCTATTCATCGGCGAAAATATAAAGAGTCAAAACTTATTTATGCATTCAAAGATTAACTATTTATTGGGAATATTTCTATCTATATTAGTTTTAATTTCACATAAACCCGTTTTTGCTTTAAATAATCCAAATCTCTTACCAGAAGAAAAAACACCAGTAATTGACTTAGCTAAAACATTAAGCCCTAATCAGAAAAAATCTTTAGAGGACAAGCTCAACAATCTAGAAATTGAAAGTGGGTGGAAAATTAAATATTTATCTCAGTTTGAGAGTTCTCCTGGTAATGCCATAAAGGACTATTGGGATTTAGATGAGACAAGTTTGTTGATAGTTGCAGATCCTAGAGGAGGAAATTTACTGAACTTTAACGTAGGAGAGGCTTATTTTAATTTTATGCCAAGGTTATTTTGGGTTGAACTTCAAACAAGATTTGGTAATCAATATTATGTGAAAGATCACGGTGAGGATGGCGCGGTATTAGATGCAATAGATTCAGTAAAGATTTGCCTTGAAAGAGGCGGGTGTCAAGTTGTCCCTGGCCTTCCCAAAGAGCAATATATATGGACTTTATGTACATCTATTCTTGGAGGTTTAGTAGCAGGTTTCGCTTCTGCTCCAAGAAAAGAAGGTCAAGTCATATCAATAGGATTTTTAGCTCTTCTCTCTCCTTTATGGGGAATGTTATTTGGAATTTTTGGTTTGGCACCGATAATATCCAGAACAAATGATTTATTACCTTTATTTAAAAATGGTTTAGCTTTTACAGCTGCAGGAATTGCGGGTTATATCTTGTCTCAAACATTATTTTCAAGATATGAAAAGCCCAAGAATACTTAAAATATGATCAAAAATATCTAATCCTAAAAAAATTTATCTTCTTCACAAATTTCTCCAGACTCTGAATACCATCGATGGGAAACATGACTTAATCCCTTTTTTTCAAACTCAATCCATGAAAAGTTAATTAGTAATTTTCCATCTTTATCATTTTTATATCTAGGCACCACAGCAGTATTGAAATAAATTGTTCCTTTGGTATCAATTTTAAACATCTCTCTTAAACCAAGATTTCTTTTAAGCCGGTTGTGCATATGACCAAAAATTACAAGATCAACTTTTCTTCTCTTTTGTATTTGAGAAATAGCCACAGACAAATCTCTATCTCCCCAATCTAATGAGGGTAATTTCCAGTCTTTTCCGCAAATGCTTTTTGGTTCTGAGCCTAAACCTGAGGGACCAGCATGAGACATAATTATTAAAGGTATATCTTTTAAAGTCTCTTCTGAACATTTGATAATTTTATTTATTGAACCTTGTTCGGTGATAGGTCCATAAACACCTTTAACTTCTTTCGATATATAATAGCCGCCTCCAGAACTACATGGTCTAGCAAACAATAAATTTATTTGATTATTAAAAACTTTCAAATCCCATGCACAGTATTTTTCACCAAGAACACGTATCTGCTTTGAGAGAGTTTCGCCTGTAGAGTCTTTCCCTCTATCATGATTTCCTAAAATCACAAAAGTAGGAATTTTGATCTCATTGATTTTTTTAATTATTTTGACACTCCCGTCAGAAATATCACCAACAAATAAAACAAT
>JAOIPS010000016.1 GCA_028141225.1 Prochlorococcus sp. AH-736-L23
ATACAATCGAGAGGATTTGACCGTAATTCATCAGTAAAAGATAAAAAATGGCCCAAATCCTCGAGTTTAGGTAGCAGTTTAAAAAAAGCTTTAGATACTGGGAATGTGCAAATAATTTCAAATCACCTAGTGGAGTCTTTTGAGATTAACAAGATAACAGAGCTTGCATCAAAACTCACGATCGTAAACTTAGAAAATGGATGCAAAAAAGAATTAAATTGTGATTTAATCCTTCTTTGCGCATCAACAATTTCAACACTCAGAATACTACTGAACTCAGAATATAAATCAAATCCCTCAGGTTTTAAAGATAATTCTGGGAAATTAGGTAAATCCCTTATGGACCATATATCTATCTGTAGATTTTTTTCAGTCCCAAAAACAAACAACTCAGGACATCCATTTGATAATCCTCCCAATCTTTCTGGAGCAGGCAGCTTCTTTATTCCATTCGGTTCAAATTTACCAAAAATTGACGACATAAATTTCCATAGAGGTTATGGAATCTGGGGGGCAATTGATCGATTAGGGATACCTAAATTTTTGCAAAAAGACACAAACACATCCATTGGCTTTCTTATCGCCCATGGAGAAGTCCTTCCTAGAGAGAAAAACTCTGTTTCTCTATCAAGAAAAACAGATGAATGGGGTATTCCAATTCCCTACATTGAATTCGAATGGAGCGAAAATGAGTTAAACATGGCTAAGCATATGGAAAACACAATACGGAAATCAATAAAAGCTGCAAATGGAGAAATGAAAAATATTGATGAACTAATGAATATCCCATTAGGGAGTTTACTTACAAAAAATTTAATCGCACTTTCAGATAGTCCTCCTCCTCCTGGATATTACATTCATGAAGTAGGGGGAGCACCAATGGGGATAAATGAAGAAAATAGCGTAGTTGATAAATTTAATAGATTATGGAGATGCAAGAATGTGCTTGTACTAGATGGAGCATGCTGGCCCACATCATCTTGGCAAAGCCCCACACTTACAATGATGGCTTTAAGTAGAAGAGCCTGTTTAAATATTAAAAAGACTTAGAAGGTGTAAATAATTGATTTAAATAAATTTCTGAGACAGAGTTATCTGTACATCCGTTTTGAACGAGAAAAGTAGCTAATGCTGAATTTATAAGCTTATATTGATCCCAAGTTGGGTTACTTAATACGAAATCTTTCATAGTGTTATAAAGAGTTTCTGAAAGTTCTGTCTCTAAAGAGACTTTATTTGATGAACATTCGACAAGTTTTTTATCAGTTAAATTTGATTGGCTGATTTGATCCATGAATCTATATTTCTTTACAAGAATATAATGATACTTTTTTCTAAAAACATCAAAAAAAATCTGTTTGTAAACTTTTCAAATTATCAAATGAGACTCATGTTATAAGTTGGTTTTTAAGAAATTTACTTTTTAAATAAGGAAATTGATTAGATCTTAAAGAAAAGTCAACAATAATGTTGAAGTCCTGTTTTTTTTTAAAACTGCTGGAATTTCTAATCCAATGTGGATTTGGACGTGGAAAACAACCTGTAAATTGTGGAAAATCTAGCTCAAAATACTTTTAAGATTTTATATTAGGAATACTTATATACACTGAGTCTATTAAGACTTAGTCGAGAAAGAGACAGGTGATTCAGTTATTTTCAACGGAATTTCTTAAGATTTGATCTTCATTAGGCAAGCGAAGCGTGACAGGTCCCAAAGGGTGTTTTGAATTTGGATAAATACTATGGTGATGATGATGGTGATTATGTTCATGATGATGATCCTCAACATGTTCATGTTCTAGGTAATCTTCTTCTCTTAGGTTTGATTTTTCTTGATTATGAGTTAGGAATTGATTTTGTATTTCACAAGAACCATTACATTCAGGATCACATAAATCACAGCTGATCCCCAGGCCCTCTACATGGTCATGGTGACTTTCTTGTACCATTCCAACTTCTTTTTCAAAGCCAAATAAATTTGATCTATATTTACAAGTTGAGCAATTCATAAAATTTTTACCTTCGTTATTAAGAATCTCTTCAATCCTTTCTACAAAAGTATCGACCACATAAGACTGTGACGCAAGATATTTTGCATGTATAAATGAAATATTTGGATTATTAATCGCGACTAAATCACTTTGCCTTTTTATTCTGGTGACAAGGACACCTGAGAAAAGAAAATAAGGGAAAATAATTATATTTTTATAACCAAGTCTCACAACATTTTTCAAGCCAGGTTCAACAAGAGGGAAAGTTACTCCGGAAAAAACTGTTTCACCCCACCCTAAACCAATACCCTCTACGATCATTCTCGTTATTTTTGAAACATTGGAATTCGCATCTGGGTCAGAAGAGCCTCTACCAACAACTACTAATAACGATTCTTCAGGTTTGAGAGTATCATTTTGCTTAAATACATCTTTAACTCTTTCACAAGCTGCACTAATCATTAAATTATTAATACCTAATTCTCTTCCATAAATTATTTCAATACCTGTTTTACTTGAATAATTCATAAGCAAACTAGGTATGTCATTTTTTACATGGGCCGCAGCGAAAAGCATTGCGGGTATTGCAATTACTTTTTTTATAGAAAGATCTTTTAATTTGTCTAGAGCATCAATAATCGAAGGTTTAGCGAATTCCAAGAAACCATATTCAACTAAAAATTTTGGATATCTTTTTTGGATGAAATTAGTTAATTCTTGAAATTCAGTAATGGCTAGTTTATTTCTACTCCCGTGTCCACAGATAAGTATCGCGACTTGATTATTTAACTTCGAATCTAAATTATCCAATTTCGAATTATTACTTATACCATAATAGTAAAGAACAATATCACGTAGTGAAAAATAATAATAACTTGCTTGAAGTTCCAAATATTAACTCAAAGGATGCAAAGTTAAAAAAATTAATTTATGAAGTGAATGATTCCTTATTTTGTGAAGATAACTATTCTAAGGAAAAATTCGAACACTTATGCGTATGTAGTGGAGGTACAACCTCTAGTTGTGCAAAAAATGGTTTTACAACTCTTGATCTAAGAAAAAATCACAGCAAAATTCACCTAGATAGAAAAACCAATTTAGTAACAATTGGAGGTGGAGTAATAATGGGGGATTTAGTAAATTATCTACAAAAACATAATCGAAGTTTTCCAATCGGACTTTCTAAACTTCCTGGAGCAGGCTATATACTTACTGGTGGAGTAAGCCCACTCAGTAGAGCCTACGGATTAGCCATTGATAATATTGAATCAATAAAAGGTTTCTTGGGTAATGGCACATTTATCTCTTTAAAAAAAAATCAAATAACTCCAGAAGAACAATTGATTTGGGAAGCAATTAAAGGAGCAGCACCCTTTTTCTCAATTATTACTGAAATAGAACTTAAGACTATCCAATCTAATCCAATAAAGGTTATTGAAGGATTTGTAAATCTAAATGAACTTTCAGAAATAATTAAACTATCAGAGGAATTTCCAGAAAATTTTAGTCTTCAATGGATTTTTGCCCAAAAAATTTATATATATATTTTTGCTGAACTAAAAAATAATTTAGAGGATAAAAGGACAGAAGAATACCTAATGCTTCTAGACAAATTTCCCGCTCTAGAAAAACAATTTCATGAGAACTTTAACAAAATAAATTTTTTTCCAAAGAAATTGAATTTATATGAGCTGAATGCAAATAACCATTCTGAGGTAATTAGTCTTCTTGGAGAAGATTTAAAAAACGATCTCCCAAGTTTCATAAAATGTTTGGATGAAATAATGAATAATAAACCTAATAATTCCTGTTACATTGCTTCTCAACAATTAGGATGCAAAACTAAAAAGTTAAATCATGGCTCAAGCTTTTTTGTTCATAGAAAAAGTACTTGGAAACCATGGATATATGCATCATGGAAAAAAAATGATCCTCAAGAAAAAGAAGTCGCTCTGGAATGGATTAATAAATCGTGGAGCAAGCTAAAAAGTTTTTATCCAAATATTCATTTAGCTCAATTACATAATCATTTGAATTCCCATGAAGAAGAAATTACATTAGCATTTGGAAATAGAATTAATGAATTAAAAACTTTAAAGAATATTTTTGACCCACAAGGTATTTTGCCTCCTTTATGAGGTAACTTCTTAATTATAAATAAAATAAAAATGTCAAATTTCTCAAGATATTTATCTAAAAATTGGTTAGATGATCCAAAGTCAAATATTCTCTCAGGCTTAGTTGTTGCTTTTGCAATGATCCCAGAAGCAATTGCTTTTTCAGGTATAGCTGGTGTAGATCCTAAAGTTGGCCTTTTTGGTGCATTTTGCTTATCTATAACAATTGCGATTTTTGGAGGAAGAAGGGGTATGATCACTTCTGCCACAGGTTCAACAGCTCTTTTGATGACTGGACTTGTTGCCTATGGAGAATCACAAGCCCCTGGATTAGGAGTACCATATCTTATTGCAGCTGGAATATTAACTGGAATTTTCCAAATTCTTTGGGGATATTTAAGACTTGCCTACCAAATGAGGTTTGTGCCGACAGGAGTATTAAGTGGATTTGTAAATGCACTGGCACTTTTAATATTTCAAGCACAACTACCTCAGTTAGGAATTGGTATTAAAGAATCAAAAGAATTAGTTGAACAAACTTTAAGTCAATATCCAGTTAACTCTCAGATACCAGTAGTTTGGATTCTTGTAATCATAGGATTAGTAATTATCTATGGGCTTCCAAAAATCACAAGAGTAATCCCATCTCAACTTATCGCAATAGTAGTAATAACTCTTATAAGCATATTCTTTAATCTAGATGTCCCAACAGTCAGCGATTTGGGTAGATTACCTGATGGATTACCAAGTATTTCTCTACCTTTTGGATCAATAGAAAATGGAAAGGTACCTTTTAGTTTTGAAACATTAGGGATAATTTTACCGACCTCACTTGCAATATCTCTCGTGGGTTTAATGGAAACCTTTTTGACTCAAGACATCTTAGACGATGTAACTGATACAAGTTCTAATAAAAATAAAGAAGCAAGAGGACAGGGAATCGCAAATATTGTGGCATCTTTATTTGGTGGAATGGCTGGATGTGCCTTAGTTGGGCAATCTGTAATGAATACTGAGAATGGTGGTAAATCTAGACTATCAACCCTCTCCTCAGGTATATCTCTACTAATTATGATCATCCTCTTGAAGTCTTGGATTGGAGCAATACCAATGGCTGCTTTAGTGGCAATCATGATAACGATCGCAATAAGTACAGCAGATATAAATGGTTTAAAAAATATTAGAAAGATACCTAAAAGCGATACTGCAGTAATGCTTATGACTTTTGCAGTTACTATGCTTACAAAACCTCATAATCTTGCACTTGGAGTTATTGCAGGAGTTGCATTAGCTGCAATTCTTTTTAGCAGAAAAGTTGCAAAAGTTATAACCGTCTCAAGAACAAAAGAAAATAATTTAACTACCTACAAAGTAAAAGGACAATTATTTTTTGTAAGTAAAATTTACTTTTTACAAGGATTTGATATTCATGAACATCCAGAAAATATTGTAATTGACATGTCTTTAGCTCATATTTGGGATCAAAGTGGCGTTGTTGCTCTTGAACAAATTATTAGAAAATTCCAGAATGGTGGTTCTAAAGTAGAAATTGTAGGTTTGAATAAAGAAAGTCTTAACTTATTTGAAAGACTAGGTGGTATTGAAAGCGCTCACTGAAAAAAGTTAATTAAGACTAACTTGTTGATAACAAAACCAAAGCCATTGCTGAAAAAGCAAATTCCTATGAGATCTCCAAGCAGTTTTTGAACTATTTAGATCAAAATTTTCAGGTGGAGGGACATCTCCCTTTGCTTTGTCTCTTTCAATTTCACTAATAATTCTATGCACCGTATATTCAGGATGACCTAAATGCATAAGTTGTTTTTGATCATTAGATTCAAATATTGTATATCCGACGTTTTCTCCATAAGCCAACAAATTCAATTTCCCTTCTCTTTGGGCCTTCTCCATTTCTAAATCTGGTAATCCGGCAAATCTACTTTGAGGACAAATAAATTCATCATCTTGTGTACCCATCAAAGGGTGTCCAGGAACAAGACTTTTTAAAGGGAATACCCCAAATAATTTCCTATCAAAAACTTGCTTATCAATCCCTGCCAAATATGCCAGCGCAAAACCAGCCCAACATAATCCAAGAGTACTCGCACAAGAATTTCTGGCTTCATTTACAATTTTCACAAATTCATCCCAATACTTAACTTCCTCAAAGGCTAGATGCTCAATAGGTGCTCCAGTAATAATGATTCCATCTAATGGTTCTGGATTATTTGCTTCTTCCCAAGTTATGTATAGATTATTTAGATGATTAATATCCCAAGTTTTATAAGAGTGAGTTTTAAGCTTTATCCAAACTGGCTCAATTTGAAGAGGAGATAAGCCAAGTGGATGTAGTAAGTTAAATTCATACTGCTTACCAAGGGGCATGATATTTAAAATACCAATCCTAAGAGGACGTATATCCTGTCTTTTTGCCAATTCTGGTTCGATCCAAGATATATGATTTTTCTCAACGTCACTAATCTTGTGATAGTTACTAGGAATTATTAAAGCCAATAAATCTCTTTTCCTATGTGATTTGTGAAAGTGCTTGTTCGAAATCTGCTTTTATATCATCAATATGTTCAATTCCTACTGAAACTCTTACCATCGTAGGAGTCACACCTGCAGATAATTGTTCTTCTTCAGATAATTGCTGATGAGTTGTTGAAGCAGGATGAATTACTAATGTTTTTGAGTCACCCACGTTAGCAAGGTGGCTCGCCAATTTTAAGGAATCAATAAATTTTACTGCATTTTCATAACCCCCATTTAGGGAGAACATAAGCATGCAACCCATTCCCCTTCCAGTAGTATATTTTTTGGCACTAGAGTAATATGGATCAGATTCTAGGCCAGGATAATTAACACTACTTACGTTAGAATTAGAATCTAACCATTTTGCTAATTCAAGAGCATTAGAAGTTTGTCTTTCTATTCTTAAACTTAGAGTTTCCAAACCCTGCAATAGCAAGAAAGAATTAAAAGGACTTTGAGCTGATCCCCAGTCTCTGAGGCATTCAAGTCTTGCTCTTAACGCAAAAGCTATATTTCTATTGTCAGGTACTCCCAAAGATTTGCAGATATCACTACCGAAACCAAAAGCGTTCCAATGAACGAGTCCATGATAAGCAGCACTTGGCTCACTCATTAATGGGAATTTACCATTTCCCCAATCAAAGGTTCCGGCATCAACAATAACCCCACCGATGCTTGTTCCATGTCCACCGATCCATTTTGTTGCACTTTCTACAACAACATCGGCTCCAAAATCGATTGGTCTTATTAAAGCACCACCAGCACCAAGGGTATTATCCACTATTAGAGGAATTCCATTCTCCTTCGCCAAAGTGGAGAGTCCCTCAAAATCTGGAATATTGAACCTAGGATTACCCATTGATTCGACATATATTGCTTTTGTTTTATCATCAATCTTATTTCTAAAACTATCGATACTATCACCATCTGCAAATTTAACTTCTATTCCTAATCTTGGAAATTGTACTTTAAATTGATTGTAGGTCCCACCATATAGAAAAGATGTAGAGACAAAATTATCTCCTGCAGTCATGCAGTTCACGATTGCCAAGAATTGAGCCGCTTGACCTGAGGATGTAGCAAGTGCTGCCATACCTCCCTCCAAAGCTGCCATTCTTTTTTCGAAGACATCTGTTGTGGGGTTCATAAGTCGAGTATAAATATTTCCAAATTCTTTTAATCCAAAAAGATTAGCTCCATGCTCGGCATTATCAAAGACATAGGAACTAGTTTGATAAATGGGTACTGCTCTAGAATTTGTAGTTGGATCAGGCACTTGACCTGCATGTAACTGAAGCGTCTCGAACTTTTGGTTGCTCAAAATTTTAAAATAATCCTATTATCTATTTAACTTAAAAAAGTATAAAAAAAAAACAAAAAAAAGATAAAAATTTATAAATCCTTTTTTAATGAGGGGTAATTATCTTTCATATATGAACTCAAATCTTCTTTTATCGCAGATCTAAGTTTCTCAATATTTGCAAAATCAATTATGGGAAAAGTTTTATTAGCCTCAGGATCTTTTTCAGTAATTGATTTCCAATTTTTACTTACATCTTTTTCAGAGTTGTTAAGAACCTCATCAAAATTCAAACGCTTATCATTGTTCTTAGCATCAAATTCGCTAAAAGCCTTATTTATAAGCTCTTTTCTATTTTCAAATAGATTCTTAGCTTTTAAAGTATCTGGAAGACCCATGACTGGTTGTAATTCCTTAAGAAGTTTTATTTCCTCTTCAATTAAGAGTGTCCAAACACCATATTTATTTTTTGGAAGATTAGAATTACTAAAAATATTAATTTCATCGAGGTAAAAATTTAACCATAGATAATAAGATTTTTCTTCAATAGTTTTTTTAACGGATATCTTTTTATTTTGGATCTTTGGGAGTAACTTTTCTGCCTTCTTTAAAAACTGTCTGTCTTCTCTTTCTAAATTTATTAATCCCCATCTTTGACTGTATTCCCATAAATCTTCGTATCTTGTTAAGTCTTCTTGATTCCAACCAAGAGCTTTAAGTTCATGTGAACGATGTGTTAATTCCTTTTTCAAAAAAAACCTTTTAAACCATAATAATTCTAACCCTGCAATCAAGATTAGTAAATAAATGAAAAACTTAGCTTTTTTTAATTCAGCAAATAATCAATTATTAAAATATTTATTAATAATTTTCAATACATTGATATAGCTGGGATTTTTTTTAGAAATTTGATTACTATATTTATCTTTTTTAAAAGCGTTTTGCTCTTTTTCAATAAATAATTTCTTGTAAAAGTTTTCAATATCATTAAAAAGATAATCTCCTTTTAATTTTTCATTTAGTTCGAAAGATAATTCAGATTTCACAGATTCTTGGCAAAAATTAGTGATTTCTTCTGAACTAATTAAAACCTTATAAATTTCTTTTTTTTCTTCTGAATTAGAATTAAAGCATAAATAGATCAGATTAATCATTGAACAATTGTTATTTTTGATTTTAAATTCTTTATAAATGTCTGGCCAAAATTTTAAAGATTTTAGACCTTCTAAACCTCCTTGACTGAGAGAGTATTTATTACACCAATTTACAAATTCTGAGACATCTTTTGGACATCTTTTGAGTTGCAAAAGCATATCTGATAAAACTTGTCCTGCTTGAAAATTCCGTGTTGGTTTTCCTTCAGTTGGTAGAGTCATGCTCCCTAAGACATCAGCCTTAACAGCATTTAATTGAGAAAAAGTATAATCTCCTTTTTCACTAAATTTATCATTAATTATTTCCCTTGCACTAATTATTTCTTCACCATAACCAAGTTCTTTTAATGAAAGATATTTATTCTCTAATTTCTTTTCTTTTCTTACTTTTATTGATACTGATGCGGCCTGATCTAAACATTGAGTTAACAAAATCGTATTAATGGTAGGCAGCATTCCTGGCTTATCGGAATGAAAGTTATTTACAAAACCTGCAAATATTGATGAGATATTTTTTATTGATTTTATATATTGGCATTCAATATTGTGAACTCCAGGAGAAACTTGAATTTTTGGTGATAATTGATTCAAAATGCGTGCTCCTATTAATGCTGTTAGCGCATCAGGATGGCAGAAATTTGCAGTAAAACTATCATTAGGATTTCGTAAAGCTCCGTGACGATGAAATCCTGTAAAAAAAGCTAAATTTGGATATTTATTACAAAGAATAAAAGGGGTTTTATTTTTATTATCAATACAAAAAGAACCGACTAGACAGCCAAGGACAACATTTTCTCTTTTTAAATTTTTTCTGAGTTCTAAAGCATTTTTAACGTCATCTTGTATGTGATTACTATTTGAAGCAAGAATAACTATCTCACATTTCAAAAGAAGATCTTTTAGATCAAAATACTTTATTTTTCCCTCTGAAGAACAATTTCCCATTCTCTTAATCTTTTCAATAATTTCATTATCCATATCAGAAATAACATCATGTGAGAAAGCACCTAACAAATCTCTATATTCCCTAGGAGCCAAGAGAATATTATTTGATTTTCCATGCATAGCGCAGTTGTATGCTAGTGATGCTGGATATAAACCAACACTGTAAAATCCAACTTTGCTATTCTCTATATTTTCAATCAAGGAATAAAAATTGTTTTTGTCATTAATGTTTTCTATGAAATTATTCTTCATTTTTGGAAACTCTTGATAATTTTTTTTAATTTCTTACCCATACCAATATTTTTCTACATTAAAGCAACTTTTGACCATAGCAAATTATTTATTGAAAATATTGAGTTTTATAATTTATAATTTCATAGAAAGTGGAAGTTAAATTAAAAGAAAAATAATTATAAATATGGAATATATGGCAAGTAAATTAAATGAACAAAAACAAATAATTTCTTCTAAAAATATCTTATTGATTCAAGACATTGACGGAGTTTGTATCCCTTTAGTAAAAGATCCAATGACTAGAGAATTAGAATCAAAATATATCTATGCAGTAAAAGAATTTGACGAGGAATTCTTTGTATTAACTTGCGGGGAACATGAAGGTCCAAGAGGAGTTAACAGAATAATAGAGAGGAGTTTAAGGAGCACTACTGAGCCTAAAAACAAAGAACTATATTTAAGAGGTTTAGCTGCCTGTGGAGTAGAGTATCAAGACAGTAATGGTGAAATAAGTTTTAAAGGAGTTTCAAAAAAAGAACTAAGTTTTTTATCTAAAGTACCTAGTTTAATAAGACCAAGATTTAATTATATAGTTAAGAATATTTTTCCTGAACTTAGCCAAGAGGATATCAATTTTCACGCAGCAAAATCAATATGTGAAACACGCTTCTCTCCAACGATTAATTTCAATAGTCTATTTGATTTAGTTCATGAAGATTCTGATAAAAGAAATCTTATTCAAATTAGTTTTGAAAAAATGATGAATGAAATCATTTTAAAAGCCGAATCCGAAGGCCTCAAAAACTCATTTTTCCTTCATATCTCACCAAATTTAGGTAATAAAAATGGTAGAGAAACAATTAAACTTTCTTCTCAAGATGATATCGGATCAACAGACATACAATTACTTATTAAAGGAGCAGTTAAAGATAATGGAGTTTTATTTCTTTTAAATAAATTTATTGCGGATAAAACTGGTAAAGCTCCTTTTGGAAGAAATTTTAATTTTAGAAACTCTCCAAATTCTGTTAAGGAAAAAATTAATTTATGCAAAAGAACTATTCAAAAAGAAGATATGCCTTTGATTGTAGGAGTTGGTGATACAGTCACATCAAAAAAAAATAATGATGAAAAAAGTTATTCAAGAGGAGGAAGTGACAGGTCTTTTCTAGAATTAATACAACTATTAGGTAATGAATTTGGGATTAAGAATAAAATAATTTTTGTAGATAGTAGTTCTGGTGAAGTTGAAAGACCCTCTACAAAAAAAACTGGTTTAATAGGGATTAGTGATGTTCATGACAATTTAAAATTTGACATAGTTTTTAAAAATGGTCCCAAAGAATACATAAGTTGGTTTATTGAACTTGCTAATGAGAGATCAAACTTTAAAAAAAATAGTTGACTTTTTTATTTTCGAATGACAATTTATAAATAATAGATTCATGAAAGAAAAATTCCCCTCAATATATAAAGAACCTATAGAAACATTGCAAATTAACATAGGTTATAAATGCAATCAGGCTTGTAAGCATTGTCATGTCAATTCGAGTCCCCTAAGGACAGAAAAGATGTCCAATGAAATGATATCTCTTATTCCAAAGATAATTGAAAAATACAAAATCAAGACTTTAGATATTACGGGTGGTGCGCCAGAACTTCACCCAAAATTTAAAAACCTAATAACCAGCTTGAACACAAAACAAGTTGATATTATTGATAGGTGCAATTTGACAATTTTTTTTGAAGAAGGTTATGAAGATCTTCCTCAATTTCTTGCAAAAAATAAAGTGATAGTTACTGCTTCGCTTCCGTGTTATGAAAAAAATAATGTTGATTTTCAAAGGGGTTTTGGCGTTTTTGAAAAAAGTATTAATGCCATAAAAATTCTTAATGGTTTAGGCTATGGAAAGAAAGAAAATGGATTACAATTAAACCTTGTTTACAATCCTGTGAGCCCAATTCTTCCTCCTTCTCAGAAAATATTGGAACAAGATTATAAAAAAATACTATTCGAAAAATACAATATCGTTTTTAATAATTTATACACAATAACTAATATGCCAATAAATAGATATGAACAATTTCTTAGAAGAGAAGGGAAACTAAATACTTATTACAAATTACTAAAAGAAAATTTTAATGAAAAAAATTTAGAAAATCTAATGTGCAAAAAAACTATTAGCGTAAATTGGCTTGGAGAAATTTATGATTGTGACTTTAATCAACAGATAAATTTCCGAGAGAATAAAGGACCAAAGACACTTTTTGATCTGTTGGATGAATCATTTACTTTTGACTACGGGGTAGCTGTAAAAGAACATTGCTTTGCTTGCACTGCAGGTGCAGGGTCAAGTTGTGGAGGGACTTTAAGTTAAAACTTGCTAAATGCAATTAGGACAAATTGCTCTTACATTTAAAGAGGATTCAATTAGTTTAAAACCATTAACTTTTGCGGCAACTTTGCCTGCCTCTAAAACCTCATCATTTTCGAATTCTTCTGTTCTTCCACACCTAATGCAAATCAAATGATGATGATCCGGTGTGTCGTTACTAAGCAACTCATATCTGTGCCCACCCTCACTGAGTTCTAATTCATGAAGCAAACCCATTTGTACTAAAAGTCTTAAAGTTCTATAAATTGTTGCTAGTGAAACTTTGGAGCTTGTTTTGACTAACTTTTCATGAACCTCTTCAGCGCTAAGATGCTTCCCAGAGCCAATATTTTCAAATAAATTAAGAACCTTTAACCTCTGAGGAGTTAATCTCTTCCCATCTTTGTGTAATCCATCACCAAGAGGAGATGTGATTACTTTGTATTGAGAGGATAATGACAACAACTAATACACGGCTATTCTCAATAATAACTCTAGATGAGAGTAAAACAACTTATTTATTTAAAATGTTTACTAAAGTTCTTCAAAATATTATGTTAAATGTATCTTTATGTGTAAATGATGAATGATCAAGAAATCTCTTCTGATAAATTAACATCGAAAGTAAACGCCTTGATAGTTATTGATATTCAGGAAAAAATAATAAGACCAATTTTTAATAAGGATTCAATAATCAAAAACATTAAAAAGTTAATAAATGCTTACCAAATTTTAGAAGAAAACATATTTATATCTGAACAGAACCCACTCAAATTGGGAGTAACGATACCTGAATTATCACCCATAGCAGAATTTAGAAAATTTGAAAAAATGGAATTCAGCCTAGCTAAATTAGAAGATTTTTTAAAAGAACTTAAAGATAAGAAAATTACTAATTTGATAGTTTGTGGGATCGAAACGCATATTTGTATTCAACAAACAGTCTTAGATTGTTTACAAAAAGGATTTGAAGTTATTCTCATATCAGATTCCATGGGAAGTCGAAATAGGGTAGATCATGAAATAGCATTACAAAGAATGACTCAAAGTGGGGCGATCTTAACAACAACTGAATCAATAATTTTTGAATTATGCAAAACTGCGGATAGAGAAGAATTTAAAGAAATTAGAAACATAATAATGAGTTAAAGAAAAATAAAGACTGGTTTGTTGTTTAGAGATAATTTAAAATTTTATTAGAAATAAATTTTTAAGGGTTTATTTGAATATGAATTTAGTTACTGAAAACTTCCTTCTGGCAATATCTATTTTTTTTATTGGAACTTTATTGTCAATAATAATTTCAAAAGTTTCAAAAATATTTTTTAAAAAGATTTCCAAAAGAACAAAAACAAATTTTGATGATTTTATTTTTGAGGTGATCTCTGGAATTATAAAACCTATAGGTTTCCTCCTCTCATTTTATTTTTCAACTGACTATTTTTTTGCTGATGAAATAACTTTCGTCTCTGTCTTATTGAATATTTTGAAATTATTTATATTAATAATCATCATAAAAGCTCTCAACAAAGTTTTAATAAGATCTTTAACAGAATCGACCTCGAAAATTAATGATCCATCAATTAGTTCGATGGTATCTTCACTAACTCCATTGATAAAAGCATTAACATGGACTATTGGCTCAATTTTTTTCTTACAAAATATAGGTGTTCAAATGACTGCTATTTGGGCTTTACTAAGTGCAGGAGGTATTGGAGCAGGATTAGCTTTGAAAGATCCAGTTCAGGAGTTTTTTGAATATATAACAATTTTGCTTGATAAACCTTTTCAAAAAGGTGAGTTTATCAAATCTGATGGAGTCCTCGGAATGGTTGAAAGAGTAGGAGTACGATCATCAAGGATAAGAAGTATTAATGGAGAAGTAATAGTAATGAGCAATAGCGCCCTAACAAATGGAATAATTTCAAATTACGCACAAATGGAAAAAAGAAGATTAGTGCATAAATTGGGAGTTGTTTATGAAACCTCTCCAAAACTTATGAAATTGATTCCAATAATAATAAAAAAAATAGTTGAAGAGACAAAAGATGCGTCTTTTGATAGATGTCATTTCACAGATTTCGGCGACTTCAGTCTTAATTTCGAACTTGTTTATTACATCCCAACAAATAATTATCTCGCCGCAATGGAAGCTCAACAATCTATAAATTTAAGAATTATTGAGGAATTTGCGGTTAATAATATAGAGTTTGCATTCCCTACACAAACCTTAAATATTGAAAGTAACAAAGCCAAATGATCTACAAATCTCTTCACTTAAAATCCAGAGTTTTGAAGCCAACTCAGAATTATTTGCCTCATCACTAACCTTACTTTCAACTAATTTATGTTTTTTAAAAGATATAAGTTTATTACTTAAATGAACGTAACCAATATTATTTAAATTTGAATCAAAAACAATTTCAGAAAGTATCCTACCAGCATCTTCTACACTTTCAGAAATTCCTAAAATATTTTTTGCAGCTTTAGAAAAAATTAAATATCCAAAGTGATTGAAACGCTTACTGTATCTAAAAAATCCAAGATTATCATTTGGTATTACTAGACCAGGAGCCCAAGTAATTACAGAAATTTTACTAGAGGAAATTTTTAATTTTTTTTCAAGTTGTTTAGCAAACAAAATATTACATAACTTGCTATTTTTATAAGCTTCATCAGCATTAAAATTTAAAAATTGCCCAGTTACTTTTTTTCTTAAATTAACAAGGTTATTAAGTCCCGCTTTCTTTCCTATATTGCCACCTGCACTTTTGGGGTCGTGTACATCTGATGATGTAATAATGATTCTAGATTCTTCTTTATCTCTAATAAAATCTTTTAGGACATTTACCAAGTAAAAATGTGCAAGGTGATTTACTGCAAAAGTTAGTTCTATACCTTGTTTTGATACTTTAGGGTAAAAGGAGCCTGTATATTGCAATCCTGCATTTAAAACAAGAACATCTAAAAAAATCTTTTTACTAATAAAGTAATCTTTTATTTTTTTAATATTCTCTAGATCTGAAAGATCACAATTTTCAATAATATTTAAAAATTTACCAAGGTAATTTTTATCAAAATATTTCTCGATTTTTCTGAGAAATTCAATCTTTCTAAATTCGTTTTTTATTACAACATATAAAATATTTTTCGTCTTCAGTAAATTAATAATGGCAAAAAAACCTATTCCTGAATTACCTCCAGTAATTAAAATATTTTTATTTTTAATCATTTAAATGCCTATATTTTTTTTATGATAAAAAATTTTTAACTTTTTTTTTATTTTGTAATCTTATAAATTATTGTTAAAACACTGAAAACTTATGCACTAGTATTTGAGTAATTTGATTATTATTAATCTACTCTCATTATAAGTATTGGATGAAATATATAATTCTAGGCTCAGAAGTAATAATTTGTTCAATAAATTTCTTTAATCATAAGATTTATATTTAATGTCAAAAGAAAATATGCCAGATGTTCTTGTTTTGGGTGCAGGGCCTGCAGGTATGGCTATTGCCTCAGCTTTAGGGAAGGAAAAATTAGATGTTGAAGTGCTTTCTCCAAATGGACCAGATGAACCTTGGCCAAATACATATGGCATTTGGGGGAAAGAAGTTGATCAACTCGGGCTTCAGGATTTACTTGAATATAGATGGAAGAATACTGTAAGTTTTTTTGGGCATGGCGCTTTAGAAGAGCAGGACGACGAGAATAAAGCCACGGAACATTCACTAGATTATGGACTATTTGATAAGAAGAAACTCCACAATTATTGGTTTAAAGAATGCAATAAGTCTTTTATTAAATGGCATCAAGGCTTTGCGAACAAAATACATTTTGAAAAATACAAAAGTACAGTAACTACAAAAGATGGCAAAACTTACTCTGCAAGATTAGTAGTAGATGCAACAGGGTATGATCCTGTTTTTCTTAAATTAAAATCCTGTGGTCCCTTAGCAGTCCAAACTTGTTATGGGATAGTAGGTAATTTTAGTAAACCTCCTCTAAAAAAAGGGCAGTTTGTATTAATGGACTATAGAAATGACCATCTTAACGATGAGCAAAAAAAAGAACCGCCAACTTTTCTTTATGCCATGGATATGGGGGACGGGAAATATTTTCTTGAAGAGACATCTCTTGGTTTGGTAAATCCTCTAACAATGGAAAATTTAAAAGAGAGACTAGAGAAAAGGCTTTCTTATCGAAATATATCAATCACAAGCATGCAGCACGAAGAGCTAGGCTTATTTCTTCCTATGAATATGCCAATCCCAGATTTCAAACAACAAATACTTGGATATGGTGGTGCTGCTTCAATGGTACATCCTGCATCTGGATATTTAATTGGTAATGTTTTAAGAAGAGCTCCACTTGTCGCTAAGGCAGTCTCAGAAGCAATTAAAAACAAAAATCTGAGTACTTACTATATTGCAAGAAGAGGTTGGGAAACTTTATGGTCAAAAGAATTAATTAGAAAGAAATCACTTTACCAATTTGGATTAGAAAAACTAATGAGGTTTGATGAGAAACTGTTGAGAGAATTTTTTGGCAGTTTTTTCCAACTACCTAAAAATCAATGGTATGGGTTTCTAACTGATACTCTTTCTTTAAAAGAGATTGTATATGCTATGTGCGTAATGTTTATAAAGGCTCCATGGAGTGTAAAGAAAGGTCTTATGATTATGCATGGCAGAGAATTTAAAATGTTACTTAGGATAATATTTCCAAACATATAGTTAAAAAATGAGAACCATATTAATAAGTGGAGCCAGTAGAGGTATTGGACTAAATATTGCACATAAAGAATTAAAAGAAGGCAATAGAATTAGTGTTGGCATAAGAGATTTAGAATCATTAAAAGAAAGCACTATTGATCCAAAAAAATGGCCAGAAGGGCAAATTATAATCAACCACTATGATGCTTTAAAAAAAATTACAGCCGAAAATTGGATAAAAAATACTTTAGATGAATTTGGAGGATTTGATTCGGTTATAAATTGTTCTGGAGTATTATCGAAAGTCCCTTTCCTATATAAAGATGGTGATGAAGAAGATATTTTAAATACACTAAATATCAATTTTTTGGCAATTTGGAATTTGTGTAGGCTTTCTTGGGATCATTTATGCGCCTCAGGCAGGGGAAGAATTATTGTTTTAGTTTCAATGAGTGGGAAAAGATCTAAAGGGGATTTAGCCGCTTACTCTTCTTCAAAATTTGCTTTGATGGGATTATGCCAAACAATGAAAAATAAAGGTTGGGATAAAAATATAAGGATTTCTGCAATTTGCCCAAGTTGGGTTAATACACAAATGGCTCAAAATATTTCTTCCCTAAACAAATCAAGCATGACACAGCCTGAAGATATTGCTGAAATATGCTCAACTATTCTAAAGTTACCTTCCCAATCAGTTCCATTTGAAATTGCCTTAAATTGTAATTATGAAATTTAACCTAAATTGAAAATTAAGTAAGCCATTGAAAGCATTGCAATTCCAATAAATAAGCCTTTTATTCTATTAGTTAACAATGAAAAAAGAGATAAATCTTCAGAAAAATATCCGCCAAAACTACCTGTAATAAACAATATAACCATTGGTAGAGATGCCATTCCGAAAGAAAAAGAAATAGATTTTACAAATCCAAAATTTAAATAATTAAAAATAAAGAAACTTAATGAAAACAATAAAAAAGATGCAAATAGAGTAATGGAAACTTCAGCATCTAAAGTGTGCGGTAAGCTACCCTTTAATTCAAATTGCTTTTTACATTCTCTAATTTGTCTTTTAGAAAGCTTTAAATAACCAGTTTCAGGAATTCTTTGCGACTTATATTTTCTAAGTAATCTTGCTTCAAGAGTTTCTGGCTCCTTTGTCAAAATTGATGTTAATAATTCATCTGGCTTTAATTTCTTAATTTTCTTTTCAAGATTATCCGTTTTCCCTATCCTATAAAGGTCTCCCACTCTTATAAGGTAAACATATCCCGACATTTGCGTTGTAAAATTAATTCTGTTCTTATTTAGATAATACTAAAAGAATTAAGGAAATTAAAAGTTTTTACAATATGAAAAACGATATCTTATATTCATTTCGAAGATGCCCATATGCAATTCGTGCAAGATGGGCCTTATTAATTTGTGAAATAAAAGTGGAGATAAGAGAAATTGATTTAAAAAATAAACCTATAGATTTTTTAAATAATTCAAAGACGAAAACGGTTCCGATACTTATAAAAAAAAATAGTGAAATTATTGAAGAAAGTCTTGAAATCATCCTGTGGGCCCTCTCAGAGTCAAAAAAGGAAAACATCAAATTAATTTATTTTCCTGAGGACAAAAAGGAAGATATTTTTGAAATAATTAACGAAAACGATAACGAATTCAAATATCATTTAGATCGATTTAAATATGCCACGAGATATCAAAATAGTGATGAAGAATTTCATTTCACAAATGCGATTAAATTTATAAAAAAATGGAACGAACTTCTAGAAGAAAACAAATATTTTTTTGGAGATATTCCCACAATCGCTGATTGGTCTATTTGGCCTTTTGTAAGACAATTTAGAATTGCTTGTGAAAGTCAAAAAAGAACAAATTATTTTGAATCCTCAATAAAAAAATGGTTAGATTCGTTTGAGAAAAATAGAGAATTTAAATCATTAATGTATAAATACGAATTATGGGAACCATATTCTAGAAAGAATTATTTCCCATCAAATTAACTTTCCAACAACTTCCTTTTCTCAATTATTCTTGCTAACTCCAAAAAATATCCTGCAGTTCTAAATTTGCCTATATTTTTTTCCTTGAAATCAAGATCGCTTCTGATTTCTGCAGTCTCCGCCATAAGTAAATCCAAATCATTTAATCCAAGACTATACAATTCACCAAGTTCGATTTCTCTTCCAAGCAAATGACTCCTAAACCACTTCCCTTTATTTTCTTGAGGTGGGATATCGTAGGGAGTAAATGACATTAAATTTAAATTAAACCTAAAACCATTCTAGGCTTATTATTGAAACTTTTTCATCTCAATTTTATTAAAAATCAACGCAATAAAAAGAATTAGGAATGTAATTAGGGCACAAATTTCTGTCCAATAGTCTAGCCCAATTTTAGAAATCATTAATGGTGCAAGAACTGTAAATAGTCCCCCTGAAAGAATTAACTGAGCGAATAGCTGTTTTGATGTGAAAATTGGTAAAGTCTTAGAAATATTTTTAGGATCTGCGAGCCTTAAAAGAAGCAACCCAGAAGCCACTACACCTGTAGAATTTCCAAACTCTATCAAACTTTTTTCAAACCAGTAATCATCAAAAATAAAGTAAGCAAAATAAGAAATGCAGATTAAATTCCAAAATAAACCGAAGATGGTAAACACTAAAATTAGTAACCAATTTTCAAAAACAACAGCAATATCTAAACTCGCCATAGCTGTAAAAATCAATAAGTCTGTAGATAAAATACCAATCTCCCTTTGCAGAATATTTGAAATAAATTCTGTATTTTTGGTCTTCTCTAAAATATATCTAATAAGTAGGGAACCTATAAGGATAAAAGGAAATACTGGTAGTGAAAAAATAATTTCCTTCGAAAAATCACCAAAAGAACTTGAAATATACCTTAAATATTTAAGTAGCAAAACACCAAAAGAAATTGCCAAGCCGGAGAATCCAAGATTTATTATAAAAATTCGTAAATCCCCAAGAATTCCTAACTTTTTTTCCTTTAGATTTTCTCTTTGTTCAAGGATTTCTTCATTATTTGATAGACCAAAAGTTCTCCCAAGAAAAATAAATATGCTGCCCAATATAGATGATGATAAAAGACCCATTGTTGCCATAGCCAAACCCAGATCTAAACCATTTTGGAAACCAAGTTTATTAAAACTTTCACCGATTATTGATGCAGCTCCATGACCGCCCTCAAAACCCACCTCTATTAAACATCCCATTAAAGGATTTGAATTCATAGATGGAGGCAAAAAATATTTAACAACTAGACCGCCAACAAAAAATTGTCCGAAACCAAGCGCAAGAGCTAGCAGAAATTGATTAAAAATTGGTTTAACTAAACCATTTATATTTGGGATAGGTCTTCCCATCATTAAAGTTGCGAAGACTAACGATAAAAGGGGTGTAGGAAAATTACTCCAAACATTGATTGTTTCTTTTGGTAAAAAGTGTATTGCTCCAAATGGACCGATAGATATACCTATAATTCCAGATATAACTGCTATCGGTAATCCAAATCTCTCAAGTTGAACAGCTAGTTTAAATTTCCTCCCAAAAATCAGCAAAAAAAATATAATTAATAATCCAAAAAAACTTATTAATAGAGAATTTGAAAAAATATCTTTATTCTGTAGAGAAAAAATATTCAATGATTTCAAAATATATACTCCTAAATCTAAATTAATAAACAAATTTTTTCAAATAAAAAAGGCCCTTGAGAGGGCCTTTAATGTTAATGATTAAATTTATAATTTAATCCTTGAGAGTAATTGTGGCACTATCAATATTACTAATAGCATTAGTAACTCTCTTGAAGTCAAAGCCTAATGCTCTTAGAGCATGCCAAAGGTGGCCTTGAATAAAGAAGAAACCAAAGTAGTAGTGAACATTTGCTAACCATGCCCTTGATGTAAACTCACCATCAGGAAGATCAACAGTATCAATCCAATATGGAGAAATACTAAACTTCAACTCTAGTGGTTCACCAAAATATTCAACAGGATAAACAGTTGTATTTGCTGCACTCCAGAAAGCTGCGATAATAGCCATCCAGCCTATACCTGCTAATGACCAAGATAGAACAGCTTCGGCTGATAGAAGACCTTTACCTTTGAATTTAGTAAATTCTCCTACCTGCTTAGTAGCAATATGCCATGCACCACCTGTAATCTCTACAAAAGCTAAGAATGCATGACCACCCATAACCTCCTCAAGACTATCTATAGTCAAAAAGTCTGTTTGATGATTCCAAATTTTTGCTAGGTTTAATTCGTATTCAACTTGTCTTACAGCACCAATAGCTGGATCATAAATCCCATGGACTCTGGCCCATTCAACGAAAGCAATAACTGCAAATCCTAAGAAGAGGAGATGATGTCCAAGAATAAATGTCAATTTGTCAGGATTATCCCATTCAATATTGAATTTTCTTGCTCTAGCAATATCTGAATCTTCTAAATTTCCTGGAAGAAGTAGAGAATGTAAAAGTCCACCAGCAGCTAAAACCATAGAAGAAACTAGATGTACGATTGCAATTGCAAGTACAGGTTTAGTATCTCCCATCGCAACGCCATTAGCGTCAAACCCTATCCCTAGAGTTGCTAAGTGTGGAAGAACAATTAAAGGTTGATGACCCATAGGAACACTAGGATCAAATCGTGAAAGTTCAAAAAGGGTGAAAGCACCAGCCCAGAAAACAATTAATCCTGCATGAGCTACATGAGCAGCGATAAATTTTCCTGAGCGATTAGCTACACCTGAATTTCCAGCCCACCACCCGTAAGTGGTATCTGGATTGCCGTAGGTTTGCATTTAGGAAATGATTAGCTTAAACGTTTTGAGAATACTTTAATTTTCATCAAACAGTTGAATTCACAACAAAATTGTAAAAATTAGTAATCCTAAGAAAAAAAAATTAATTAATTTCCCAAAAAGATTAAATATAAAATTAGTTAGAATCCAACAGTAAAGTTATTGCTAGAGAATAGATTACGTATTAAATAAAAAGAGTTTCAAGTTTAATTTTTTTTTATTAAATTTCTTTTTGCTGACATTAAACGATGTTTTGTTTCATTAAACCATCCTATTTATTGCCTCATTCTCAAACAATTATTAAATATGGGATAAGACATCTAAAATTATGACTACTTCTCAAGAGTCTTCTAGAAAATTTTCACTAGAAATGAAATCGGAAGTTCATTACAAAAAGGCTGCAAAATCATACAGAAAATCAAAACAATACATAAATATGATTAACTTATACCCAACTTTGCAAAACACTCTAAATGAGTGTAAGGATGAGAATCTAATAGAGTAGAGAATTTATATATCTTTCCGAAATAATTAAAAATAAGAAATTTTAAGCTGCAGTTTTATAGTTTTCTTCAAAATAAGGATTATTAATTATTTTTCTGCACATATTTATATTATAAAGCGCTATTGGTTTCCAAGGTTTTTTCTGACCGAGTGGAGAACTTTTCCAATGAATACCAGGCTTGAGTATTCCATTTTCTCGTAAACAAGAAAGTTTGATTTCAGTTATTCCTAGTTGTTCAGCTGTCAACTTAGATGAGCTCCACATACCCCCTAACATTGATTAAGTAAATATTGTTAATCCTTGATAACGTTAATTTTATTTTTTTGAAAGGGGTAAAACTTTTAAATAATCATTAAGTAACAAAACAACCTAGTTTTTTATAGAAAAGAAATTTGAAAGATTTGTCTCAAATTAAGAAATATTAAATAAAGAATCTTCATCGATAAATATCTCGTCGATACCTTCTGCTTTATTAATAGATTTAAAGTTAAGATATTCTTCTGTAATCGATTGAAGCTTTGGAAGATTCATCCAACCCTTGTGCCAATTTCCACTATTTATTAATTCTTCGTAAGTAATTTTTAAATTAATTTTGGAATCAAGTACTGAAACCATCAAAAAAGTAATATTTCCTTTTTCTTTAATCTTATTTACTAAAACAAAATGTCTCAACCCATTTATGGTTTTATTAGAAGTCCAGAAATTTTCCATAATTATTTTTTCTTATTTTTTCCCTTCAGAATTCTCTCTAGATATTTTTTTATATTCATTTCTAATTTCGTCTAATAAATGTTTTCTTCTATCCATGTAGTTAAGAGAATCTTGTTTTGATAAGTTATATCTTTCTTTTTTAGTTAAATTCATCCAATTATGAAAATTCTTCTTATTGAAAGTTGTTATTTTTTTGGATCGATAAACTTTTTGTTTTCTATTTAATTTAAGAATATTTCTTAAATTAAAAAATATAAATATGAAAACAAAAATTATCACAATCTTTAAGAGCATCACCTTACAAGTAAATTATTGTTTATCCAATTTTCTAATTTAATATCATTTTCAAAAGATATAAGCTCTTCTTCATTCCCATTACTTGATTGATCAAAGAGCCTTATAAAAAATTCTCCTTTAACTGCCTCATCATCACCAATAACAATAATACTTCTAGATTTTAGTTTATTTGCCTTTTTAAATTGTTTAGAGAATGAGGCTCCACTTAGATCTAACTCAACTAACAAATCATAATTTCTTAATTTTCTAGATAAATCCATGGCTAATGACTCAGCAATTAAGCCTTGATTAATAATATAAATATCAGTATTTCTTGGAATTTCAAAATCTTTTCCTGCGAGTAAAATTAATCTTTCTAAACCAATAGCAAAACCAATTGCAGGAGTATTTGGCCCTCCCATTTGTTTTATTAAATCGTCATATCTTCCTCCTCCGCAAACAGTAGCTTGGGAACCTAGAGCTCCACTAGTAATTTCAAAGGCTGTATGGGTGTAATAATCTAAACCTCTTACTAGATTAAAATTTTCAATGTAAGGTATTTTTAAAACCTCTAATTGTCTTTTTAAAGCTGAATATCTTTTATGACTTTTTTCAGACAAAAAATTAAATAATCTTGGTGCATTTTCAAGAACTTTTTTAGTTTGAATATTCTTAGAGTCCAAAATCCTCAATGGATTTTTATTAATCCTATTTTGAGAATCTAAATCTAGAGAATCTTTATTTATGTCTAGCCATTTTAAAAAAGATTTTTGAAAATTCGATCTATCATCAAGATCACCCAACGTATTTATTTCAAGATTAAGTTCTTTTATTCCTAATTTACCTAAGATATCCCAAGCTAAAGCAATAATTTCAACATCACTTCTAACTGAATCGTATCCTATAAACTCAACACCTAACTGATGAAATTGTCTTTGCCTACCTGCTTGAGGTCTTTCATATCGAAACATAGGTCCCATGTACCAAAGTTTTTGAAGAGGATGATTAGACAACATTCCATTTTGTATTAACGCTCTTGCAACGGAGGCGGTTCCTTCAGGCCTAAGAGTGCAGGATCTCTCTCCTCTATCAATAAATGTATACATTTCCTTACTGACAACATCTGTTCCTTCTCCAATACCTCTTATAAATAATTCTGTCATTTCGAGTATTGGAGTTCTTATTTCATTGATAGATGCTCTTGCAAGCTGCTCTAATACAATTTTCTCAACGTTTTGCCACTTTATTAATTGATCAGGCAGCAAATCTACTGTTCCTCTAAGATTTTTTAAGTTATTCAAAGTTCTAGAAAATAATTCAAAATTTTTAATTCAAGTTAGGAATTAATCTTTAATTGGTTGTTTTGTGAGACAATTTTAATTTAACATTTAGAAAAACTATTGGAAATTAATAAAAATAAAGAGAATCTACATTGCGGTACAAAACCTAAAAAAATTGCTTTTGGAATAGCACCCCTTGGTATAGTTTCAGTAGGAATAGTGCCTATGGGAGTAATAAGTATTGGAGTAGTTCCAATGGGTGTATTCTCTTTTGGTGCAGTAGCAATGGGAATAGTTAATTTATCAGTAGTTGGGATGGGAATTATCTCTGCTGGCATAACGACTATGGGGATTTGGGAGTATTCACCTAATTCTCAAAACAATCATCATAATCATTCCAAACAAATTTCAAATTCAAGCAAAGAAAATATAATGTCAGATCTATTTAACAATAAAGAAGAGGCTGAAAAGGCTGCCCCAAAATACGGATGTATTGGAGCACATAGAATGGGTAATAAATGGATGCCATGTAAATTGCACTAGATATTTTCTTAGTCAAAAAATTATAGAATATTAATTCAAAATCTCTACTCTAAAATCAAGATTTTTTGCCTCATCAGTAGTTAATTTTCTTGACCAAGCACCTTGCACAGGACTATTCCATCTAAACCCAGCATTTTTAGCTAAAGATCTGTCTTCATAACTAATAAGCGCCTTGTATAAGAACCTTGGTTCGGTAGCATTAAGTAAAAGTTCCTCTAAATCATCGCATTTTTTGAAGACCTCAGATATGTAATAACAATCAGATAAAGCTCTATGTAAATTCCAAACTGGAATTGAAAAAGATAAAGCTAGATCAGTTACTGAGGGTCTATTTTTTAATGATTTTTGAAAAGACCAATTAATATCGTCTAAACTACATATCCATTTTTTATTAAGTTTAGGTAATCTTCCTTTTCCAAACCATTTCTTATCAAACTCTACATTATGCGCGACAATGAAATCCGAACAATCAACAAGTTTCAAAAAGAAATTCAATCCATCTTCCCATGGTTGAGAGATTTTAGTTACTTCAGCAGATATACCATTAACATGTTCAGCTTCATTATTATTAACTGGGAATAAAAATGAAACTTGTGAAAGCACGCACTTAAAAGATACATCGAACAAAATACAACCTATCTCTATCACTTCATCTTTATTTTCGTCTAAACCTGTTGTTTCAGTATCAAGAATTAAAATTTTTTCAATTTTTTTATTTTGATTAGCAACACTCTCTTCAGAGGGATAACTGATAGCTTGATCTTGAAGAATATCCAATTGATTTAATTTTTTTTTATTAAATAGTTCCAATTAGCTGAAAACACTTTCATTTATCTTGACGCATTTAATGAAAATTTCTCTTAAATTAATATAAATTAAGAAATTTGATTAGAAAATAATTTTTGAAACATTATTAATTTACGAAAGATGACATTTACAAAATATCAATTTAATAATTTTTGTTATTGGCCTTCAAATCCTAAAAAAATTGTGGAATTTATTGGTGGAAGTTATCTAGCTTCAAAACCAGATTTAACTTATAAAAGATTCATAGAGAGTTTAATTAATAAAAACTATGCAGTACATGCATATAAATACACTCCACAATTTGATCACCAACAACTTGCTATTAAAGCATGGAGGGATTTCAAGAATTGTAGAATATCTTTAACCAAGAGAATAGGAGCATTAATTCCTTCAATAAGGATTGGTCATAGCCTAGGCTGTAAACTCCATCTTATTTCCCCTGATGGAGGAAGAAATTGCGAAAAATTCATATCAATTAGTTTTAATAACTTCAGTGCTAACAAATCAATTCCATTATTGAAACAAATTTCTCAAAAATTAGAATTCAATAGTGAATTCAGCCCAAGCCCTGAAAGGACTTTGAGATTAATTGAAAAAACATATAATCAAAAAAATAATTTCCTAATAAAATTCAACTCAGACGAATTAGATCAAACAGATAAATTATTTTCTTGTCTGAAAGCAAGAAAAGAAGATAATTCTAAGGGAGTAATGTTAAAAGGTACACATACTATAATTGCAAGCGCAGGACTTAGAGAAAATTTTTTAGGAGATTGGGCTGATGACGAATTCAAAAGACATACTATAAAAAAAATTTCCAATTTAATTGATGAATCTGATTAGGATAATTCTTTCAGCTTTTCCAAAACAGAACTATCTTCAAGTGTGCTTATATCACCACTTATTTTTTCTCCAGCAGCCAAAGATCTTAAAATTCGTCTCATAATTTTTCCACTACGCGTTTTCGGAAGAGAGTCAGAAATTATAATTTTTTCAGGCTTTGCGATAATTCCAATTTCATTAACAACATGTTTCTTTAAATTCTCTACTAATTCTGAAGAACTTTTCATGTCTTTTTCTAGAGATACAAAAGCAACTATAACTTCACCTTTTAAATCATCTTTTTTACCAACTACTGCAGACTCTGCAACAGCTTTATGACTTACCAAAGCAGATTCTATTTCCATTGTTCCTAACCTATGTCCTGAAACACTTATAACATCATCAACTCTTCCCATAATCCATATATACCCATCCTCATCAATACGTGCTCCATCTCCAGCAAAATAAACATTTTTTTCTCCTTTCAAGGAAATATATTCCCAATAACTCTCCAAATATCTCTCTGAGTTTCCGTGAATTGTTCTCATCATCCCTGGCCATGGTTTCTTAATAACTAAATAGCCGCCCTCGTTCTCCTTAACCTTATCTCCATTCTTATCGACGATTTCAACTTCGATTCCTGGCAGTGGAAAAGTAGCTGAACCTGGCTTTGTGGCAACGACTCCAGGCAAGGGACTTATCATCACACCACCAGTCTCAGTTTGCCACCAAGTATCGACAATAGGGCATTTATTTTTACCAATAACATCCCTGTACCACATCCATGCTTCAGGATTAATTGGTTCTCCAACCGTGCCTAAAAGTCTAAGACTCTCAAGATTATATTTATCAGGGATTGCACGCCCAGACTTCATAAATGCTCTTATTGCTGTTGGTGCAGTATAAAAAATAGAAACCTTATATTTTTGAACAATTTCCCAAAAAGCCCCTAAATTTGAAGGTCTTGGTACTCCCTCATACATTAAGGTTGTAGCACCATTAGATAAGGGCCCATAAACTATGTAACTGTGGCCTGTAATCCAACCAACATCTGCAGTACACCAGTAAATGTCGTCATCTTTCAAATCAAAAATCCATTTAAATGTCAAATGGGACCAAAGATTGTAACCACCCGTAGTGTGAACCACACCTTTAGGCTTTCCAGTAGACCCTGAAGTATAAAGAATAAAAAGTCTATCTTCGCTATTCATTATTTCTGGTTCACATTGATCTTTTTGATCTTTTAATAATTCGTGCCACCATAAATCTCTATCATCAACCATTGAAATATTTTTTTTGGTTCGTTGAACAACGACTACTTTTTCAACAACTTTATCTGCACCACTTTCAATTGCTGCATCAACTGCTTGCTTAAGTTCAATCACTTTATCTTTTCTGAAGCCACCATCAGCAGTAATAACAAATCTTGCATTTCCATCAATTAACCTATCTTTTAAAGCTTCTGAAGAAAATCCTCCAAAGACAACCGAATGAGGCGCGCCAATTCTTGCACAAGCTAACATCGCAAACATCGCTTCAGGAATCATAGGCATATAAATACATACCAAATCTCCTTTTTTTATACCAATTGCTTTTAATGCATTAGCTGCTTTACATACCTCTTTTAAAAGTTCTTCGTAAGTATATTTTTTGCTATCCCCGGGTTCACCTTCCCATATAAGTGCAGTCTTACCTCCAAGCCCTCTCTTTATGTGTCTATCTAAGCAATTATATGTAATATTCAGTTTCCCTTCTTTGAACCACTTAAAAAAGGGCGCATTTTCCTTATCTAATACAGTTTGAAATGGTTCGATCCAATCTAATT
>JAOIPS010000017.1 GCA_028141225.1 Prochlorococcus sp. AH-736-L23
CTTGTTGAAACATTAAGTATTGGTGCAATGGGGGTCAATTCTGCAATGGAATTTTTCAGGAGAAGACGAAATATGGCTGTAGTTACTGGAGCTGATAGAACTGATATCCAACTAGCTGCTTTGGAGGCTTCGACTCAATGCCTAATTTTAACTGGTATAGGAGACCCCTTGTCACAATTGATTCATAGAGCGGAGGAATTGGAGGTGCCAATTTTAAAAGTTGAATTAGACACTCTTTCCTCCGTAGAAATTATTGAACAAGCTTTTGGTCATGTCAGAATACATGAGGCAATTAAAGCTTCTTATGCTATTCAATTAGTCCAAGAGAACGTAAATCTACAAAGAATTCTCGAAAAGATAGATTTTCCCTGCAATTTTTCAGATAAATGCTAATTTCAAATATAGGAACTATATTATTTTGAGTCGCTCTTTAGATCTACCTGCAACTGAAGGCGTTGATGCCTTAGCTCAAGAACTTGCAAAACTCCAAGATAATGGGAAAAGGAGAATTGCTTTTTTGGGCAGTAGACACGTACCAGTTGTCGATATCCACTTAATTGAGTTGATAGCAAGGTCGTTAGCAGAGGAAGGACATAATATCCTTACTTCTGGATCACAAGGTGTCAATGCGGCTGTTATTCGAGCTGTCTTAGATATTAATCCATCATTATTAACTGTTTTATTACCACAAAGTCTTGATAGACAAATACCCGAAATAAAGGACCAACTCGAAAGGGTTATGCATTTGGTTGAAAAAAGTGAAAATGATGAATTACCTTTGCCACTTGCAAGCAGTCTTTGTAATCAAGAAATTATTACTAGGTGCGATCAATTAATATGCTTTGCCTTTCACGATAGTGAAACTTTGCTAAATAGTTGTAGGTGTGCTGAAGAAATGGGAAAAGTGGTTAGTTTGTTATTTTTCGATTAAATTAATCTATTTCCCCTTATTAAAAGATGATTTATGCTAAAAATATTTAGCGTTTAATAATTTACTATGGCAGAAAGTTTTTCATTTGATGTAGTTTCTGATTTTGATAGACAAGAATTAGTCAACACTTTGGATCAAGTAAAAAGGGAAGTTTCTCAACGTTACGATCTCAAGGGTACAAACACCTCAGTTGAATTAGATAAAGAAAATATTTTTATAATTACTAATAGCGAACTAACCTTAAATGCTGTCAATGACATTATTAGACAAAGGGCAATTAAAAGAAACTTATCTCTAAAAATATTTGACTACGGTGAAATTGAAATGGTTAGTGGCAATAGAATTAAACAAACAATTTTTTTAAAACAAGGAATTAAACAAGAAATTGCAAAAAAAATCAGTAAAAATATTAGAGATCAAATAAAAAAAATCAATGTCAGTATCAATGGAGAAACACTCAGAGTTGCTAGTAAGAGCAAAAATGATCTTCAATTAGCAATTAAGCTTGTTAGTGAGTTGGAAGAGTCTTTGAACATTCCTCTAAAAGCTAATAACTTTAGATAAAATCTTTAGTAGGATTATTTATAAATATGGCAGATAATTCAGAATCTCTCATTAAATCATTGGTCAAGAAAGTAAAAGAATATCCTCGTTTTTCAAAAGAAGAAATAGAGAAATTTTGTTGGATGGCGGTACATGAGCATAAGCATGGTGTTTTACCTTCTGAATATGACATTAGGGAGATAGATGAGGACCTTTATTTGAAACTTTTGCAAGAATTTAAATCAAATATCTACTAATAAATATCTATATTTAAATTTACAATTATTAAAAAAACATTTTAATTAAATGTCTTATTAATGCACTAATTAGTCTATTTAAATATGATTGTTTATAAAGATAAAATTTAATGTCAACATCCTTTAAAAATGTCACACCAACAGGTCCTGGTGGAACAGCGACTCTATTAATTGTATTGTCTTTTACTGGCTTTCTTTTGCTCACACAATCCCTTTTTGTTGTACCTTCTGGACAAGTTGCAGTTGTTACAACACTAGGGAAAGTTAGTGGCCCCTCTAGGAGAGCTGGTTTAAACTTTAAACTTCCATTTATTCAGTCTGTATATCCATTTGATATAAAAACGCAAGTTCAACCCGAAAAATTTGAAACTTTAACTAAGGATCTTCAAGTTATTAGGGCTACAGCTACTGTTAAGTATTCAGTAAAACCTAACGAAGCTGGAAGGATTTTCGCAACAATTGCAAGCAGAAATAGCGATGTTTATCAGAAAATTGTTCAGCCATCTTTGCTAAAAGCTCTTAAATCAGTTTTTTCTCAATATGAGCTAGAAACAATTGCTACTGAATTTGCAGTAATATCTGAGAAAGTAGGCGATACTGTTGCACAAGAACTAAATTCGTTTGATTATGTTGATGTTAAAAGTTTAGATCTTACTGGATTAGAGATCGCTGAAGAATATAGAGCTGCGATTGAACAAAAGCAAATAGCTGGTCAGCAATTACTAAGAGCAAAGACAGAAGTTGAAATTGCAGAACAAGAAGCACTTAGATATGAGACATTAAATAGAAGTCTCGATGATCAGGTACTTTTCAAATTATTTCTCGACAAATGGGATGGTAGTACACAAGTTGTTCCTGGCTTACCAGGTTCAGAAGGAGGTTCTCCCCCAGTAATAGTTGGTGGTAAAAGATAATTATTTAGAAATAATCTTTCTAAAATTTTAATCATTTACTTATTTTTCTTTAAGGAAAGAGAAGTAAATGATTATTTTTTTATTGCATTGAAAGATTCGTCGAAAGCCTCGATAGTTTTATCAATTTCTTCTTCGCTGTGAGCTAGCGATGTGAAACCAGCTTCGAACGGACTTGGCGCTAGATAAATTCCTCGTCGAAGCATTTCTCTATGCAACTTACCAAAAAGTTCGGCATCATTTGTTTTTGCTTCATCAAAGTTCCTAACTGGCCCATCGCATAAGAAAAATCCAAACATAGCGCTTACACTTCCACCGTTAATAGCAATACCGTTATTTTCTGCAGACTGAATTATCCCTTCGATTAATCTAGAGGTTGTTAAATCAAGTTTATCGTAAGTACCATCTTGTTTGAGGAGTTCAAGAGTTTTTATCCCAGCAGTCATAGCAAGAGGATTGCCGCTCAAAGTACCTGCTTGGTATACCGGCCCTGAAGGCGCTACCATTGACATTATTTCTTTCTTGCCTCCATAAGCTCCAACAGGTAGACCTCCACCAATTACTTTCCCAAGGGTGGTTAAATCAGGAGTAACCCCAAACTTTTCTTGAGCACCTCCGTAACTTATTCTGAATCCAGTCATTACTTCGTCAAAAACTAATAAAGATCCATTCTCAGTGGTTAATTCCCTTAATCCCTCTAAGAATCCAGGTTCTGGAGTAATAAATCCAGCATTACCAACTATTGGCTCAAGAATAACCCCCGAAATGGCATCAGGATTTTCAGAAAATAATTTTTTTACAGCTTCAAGGTCATTGTAGGGAGCAGTAAGTGTGTTGGCAGTTGTTGTCCGTGGAACACCTGGAGAATCTGGCAAACCGAGAGTGGCCACACCTGATCCTGCTTTTACTAAAAACATATCTGCATGACCGTGATAACAACCGTCAAATTTAATAACTTTATCTCTTCCAGTAAATGCTCGCATAAGTCTCAAAACAGCCATGCATGCCTCAGTTCCACTATTTACAAATCTAACCATTTCTACAGATGGGACTGCATCTATTACCATTTCAGCAAGTTGGTTCTCTAGAACGCATGGAGCCCCAAAGCTAGTGCCTTTCTCAATCGCTTCCTGTAATGCCGTTGTAACTTCTGGGTGGGCATGTCCACATATAGCAGGACCCCAGCTTCCTATGTAGTCAATATATCTATTTCCATCGATATCCCAAGCAAAAGGACCTTTGACTCTATCAAAAACAATCGGCTGGCCTCCTACAGACTTAAAAGCCCTTACTGGAGAGCTTACTCCTCCTGGCATAAGTTGTTGGGCGGCAGAGAAAATTTCTTCTGATTTTGTGTAATTTAATATGTCAGTCACAATTTAGCTAAATGATGTTTTTGGAAAAATCTTGTCATGTTCTAAATTAGAAATAAGTAAAAATTTTGTCAATCAGATTGAAATTCTACATTATGATATTTTTATTGCGATAGTTTGGATTGTAAATTATTAATTTTAGAGAAATCACTATAAAAAACAATCTTATTTTAGACAACTCTTTATTAATAAGCGTTTTCAAGCATTAAAGAAATTCAATTTATTTTATTTATATTTCGAAGAAATTATCCTCATCCTCAAAAAAATCTGCATTTATTTCGTTTAAGTTAAGATCTATCATTACTGGGGCATGATCACTTGGACGCAAATTACCTCTGGGGGAGCTGTCTATGACACAACTTTTAAGTTTTGATGACAATTCCTTGCTGATATATATATGGTCTATTCTCCAACCGTTATTTAATTCAAATGCGTTGTTACGGTAATCCCACCAACTCCAATGGCCAGTATTTTGTTCATAAATCCTGAACGAATCTATTAATCTTTTTTTCAGAACATTATTAAGTGCGCTTCTCTCTATCTCAGATGCCATTATTCCTCCTTCATATTTCTTTGGATCATGAATATCCAAGTTAGATGGAGCAACATTAAAATCACCCATTAGACAAATTAATTCTCCTTTTTTTTCTTGCTCATCTAAAAATGAAGCTAAGCAATTTAACCAATTAATTTTGTATTCGAACTTACTAGATTCTAGAGAAGATCCATTTGGAACATAGACATTTATGATTTTAATACCATTAATATCAGCAGAAATTAACCTTTTTTGATCTAGGAAAATTTCGATATTTTGATTATAGTCATTACAACCGTAGAATCCCTTTTTAACATTTTCTGGCTTTATTTTGGAAATAATAGCCACACCATTGTATGATTTTTGTCCGTATATCTCTACTGAGTAACCTAATTTTTCAAAAGGTTCAACAGGGAAACTATCGTCCATCACTTTCGTTTCCTGCAAACATAGAATATCTGGATTGGATTGATTAATCCAATCTAATATTTGTGAAAGTCTGGTTCTTATAGAGTTAACATTCCAAGTTGCTATTAACAAATTTCTACCAAATTATGTAAAATTAAAATAGCAAGAAAATTTTGGCGTTAAAGAATTTTGAAATTAAATAAAATGAAAAATTACTTTTGCAAAAGCGTTTTTAAACCAATTTCGGTTGTAATTTTTTTTACTTTATTAATTCCCTTAAAAAGTGATTACCTAAATGCTGAATATTTATTTGAAGAATTAGAAATCGATGCCTCAACTAAAACAGAAGATGATGGTTCAGTTCTTCCAAATAATCCTTTTGAACTTGTGGAAATGATTCGGAGACAAAATAGTATGAATGATGCCACTGATCCCTCTGATGCAATTGATGATGCGTTAAGGTCTTTCAATAGTTTGGAGGAAAATTGAGAAATTTAATACTATAAATTGTTATTTTCAAATTTTTAATATGTTAAAAAACCCTATCCCAAAAGTTACTAACAAATTACAGCACAGAGCAATCGGTATTATTAATGGTAAATTCACTCCCCTTAGTAATGAACAAATAAATAGAGGCTTTTTAATTGACAATAAAAACCAAAAAATTGAAACAGTAGTTCTTGGTAAAGCATTATCACTTTTAAAAAAACATATTGATTTAAATAAAAGTTATTATTGGATTGTTTACCCAAAGAATAAAAATACTTTAAACTTGCATTTACAGGTTGCAGGTATATGGGATCCCTATCAACTGAATGATTTCCCAAATGATTCTTCAAAAAATGACTTCTCAAAATTATTAGAAGAATTAGATCTAGAAGACAATTATTTTTCTGTTAGAGGCGAATTGGTTTTTGTTAACACTCAAAAGAAAGAAATTGTTATTAAAATCTGCCCTGCTACGAAGTCAAAAAATTTAAAAAATAAAAATTTTAAATTAGTCATAAAAGGAGAGCTTTCTCTTGAGCTTTTGCACAGCTTTGTAAGTTTAGATATCAACAGAGATGGAAATTCTTTGCAATTAATAAGGTACGAAGTGATTGAAAAAAATCTTTCTAAAAATAACTAGAATAAAAAGTTGACTCCCACCGCAATTTTACCATTTAAGAAATCTTTGATTTATGGATGATGTTTTAATTGAATGTTCTCCTGGTATCTCTGGAGATATGTTGTTAGGAGCTTTTTATGATTTAGGAGTGCCTAAAAAAGTTATTGAACAGCCACTTATTGATCTTGGATTAAAGGATATATATCAACTAGACTTTAAGGAATCAAAAAGTTGTTCAATCCGTGGCATCCAGACAAAGGTTGAGAATATTGACTGTAGTCCTATTAAAAAAACTTGGAGAAGTATCAAGGAACTTATTTTAAATGGCCACTTAGAAGATAAATTAAAAAAAATAATTTATGAAGTATTTGAATCTTTAGCAATTGCGGAAGGAAAAGTTCATGGCATTAAATCTGATGAAGTTCATTTTCATGAAATTGGAGCTATAGATTCATTGGTGGATATAATTGGAGTATGTGCTGCATTGAATTACTTGAATCCAAAGAGGGTTTATTGTAATGAACCAATGTTGGGGAAAGGTTTTGTTCAAACTGAACATGGAAAATTATCTGTACCACCACCTGCTGTAATAGAGCTAATAAGACAAAAAAATATTAAGGTTTTATCAAGCCTTAACTCAGTAGATGGTGAACTCTCAACACCAACTGGCATTGCTTTACTGGCTAATTTAGTCGACTATATTGAACCTCCTTCAAAATACTCTATTAACTCTTATGGAGTCGGAATTGGTAATCTAAAATTTGCATTCCCTAATTTGGTAAGAGTTTATAAAATTACTTCATTTGAGGATTTTTCTAATAACGATAATGAACAAATTAGTCCAAAGTGTGAAGAGATATCTATTCAAGAAGCATGGATTGATGACCAAACACCCGAAGATATATCTAATTTTGTTGAGAAACTTAGATTTGAGGGAGCTTACGACGTTTCCTATCAAGCTATCAATATGAAAAAAAATAGAATTGGATTTTCTATCCAAGTAATCGTGCCTATAGAGAAAAAAGAGTTTTTTAAGAGATTATGGTTTGATTATTCCAGCACTATTGGGGTTCGTGAAAGGACCCAATCTAGGTGGATTTTACTTAGACGCAGAGGAGAATGTACTACGACTTTTGGAAATATAAAAGTTAAACAAACTTTGAAACCAGATGGATCAATAATTACTAAACCAGAAAATGATGAGGTTTTGAGATTACAGTTAAAGCATAAAATATCAACATGCGAAATAAGAAAAATAATAAAAGATTCAGGAAAAAAATTTAAAGCATTTGAAAATTGGAAATGAGATTTAATAAAAATATTCAACCATATTTGATATTCCTTAAAAAAATTAATTTTGGTGGTTTAAAGAATATTTTTTTTATTACAAGCTTATTATATTTTTGCATCTATTTTTTTTATAATTTTGATCAAATTCCTTTTGATATCAATTTAGAAAGAAATGGAATTACTCTATTATTATCATTTTTATTTTGTGTTTTAAGTATTTACCTAAACGCTTATGCATGGAAATATATTGTTAAATGGTTCGGGAAAGAATTTAAAAGTAATAATCTAGTCTCTTTTTATGTTTTAACCAATATTCTTAAATATGCTCCAGGAGGGGTTTGGCATTTTGTTGAAAGATTTAATTATATAAAAAAAATAAGTAATACTCAGATTGCTTTGTATCCGACACTCATAGAACCTTATTTTATGTTGTGTGGATCTTTTCTACTGGCATCGCTGGGATTAATTTTTTCGCCATTTTATATTTTTTTAACTGTCCCTTTGGCATTCCTAAATAGGAAGTTTATTTTTCTGATATTAAAAAGATTAGGGTCTCTTAAGGGAAAAGTATTTGAGGTCTTGAGACTTCCAAATTCAAAGGACCAATTTGAGGAGAGAATAAACATAATTTCATTTTTCCCTACTAGAGCTTTATTTCTTGAAATTGGATTTGTTTTATCAAAATTTATTGGGTTTTATATTTGCTTAAATACTTTTTATGCGAGTAATTCTCTGAACACTATATTTTTATTGGTAATCTTTTCTTTGTCATGGTCTTTAGGCCTGGTAGTCCCAGCAGCTCCAGGAGGAGTTGGCGTTTTTGAGGCCTGCCTACTTTTATTTGTAGGCAAAAGTATTCCACAAAATATAATTATCATCAGTTTAGTTTATTTTAGGGTTATATCTACCTCGGCAGATTTGTTCTTAAGCCTACCTTTCTTAATAAGAAAACTTTATAAAAGAATTTAGTTTTTTTTCTCTAAACTTGGTATCAATGTAAATGAAGCAATAAGGCCTAGAGTCATGATAAGAATGGCTGGTAATATTGCCTCTACCATTCTTTCATCTCCAGCATATTGATATATCCTCACAGATAATGTATCAAAATCAAATGGTCTCAAAATAAAGGTCATGGGTAATTCTTTTATCGTGTCTACAAAAACCAACAATGATCCTACGAATATTGGTCCCTGAAGAAGAGGTAGATGAATTCTTTTGATGATTCCCGGCCAATTTTCTCCTAGTCCAAGTGCAGCTTCATCTAGACTAGGAGAAATTCTCTCAAGACTTGAATCAATAGAACCCTTAGAAATAGTTAGAAATCGAACAAGATAACCCCAAATTAGTAAGCAAATAGCAAAGAAATTCAATTTTGGAGAAGAAATGCTTATTAAAGATAAAGCTAATACAGTGCCTGGAATTGCATAACCTATTCCCGCAAGGTTAGTTATTAGTCCTAGTAATAAGCTTTTATTTGGTCGTCTTGCTAATGAAATTATTAATGAGAATAACATTGTTATTAATGCAGTAAAGAATCCTAAACTTATGGTCCTGAACGATAGGGTAAGTAATTCTGCAGATAACCCTTTGTGAATTTGATCGATATTGAGCAGAACCCAAAAACATGGAATTCCAAAAGAGAAAATTGGAGGAAATAAAGATATTGTTATTGCTAAAAGAGCTCTTGTTTTTTTTAATTCCCACCCTTGAGAATCTTTTGATGCAGGATTTTCACTCCACCGCTTTGATTTTCTTCTCGAGAATTTTTCAAAAATAATTAAAGTGAAAATTATTAATAAAGCTACCAAAGAAAGTCCAATAGCACTTTTTGGATTACCCTCAATTATCCAATTTTCAGCTATACCCGTAGAAATACTTGGAATATTTAATAATGCAAATGTACCTAACTCATTCATTACTTCCATACACATTAAACTTATTCCTGTTATTAGTGCTGGCAACGCCATTGGAAAAGCGATTTTAAAGAAGCTCCTCCACGGCCCAACTCCTAATCCTCTACTAGCATTGATTTGATTAACTCCAAATTTATTAAAACTTTCGTTAGCAAGAATGAATACATATGGGTAAGTAGAGATTGAAAGTATTAAAACCCCCCACCATAAACCGGTTACTTGGTACCCAAAAATACTTCCTAAATCCTGCAAAATAGCTGTTATTAGGTATGCTGGGGCGGCTAGTGGAATGAGCTGACAAATACGGAGAACTTTTCTGAACTTAAAATCACAATTTGAAAGTAACCATCCATTCAAAGTGCCTAATCCTCCTCCAAAAAAACTTGTCAGTACTAAAACTTTTAAAGTCTCTAATACCTCTTCTCCTCCAGCAATACCTAATGAAAAATTTCCACTTACAACATATTGAACTCCTTCAAGAAGAAAATTGAAAATTGGAATAATTACTAAGAGTGCAACAATAAACGAAAAAAAATAAAAAAGTTTTAATTCGGTTACTGCTTTTTTAAATCCTTTAATAAGTATTTTCAAAAATTAATTAAATCCTAATATGAACTCTAATCTGAATTAAATCTACATGATGACAGTTGATTTTTAATAGTTTGGTGATCTAAGTTTTTCCCAATTAATACTATCTTGTTAGATTTTTCTTTTGTCCATTCCTCATCATCTAGAGAAAACCGCTTTCCAGATAGGTGAAAAATGTGTTTTCTTTCACTTTCCATAAACCATAATATTCCTTTTGCTCTAAATACATTTTCTGAGATTTGATTATCTAAGAAATATTGAAACTTCCTTAAAGAAAATGGTTCAAATGTCTCATATGAAACTGAGGTAAAACCCTCGATATTATTGATCAAATCGTGGGAATGAGAAGAGTGATCGTGGGAATGAGAAGAGTGATCGTGGGAATGAGAAGAGTGATCGTGGGAATGAGAAGAGTGATCGTGGGAATTTTGTTCTATATTTTTTTTATTTTTCTCGAATTCAAAAGTATCCGTCTCAAATAGCCCCACGCTCATTATTGTATGTAATGCAACTTCACTATTAGTTGATCTCAAAATCCTTGGTTCTTTTTTTATTTTATTTATAAACTCCTCTATTTTCTTTAATTGTTTTTCATTTACTAAATCAGATTTATTAAGAAGAAGGATATCTCCGTATAAAATTTGAGAATAGGCGACACTTGTATTATTAATTTCAAAATCAAAATTTTCTCCATCAATTACAGTGATTATCGAATCTAATCTTACTTTTTCTCTAAGATCACCAGCCGCAAAAGTCATGGCTACTGGTAATGGATCTGCTAATCCAGTTGTTTCAACAATCAAATAGTCTAATTTTTCAGCTCTTTCTAAAACTTTGGATACGGTATTTAATAATTCGCCATTGATAGAGCAACATATACATCCATTATTTAATTCGATCATATCTTCTGAGCCTTCTATTATTAAGTCATTATCTATTCCGATTTCTCCAAATTCGTTGACTAAAACAGCTGTTTTAATACCAACTTGATTTTTTAAAATATGATTTAGAAGTGTAGTTTTGCCAGAACCTAAAAATCCACTAATAATAGTAACTGGCAATAAATTTTTAGACATTTTGAATAGTTGAAAACAAGTTTATATTTTTATTGATCGAAAATTTTGTTGATTTCCGAAGCTAATGTTTGATCCAGATTCGTAATACCTCCTAGATCATGTGTATTTAATTTAATTATTACTTTTGCATAAACATTCTCCCAGTTAGGATGATGATTATATTTTTCACAGATTAAAGCAACCTTAGTCATAAAAGCAAAGGCTTCAATAAAATTAGCGAAGTTAAATTCTCTTTGGATTTGTTTAGATTTAATTTCCCAGCCAGGTATTTTGACAACTAATTCATTCAATTCTTCATCTTGCAAAATGTAGGGTTCCATTAAATAATAAATCTGACTTATTACATTATAAATATCTTACTTTTTCTCACCAATTATATGTAAATTAATGATTCTTTCCTTTTGATCAAATCGATGTTCCCATAAATAAACTGCTTGCCATGTGCCAAGCATAATTTTCCCGTCTTGAAAACTCAAAGATAAACAAGTGTTTGTTAGGGATGTTTTAATATGTGCTGGCATATCGTCAGCCCCTTCTTGATAATGTTTATAGGATATTTCTTCTCTATTTTTTGATAAGGTTAAGTAGGAATCATAGGGAACTATCGATTGCATATACTTTTTTAGGTCCCTCAGTACATTTGGATCTGCGTTCTCATTAATAGTTAAACTGCAACTTGTATGAAGTGAAGTTAAATTTAAAATTCCGGAATGAAAATTATTTTTTTCAATATATAAATTTAAATGATATGTGATATCAATAAAACCCTCGCCATGAGTTTTGAATTTTAATTTTGAAAATATTTGTTCCATATAAGTTAAAACTTAATTAATCAATATCCTATTATGGATAAAGATGCATGTTTTACTGCAGACATTAAAATTTTTATCTTAAGATAAATTTAATTTCCATTTAAAACTTTGGCTGAAACTCATTGGAATAATCTGGGTGCTTACCTTAAAGAAACACAAATATTAGGTTCAATCCAAAATACACTTTATTGGGATCAGAATACTGGAATGCCAAAGAAAGGTGCTTCTTGGAGGTCTGAACAACTTACTTATATTGCAAAAGTATTGCATGAAAGAAATTCATCCGAGGAATTTTCTAATTTAATACAATCTGCTAAAAATGAACTAGCAGATATTGAACGAAATTCCGATAATCAACTTTTCATAAAAGATAAAGAAAGAAATATTAGTCTTTTATTGAAGGAATTTAATAGAGAAAGAAATTTAGATCCTAAATTAGTTGAGTCTCTAGCAAAGGCAAAATCTAAAGGGTATGAAAGCTGGCAAGAAGCTAAGGAAAAATCAGATTTTAAAATTTTTCTTCCTTTCTTTGAAGAATTAGTTAAATTGCGGATTGAAGAGGCAAAACAAATATCAGATCAATATTCCCCATGGGAAACTTTAGCCCAACCCTTTGAGCCTGAATTAACTTTAAAGTGGCTGAATAAAATGTTTCAGCCTTTGAAAGATACTCTCCCAGAGTTGATTAGAGGGATTAATAACTCTAAGAAATATCACTGGGATTTGAGTCCAGAATCTCAACATAATTTATGTTTTCAATTACTTGATGAGTTTGGGAGAGATAAAGATCAAGTTGTTGTTGGTAAATCTCCCCATCCTTTTTCAATAACATTAGGGCCTAATGATTACAGGATTACGACAAGAATTGTTGAAGGTGAACCATTATCAAGTTTTTTAGCAACTGCCCACGAGTGGGGGCATTCTATTTATGAGCAGGGTTTGCCATCTCAAAGTCATCAATGGTTTGCTTGGCCTTTAGGTCAAGCAACCTCTATGGGTATTCATGAAAGTCAATCTTTATTTTGGGAAAATAGAATAGTTAAATCCAAATCTTTTTCAAAAAGATTTTTTAACAAATTTGTTTCAGCTAGTTGTTCTCTTAATAATTATTTAGAACTATGGAAATCTATTAATCATTTGGAAGCAGGATTAAATAGGGTTGAAGCTGATGAATTGACTTATGGCTTACACATATTAATAAGAACCGAACTTGAAATAGATTTAATTGAAAGAGGGTTACCTGCTGAAGATATTCCAACAGAATGGAATAAAAGATATGATGAACTACTAGGAATTAAACCATCTAATGATTCAGAAGGTTGTCTTCAAGATGTTCATTGGAGTGAAGGGGCGTTTGGATATTTCCCCTCATATTTGTTAGGACATGTTATAAGTGCGCAAATATCTTCTCAAATGGAAAGAGACATAGGTTTGATTGACAACTTAATTGAAAATGGTGAATATCAAAAGATCATCTTCTGGTTAAAAAATAATATACATAAATATGGCAGATCAGTTAATTGTATGGAGTTGGTAAGAGCTGTAACTAATGAAGAACTATCGCCAAACTATTTTATTAATCATTTAAGGTCTAAAATAAATGATTTTTGCTGAAACATTACTTTTAAAGAATTTGGTTAGGTGTGAGGATGTAAGATAAACAAAAATAATTTCTTGATGGCAAATCTAAATCAGCCCCCAAGCAGGGTTACACCAAATTTATTGCACATACTAAATGCTTTCACTGACAGCTCAAATACAATAATAAATACTATTGTTGAATTGAACTCTAATACCATAAATAAATATGAATTAATTACAGAAACGGGCCATCTTAAACTTGATAGGGTAGGTTATTCATCACTTGCGTATCCTTTTGCTTACGGATGTATTCCAAGGACATGGGATGAAGATGGAGATCCGCTTGATGTAGAAATTGTTGGGGTAACTGAGCCATTGATACCAGGATCTATCGTGGAAGCAAGGATTATTGGAGTGATGAAATTTGATGATGGTGGAGAGGTCGATGATAAGGTAATAGCGGTTCTCGCAGATGATAAAAGAATGGATCATATCTCAAGTTATGAAGACCTTGGAGATCATTGGTTAAAAGAAACAAAGTATTATTGGGAGCACTACAAAGATCTAAAAAAACCAGGAACATGTACTGTCAATGGTTTTTTTGGGATAGAAGAAGCTGTTAAAGTGATTAAAGATTGTGAAGAGAGATACAAAAAAGAAATTGATCCTAAATTAGTAAATTAATTAATTTTATTTTTCTCTAAATTTTTCAAATATTTCGCTTAGTATTTCTTCGGCACCTTGCTGCTTTAATTTGTTAGCTAGTTCTTTGCCTACTTCTTCGGGATCATTAATATTGCCAATATATTGATCTTTAATAAGCCTTTCTCCATCAAGAGATGCAACCATACCAGTAAGGCAAAGTTGTTCATTCTGAATTTTACTATTCACACCTATTGGGACTTGGCATCCACCTTCAAGCTCTCTTAAAAAAGCCCTCTCTGCTAGACATCTTTGACTGGTGGGTTTATCTTCTAAGATATTTATAATTTCTAAAACTTTTTTATCATCAGATTTACATTCAATGCCTAGTGCTCCTTGGCCAACGGCATGCAGGGAAACTTCACTTGGGATAATCTGGTGAATTCTTGATTCAAAGCCTAATCTCTTTAAACCAGCGGCCGCAAGAATTATACAATCAAATTCTCCTGCATCTAATTTTTCAATTCTTGTAATAACATTTCCCCTGATATCTTTGAAAACAAGATGTGGGTACTTATTTCTTAATTGTGCAAGTCTTCTTAGGGAGCTTGTTCCAACAATCGAACCTTCAGGTAAGTTTTCTAATTTATAACAGTCATTTTTTTTGTTTACTACAAGAGCATCTGCAGGATCCTCTCTTTTTGTAATGCATCCTAATTTAAGGCCATTAGGCAAATTGGTTGGTAAATCTTTTAGAGAATGTACTGCTATATCTGCATGTCCTACGAGCATTTGTGCTTCAAGTTCTTTTGTAAATAAGCCTTTGTCGCCTATTTTTGCTAAGGCTACATCAAGGATTTTGTCACCTTGAGTTGCCATAGCTTCTATAGATACCTCTAAATTGGGGATATTCTTTTCTAGTTGATCTTTAACCCATAAAGTTTGAACCATTGCTAGCTTACTTCTTCTACTAGCTATTTTTAGCTTAAAATTAGTCATTAAATATTATTTTGAGTTTGAATTAAAAATAAAGTCGAATTTATTTTAAGCTATTATTTTGCGAGTTTTTAAAGCTAATTATTATACTTAACTTTTTTTATTTTATATATTCTTTTAAAACCCCATTTCGATTTGGATGTCTAAGTTTTCTTAGAGCTTTTGCCTCTATTTGTCTAATTCTTTCTCTCGTCACATCAAAAATCTGGCCAATTTCTTCAAGAGTTTTCATTCTTCCATCATCAATTCCATATCTCAATCTGAGAACATCTCTTTCTCTTGGACTAAGAGTGGCTAATACTCCTTCCAAATCTTCTCTTAGTAAAGTTTTAGAAACATCTTGCTCTGGATTTTCTATATCAGCCTCTATAAAGTCTCCTAGTCTTGAGTCTTCTTCTTTCCCTATTGGAGTTTCTAAAGAAATAGGAAGTTGAGCACTTTTAGCTATAAATCTTAATTTTTCGATTGTCATTTCCATACTCTCAGCGATTTCTTCTTCACTGGGTTTCCTTCCAAATTCTTGGCTAAGAACTTTTGTTGTTTTTTTAATTCTGGATATTGTCTCGTATAAGTGAACTGGCAATCTAATAGTTCTACTTTGATCCGCAATTGCTCTTGTAATGGCTTGGCGAATCCACCAAGTAGCATATGTAGAAAACTTATAACCCTTTTCATGGTCAAATTTTTCAGCAGCCCTAATTAGACCCAAACTTCCTTCTTGGATTAAATCTTGAAATGATAAACCTCTATTCATATATTTTTTAGCAATGGAAACAACTAATCTTAAATTTGATTGAACCATTTTTTCTTTAGCTCTCCTACCTAAAAGAAGTCTTCTTCTAAATTTGGGTAGAGGCATATCTATCAACTCGGCCCATTCTCTAACGGATGGGAAATGTCCTTTTTCTGACTCATATTGAGTTGCCAGCTCTTCTAGTTGGAGTAAATCAGCAATTTTTCTTGCAAGCTCAATTTCTTCATCTGGTCTTAAAAGTCTAATCCTTCCAATTTCCTGTAGATAAACTCTTATTGAATCTTCGGTGTAGATACCTTTTGGCCCAAGCTTTACATTTCCGAGCCCTTTTTCTTCTTCTTCAGAATCACTAAATTCATTATTGTTATTTTCAATATTGTTTTCGTTTAACTCTGCAGATGTCTGTAAAGTTTGATTATTTTTATTACTAGCTTCTTCAACGACTGTTTCTAAATTTGTATTAATTTTTTTATTGATCTTTTTTTTTGAACTAGGCTGGGAATTCTTTGATTCTGCTGCGACTGGACACATAATTGACTCCTTTCTACGGTGAATTTAACTAGATAAAATTTTATTTAGGGCTAATTTGAACATTTAGTAGTAAAGTCCCCTTAATGTTTAAAAACTTTTTTACAAAATGAGAATAAGAAAAGTTTTCTAAATTGTTGAAAAATTTAAATAGTGCTATAGATTACCTAAAGTAAAAAGTCTTGGGATTTCTCAGACAGGCAGATCAGTTTTGAATTTTCAGTCAATGATCAGAGCTTCATGTCTCCCTTAAGAGCAGGATACTTACAATGTGCAAAAAACACTTTGTGGAATGTTCAACAATCCAATACTAAGAAAAAGTTTTGAAGCCGGCAAGTAATCAGTTATTAAATATCTCCTATAAATTGGAAATTTTGCTTGATATAGGTAGTAGTAATGAAAGCTTTTACTATTTAGATGGAAATAATCTTGGAGCAGAAGTTGGAGATATTGTAAGTGTGAGACTAAGGGGGAGATTATTGAATGGGTTGGTGATCTCCAAAAGAGACTTTTCGACAATCAATAATGATGAATCAAATATTACTGGAAAAAAAAGCATAAGATATTTGTTTGTTGAAAGTATTTTGCAGAAAAAAATAATTGATGAATCTTGGAGAGAATTGATAAACTCCTTAGCCTCTTTTTATATGGTTAGTAATTTAAAAATGTTTAAAACTGCATTTCCTCCTGGCTGGATTGGTAAATATAAAAATTTCTCTAAAGGTTTAAAAGATCAAATATGGATTGAAACTAAAAAAGAATTTGATATTAAGAAAAATGAATTAACCAAAAAAGAATTTATCTTAATGGATACTTTGTCTAAAAAAGGTAATTGGCAAAGTGAATTAATAAAGTCTGGTTTTAATTACACTCTAATCAACTCAATGGTCAGTAAAAATTATCTTGCTAAATCTAAAAGAAAAAAAAATATAAATAGTAAATTAAATTCCTTTGTAAAAGATCATATTGCAACGAAAAAACCAAATCTTACAAATGAGCAAAAAATTGCATTTCAAAAATTTCAAACAATGAAATCAGGAGATGCATTACTTCTTTGGGGCGAAACAGGTTCAGGTAAAACAGAAGTGTATATGAGAATTGCTGAAGATCAATTTCTTAAGAAAAAAAGTTGTTTGATACTAGCCCCAGAAATTGGATTAATTCCTCAACTTATTGATAGGTTTAGTAGGCGATTTAATAATGTAGTTTACGAATATCATAGTAATTGTTCTCCCGATCATAGAACTTTAGTTTGGAAGAAAATTATTAATGCTAATGAACCTTTAATAGTAATAGGTACAAGGTCGGCAGTTTTTCTTCCAATCAGAAATCTGGGATTAATAATAATGGATGAAGAACATGATGTTTCTTATAAGCAAGATAGTCCTATGCCTTGCTATGACGCGAGAGATATTGCTATTGAAATAGTAAAAAGGAATTCTGCAAAGTTAATTTTTGGGAGTGCAACCCCATCAATGAAGACTTGGAAAAAGTGTATTTTTGAAAGTAATTTTAAATTGGTAAGAATGATTCAAAGGATATCCAGTAATGAGACTCCTGAAATAAAAATTATTGATATGCGGGATGAGTTCAAGAAAGGAAATATGAAAATTTTTTCCAATGAATTATTACAATTGCTTCCTCAACTACGCTTAAAAAAAGAGCAAGCAATAATTTTGATCCCTAGGAGGGGGCATAGTGGATTTTTAAGTTGTAGAAATTGCGGATATTTAATAAATTGCCCCAACTGTGACGTTCCTTTATCAGTTCATCTCGGATCACAAGGAAAAAAATGGTTAAGGTGTCATTGGTGTGATCATAAATCAAGATTGATCAATCGTTGCCCAGATTGTCATTCAACTGCTTTCAAACCTTTTGGAATTGGTACGCAAAGGGTAATAGAGTTTTTAAATGAAGAATTTCCTGACTTAAGAGTACTTCGCTTTGATAGAGATACAACTTCAGGAAAGGATGGTCATAGAGATATTCTTTCAAAGTTTTCTAAAGGTGATGCTGATATTCTTGTCGGTACTCAGATGTTGGCAAAAGGTATTGATATACCCAATATTACTCTTTCAGTAGTTATTGCAGCAGATGGGTTGCTTCATCGCCCAGATATTTCAGCAGAAGAAAAATCATTACAATTATTTTTGCAAGTAGCAGGAAGGGCCGGCAGGGCCCAAAAAAAAGGGAAAGTAATTTTTCAAACATATAAACCTAACCACCCGGTGATTTCGTATCTTCAAAAAAGAGATTATGAAAGATTCTTAATTGAAAACTCAAGATTGAGAAAGGATGCTAATTTATTTCCATTTTGCACAATTTGCCTACTTAAGTTATCAGGTGAAAATTATGAATTAACTGAGTCAATTGCAATTAAATTATCAAAATATCTACTCAGTTTTTGTGAGAAAAAGAACTGGAAATTAATTGGCCCTGCCCCTAGTTTAATAGCTAAAGTCGGTAAAAAATTTAGATGGCAGATATTAATACATGGCCCTGAAGGAACAAAGATTCCTTTACCTGATAGATCAATATTATGGAAACTTATTCCAAAAAATGTTTTTTTAACAATAGATGTCAATCCAGCAGAGTTGTAATTACTTTGATGGAAGTTGAGGTAACTCTGAACCTAATTTAAATCTATAGAATCTTAATAAATAAGCCAATATTATAACTATTAAAATAATAGATATCCCAATCAAGAGTTTGTTGAGGCTCCAGAAAGAAAATTCAAGACTATTTATCTGCCCTTGATTTAAATACCAAATTATTAGATTTTTTGTGATTTTTAAACTTGAATTATTTTTATCGGTAAGGATAGCTTTATTAGGGTGAATAATTTTGAAAATGAGTTCTAAATTATCAATGCCTTTAATAGAATTTAGATCCAAATCTAACCTGTAAAAGTATTTTTTAAAAAAAATAAAGTTTTTTTGAGTAGTATTAATTTCTATATTTGTTGATTCTCCCGCTAACTCTCCAGCTGTATTTTGGGTGATTTTAAGAACTTGCTTTGCATCCTCTAAATTAAGATTTTTATGTTTCAAAGAAAAGGTTGATTCGTCTTGTTCAATTTCTGCGTCAGGAAAAATATCTTTCATCTTCTCTTCAAATTTTAATTGCCAAGGAAATTTCTTTATGTATCTACTCTCTATCACTAAATTATTAGTTATTGAATCAAGTTCACTAAGATCAAGGGTATCCTCAATTTTTACGCAGCCACTTAAAAGTGGAATTAATAATAATAGTATAAAAAAAATGATCAGTGAAAAGCCTTTCTGAAAGGGTTTCGTTTCACCAGTTGGTGTCTCAGTTACATTAATAAATTTTTTTTTCTTTAATACTTCTCTTTTTTTGCGCAGTGAGTTAAGAGATTTTTTATTGAGTGATGGGTCGCTTTCAAACTGTAAGTTCCAATTTTCTGGCTTTTTAATGTCTGGAGAGTCTATAACTTCCATCAAATATTTTGCATTTTCTCTCGTCTTATTATCGTAAGATTTTAGAAGTTCTTTACAAAACCTTTTAGCCTCCTCCCTTTTATTGATACCACATAGAGCAGTAATTAAGATTGTTCTTAAATTTACTCCCTCTTTGCTTGATAAAGGAAATGATTCGATTATGGGCAAAAGAAATTCAATGCAATAATGATACTCACCTTTAGCTAAAGCAAGTTCTACTTTTTCTAAAACTTGCTCATAAGTTTTCATGGGTTAGGCGACTATCATTGTACCTATTCCGGAATTTGTAAAAATCTCAAGAAGTAATGAATGTTCTATTCTTCCATCAATTATGTGAGCTGCTTTGACCCCTTGGGCTAAAGCTCTTATACAGCATTCTGTCTTTGGAATCATACCTTCAGTTACAATTTTTTTATCAATAAAATCTCTTGCCTCTTTGAGATTAGTTTTTTCAACAAGACTATTTTTGTTATCTTTTTCCTTTAAGATACCTTGAGTATCAGTAAGAAGAATAAGTTTTTCTGCATTTATTGCAGCAGCAATTTCTCCAGCAACAAAATCTGCATTGATGTTATGGGAAATCCCCTCCAAGGTTGATCCAATGCTAGAAATAATTGGGATATATCCTTTAGAAATGAGGGGATCTAATATCTCAGGATTGATTTTTGTAACCTCTCCCACCAACCCATGGCTACCATCTCCTAATTCTCTAGATTGAATTAAGTTGCCATCAAGACCAGATATTCCCACTGCTAATGATCCAGTTTTATTAATGCCTTTTACAATTTGTTTGTTAACTCTACCCATTAGAACCATCTCGACAATTTCCATTGTTTTTTGATCAGTAATTCTTAATCCATTTTCGAATTTAGGAGATATTTCTAATTTCTTTAACCAATTATTAATCTCTGGTCCACCTCCATGAATTACTATCGGACAAACCCCAACGGTTGATAAAAGTGCTATGTCTCTAAAAAAAGCATTTTTTAAATTATCATTCTCCATAACAGAACCACCATACTTGATAACAATTTTTCTACCTGAGAAACTTTGTATATATGGAAGTGCTTCGCTTAATATTGATACTCTTTGAGAATCATTCATTATAAAAATTCATTAAAACTTGATTTAATTGATAGGTTAGGTTTTTACAAATATATCCCTATATTTAATAAAAGAGAATAAAATCAAATTCTTTTTTATTATCGTCGATAATAAATTCTGATTCAAGACCTTTGACGAAAAACCTGTTTAATCTTTCTTGTTTTTCAATCCATTTTTCTAGAGGTACAGCGTTTAATTCGAAACGCATCCTGAGGCCATTTTTTTCTTCTTTTGTAATTTCTTCTATTTCTTTTAGTTGAGGGGGGTTATCCTCGTCCCACAAATTTAAAGATTCTAATGATGATTCAAGATGAGCTTTAATCCCATACCTCCATCTTGTAACATCTTTAACTAATGCAGTTAATTCTTTTGGTCTATTAAATTTATTTGTCGCAAAATTTGTCTTGTCAAATAACTCTACAGGAGGTATTTCGGAAGTCTTTAAGCCTAATCCAATTAGAAAAATAGGTACTCCATAAAAAAAAGTAGGTACGCTTAAATTTACTGAGTCTGTAAAATAAGCAGTCATTCCAACAAAAGCTAATATACCCCCAGTTGTTACGATTAAGTTTCCAGGCGATAAGTATTTCTTCATTTTGTTTTAGTAGAATGAGTTTTAAATGAGCTAACAAGTATTATGCAAGATCCTAATACTGCAAATCAAGGAGATTTAATTTTTAAACTTGATCAAGATAGAGCATGGCTACTAGAAAATCTTGATAAGGGTAAATGGTCAGAAATAAGAAGCGAACTTGCCGCGCTTGAAAGAAAAATAAGCAAGTTAATTATAAGCGTTCAAGAAAATAATGTTGATATTTGATTAAAAAGGTATTTCGTCAACTTCAGGTACTAAAGGTGAACTGTCCCAACTAGATTTTTTGGCGGTTTCTTTATTTTCAAGTGACTCATTATTTTCTTTTTGATCAGACTTAATAACATCAACTGGCGATATTTGATGAATCTTTGAAGCTGTTAGTTCTGGTTGTTTTTCTTTAGTTCCATCTTTTCTAGTGACAGAATTCATCTTTAGACGTCCCTCAATAACAATATTTTGCCCCTCCTTTAGTTCATCTACCATTTCTTGGGCAATATTTCCCCATCCTATGATCTTGAGATCTCTGGTTGGATCTTCACTACGTAATCCTTTAAAATTAACAATCATTTCTGCAATTGGAGTTTGGTTTTCTTTGGTATACCTCATTTGGGGAGCGCTATTAATGACCGCCTGAATTAAACAATGATTCATTACTTACTATTTAATTAAAGACATACTGATGCAGAATCAAGGAAATTGCTATAAAAATGTTTGGATCCTATCAGGAACTTCGGATGGACCTGTAATAGCTAATAGTCTTCTTGAACTTAATTATTCAGTCTTTGCAAGTGTTTTAACTTATAAAGCAGGGCAAGCTTATATTGAAAATCCAAAGTTACATATCATTACGGGGAAATTAAATAATAAAGATCAAATAATTAATTTCATAAATAAAAATAAAATCACATGCGTTATCGATGCTACTCATCCGTTTGCCGTAATAATTTCTAAAAATCTTAATAATGCATGTAAAGAAATTAATACACCTCTTTTACTATTTGAGAGGAAATCTCTAATAAATAACACTAATAATTTTTTTTATATTGATCATTTAAAGGATATAAATAATGTTGATATAGAAAATAAGAATATTCTTCTTGCAATAGGATCAAGATTCCTTAACGATACAGCTAGTTATTATATGAATTGTAAAGCAAATGTATTTACAAGGGTACTTCCAACTTATGAGAGCATAACTAAAGCTTTTGGATCATGTATAAAGAATGCTAATATAGCGATACTTGAACCGAGTAAAAATAATAAAAGCATTTTAGAAAAAAAACTTTGTGATTTTTGGGAGATAGATTATGTTCTATGCAGAGAATCTGGAAGTTATTCTCAGAAAAACTGGGAGAGTATAGTTTCTGGAAGTAAGATGAAGTTATTTTTGGTTAAAAGGCCGAAAGTTAAAAATGATTATTCTTACTCTTTTGATCAATATCACAATTTGATAAATCACATAATTAAAAAATATTGATGTTTAATTCATTATGGAAGTATTAGTTATGATCACAACTGAATCAAGTTACGCAAATGCTTTGCGAATGGCTAAATTACTAATACAAAATAAACTTGCAGCTTGCGTTTCGATAAAGCAAATTTTTTCAACTTATAGGTGGGATGATGATATTGAAGAAACTAAAGAGTTTGAAATCACAATAAAAAGTAAACTAGAATTGAAAGATTGTTTAATTGATTTCGTAAATAAAAATTCCACATATGATATCCCTCAGATTATTTACAAAAAATACCATGCTGAGATGAAATATTATGATTGGTTGAATAAGACTATTTGATTAATCTATTTTATTAACTCTTTAAGATCAATATCCGATCTAGATCCTAATTGCGTAATTATTTGCCCCGCACAATTTGAAGCTATCTCTCCGCATTTTTTGAGGGAACAATTGTTTATTAATCCATGGATAAATCCTCCCGCATAGATATCTCCCGCTCCTGTAGTATCAATAATCTTACCTTTCGTTATTGACTTAATTTTTTCAACATTATTTTTGTTAACTATGAGAGAACCATTTCTTCCAAGAGTTACTATGACTAATTCACATAAGGAAGATAGGTCTTCTTGGCAGCTTGCTAATTTATCATTTTTAAATAGACTTAATACCTCGGATTCATTACAAAAAACAATATCTACATATTCATAAATTAATTCCAAGAAACTCTCACGATGTCTATCTACACAAAATGAATCAGACAAAGAAAGGATTATTTTTGTATTAGATTGTTTCGCAATTTGGGCGGCTTTAATAAAAGCTTTTTTAGCTAATTCGCTGTCCCATAAATATCCTTCTAAATATAAGTATTTACTTTCCTTAATTACATTAAAGTCAATGTCTTTTGGTTCAAACTCTACAGATGCTCCTAGGTAAGTGCACATAGTTCTTTGTGCATCAGGTGTAACCAAAATGATTGAATGAGCTGTTGGAGCACCTTCAATAGTAGGTGGAGTATTAAATATAGTTTTACTTTTTTTTATATCGTCAGAAAAGAAATTCCCAAATTGATCATTTTTCACTCTTCCTATAAACTGCACATGATTGCCTAATTCTGCTAAAGAAACAACGGTATTTGCTGAGGACCCACCTGAAATTTGTTTAATCACTTTGCAATTTTCTAACAATTTCTGAGATTCATCAGAATTAATTAGATTCATTGAACCTTTATCCAGATTATTTATCTCAAGAAACTCATCTTCAATATTTACAATAATATCTACTATTGCGTTGCCCAGACCAATGAGATCAACTTTTTTATCTTCAAAATGTCTAAAGGATTCCTTCATTAATTTGGAACTAAATTACCTTAATAGTGCTCTTTTAGGACCATGTATTGGGTCTTCAATTACTATAGTTTGATCTCTATTCGCCCCCAACGAGACAATGGCAATTGGTACCTCCATTAATTCAGCTAAAAATCTTAGATAATTCATGGCATTCTCTGGAAGATCAGATAGTTTTCTGCAATCTGCAGTTGAACATTGCCAACCTTTTAATTTTTTGAAGATTGGCTTACATTTTTTTAAGTCATCTGAATTTGTAGGAAAGTAGTCTATTTCCTCTCCATCGAGATCATATGCAATGCAAACTTGAATCTCATCTAATTCATCTAACACATCAAGTTTCGTAACGGCTAAACAATCAAGACCATTTACGGATACAGCATATTTACCAATAACTCCATCAAACCAACCACATCTTCTCCTTCTCCCAGTAGTGGTTCCAAATTCACTGCCTCTATCACAGAGTTGATCATTAATACTTCCTTGTAATTCAGTTGGGAATGGCCCTTCACCTACTCTTGTGGTATAAGCTTTTGCGACACCTATAACTCTATCAATTAAGGTTGGACCCACTCCAGCTCCAATACATGCCCCTCCTGATATAGGGTTTGATGAGGTAACAAAAGGATAAGTCCCATGATCTAAGTCAAGTAGAGTCCCTTGAGCACCTTCGAAAAGAATATTCTTCTTGTTTTTCGAGGCCGCATGAATAGTCCTCGTACAGTCAACAACATGCTTTGATAATCTTTCCCCATAATCAAGATATTCTTCAACAATATCTTCTAATTTAAGTGGTTTAATGCCATAGATTTTTTCTAGTAGACCGTTTTTTTCTCTTAATGGAATTTCGATCACATCACTTAGCCTTTCCTTATTGAGCAAGTCTCTTATCCTAATGCCATTTCTTTGTGATTTATCCGCATAAGTTGGGCCAATCCCACGACCTGTTGTCCCTATTTTGTTTGAACCTCTATCAGCCTCCATCGCTTCATCTAGTATTCGATGGTAGGGCATTGTTACATGTGATGTTGATGAAATTTTTAATCCTGAGATATCAATTCCATTATCAATTAACATGTCAATCTCTTTAAGCAAGATTTTTGGATCTACAACAGTTCCCGAACCAATTAGACAAGAAGTATTTTTATAAAGTATCCCTGAGGGAATTAAATGTAATTTTAGGACTTTATCATCTACGACTATAGTATGCCCTGCATTTACTCCCCCTTGATAGCGAACGACAACATCTGCCGATCGACTAAGTAAATCCGTTATTTTACCTTTTCCTTCGTCACCCCATTGGGCTCCGATTACAACAACATTGGCCAATTTTAGAAGAGCATTATTTTTGTGCGAATATTTAATATATTCAAAAATCTTGGTTTACTTTTAAAAAGTAAATGAATTGTATCAACTTTCTCTTAGAACCATTTTTTCAGCAAGAGAAAATTCTTTCGTTAAACGCTCTTTAAGTTTATCTGGTAAAGGTCTACTTGCAAAGTTTTTGTAATGACCTGCCATAGCATTTAATGCTGTCTGCATTGTGGTAAATGATTGCGTTTTATTCACCATTCCTCTATTTCTATATCTGGAAATATAGTCAGTTATGAGTGTAAGAGCTTCACTTCTTACTTCATCTTTATTTGGAGAATCTTTTGGAGTATCAACAGCTGTTTGTAATGTTTTAACAACTGAAATTGTATCCTGTGTATAGTCACCTGTCATAGCTGTTTTTGCTGCTATGGAAGGAGAACTAAATAGTGTAAAAACAACAATTAAGGATATTGCAAAAGATATAGCTTTGGTAAGATTCTTAAAAAATAATTTTGATGTCCATTTCAGTAACATAACTTAGCTCCCAAAAAAAATAAGCCTCAAGACTTTTTATTGTACATTATTTCAGATTCGGAAATAAATGTTTCTAACAATTTATCAGTACTAATTTTAAGCTTAGTATTATTTGTTCTGCATAAAAGTTCTACTTCTTTATTGATAGAATCTCTGCCAATGATTATCTGAAAAGGAATACCAATTAATTCCGCATCTTTGAATTTAACTCCAGCTCTATCGTTTCTATCATCAATAAGGACATCAATTTTATTAATTAAAAAGTTGTTATATATTTGCTCAGTAAGATCACTTTGAATAGGATCTTTTAGGTTTGTTGGGATAATAATAACTTCAAAAGGAGAAATCTGGATAGGCCAACAGATTCCTTGTTTATCATGATTCTGTTCGATAGCCGCTTGAGCTATTCTTGTCACTCCTATTCCGTAACAACCCATCCATAAATTTTTTAACTGACCGTCCTTATCAGTGAACTTTGCATTTAATTTTTCACTATATTTCTGACCTAGTTGGAAAATATGTCCAATCTCGATACCTTTTTTTTCTTTAAGTTCTTCATTATCATAAGTATTTATTTTATCTCCTTTTTTGGCATTCCTGATATCCCCAACTAGATAGTCTTTCGAATCAAAAGAAAATTCTTGAAAAACTTTATGGAAATTAATTTTATTCCCACCACTTATAAACTTTGAAAGGTCACTTGCAGAATGGTCAATTATTCTTGTCCATTTTTTGTCCCAATTAGAACTAGCTTTAATAGTTTTATTATCTAAATCTGGTCCGATAAAACCTAGGGGCAAATCAACTAAATTTTTTTCGATAGTATTTTTGTCTTCAATCTTTTTGAGATTAAGGAGATTGAAGTGATGCAGTTTATTGATTAAGTTAAAAAGCTTTACTTCATTAATGTGTTGATCGCCTCTTATACATGCAAGAATTGGGACATTAAATTCACCTTCGAACTGTGCAAGGAATATTACAACTTTAATAATCTGACTTGGATCTATATTGTTATTATCGCAAACTTCTAGGATTGTTTTTTGATGAGGCGTTTCCAACCACTCTGGAATATTATCTTTTAATGGAATAGGTTGAGAGGGTAGAGAAACAGCTTTTTCGATATTGGCAGCATAAGAACCACTTTGAGTGAACAAAATGGAATCTTCCCCAGCATCCGCAGTGACCATAAATTCTTTAGATGAAGCACCGCCGATTGCTCCACTATCAGCTTCAACCCCAACTGTCTGCAGTCCACATGATTTAAAAATATTTTCATAAGCATTGCCCACCTTTTCATAGAAAGAAGCTAGATCGTTTTCTGAAGAATGAAAAGAATAACCATCTTTCATTATGAATTCTCTACTTCTCATCAATCCAAACCTTGGCCTTATTTCATCCCTAAATTTTGTCTGAATTTGGTAAAAACATTGAGGTAATTGCTTGTAGGAGTTGATGGTCTCTGATGCAATACTGGTAATCACCTCTTCGTGAGTTGGTGCTAAACCAAATTCTTTACCTTGTCTATCTTTGAGATTAAACATTATTCCTTCACCTGCGGTATATCCTTCCCACCTTTCACTTTTTTTCCATAAATCTGCAGGATGAAGTTGGGGTAATAGTAATTTCGTACAACCAATACTATTAAGTTCTTTCTCTATTATTGCGGATATTTTTTCAATAACTCTAAGCATTAGTGGCATGTATGCATAAATACCGCTGTTCACTCTGCGTATATACCCAGCTTTTAAGAGTAGTTGATGTGAAATGATCTCAGCTTCAGAAGGTGTGTCACGAAGCGTCCCCAGAGGAAATGAGGTTGTCACGCGCATACAGAAAAGTCCTTAATAATATTTAATTTTATCAATTAAGATGAAAAAATAATTTAAAGTGTCTTGAGTCCCTCAACGCGGCTAGTCTATGAATATTCTTTCTGCTAACTTCTTCAGTAATGAAGTTTAAACTCTTTAAAAACTTCATTACTACTTAATCGTTTTCTTAAGTTTATGGAAAATATAGATTCCAATATTTCTAGTGAAGAGGAATTAGTAGGTATTGATGAAGTTCAAAAATTCCTAAATAGATCAAGAGCTTCTGTTTATAGGTATACAAATACAGATTTAAGAAATCTAAACCCTAGTTTTAATCCAAGAAAATTAAATCCCGAATTTAGGACTGATCAAAAAGATCCTTTAAAATTCCATCCTAATGAAGTAGCAAGATTTGCAAAAGATATTTTAAGAATAAAGGAAGTTACTGTAGAGGTCTTTAATACTCCTTCGTCCGCTGCTCAAAATATATTGATGCAAATATTAGACGAACTAAAATCT
>JAOIPS010000018.1 GCA_028141225.1 Prochlorococcus sp. AH-736-L23
CATCAATTTTGTCAAATTCTGAATAGATTTGCTTTGCCTTTTGATCACCAGTATAACCTCTGATAACTTCTTTAATTGTTTTAAAAGAATTTATCCCTGATAACATCAAAAGCATATTTATCCAACCTCCTAAACCAATATCTAATCCTCTAGAGACTTTCAGATTATTGTGGATTTGATTATCAGAAACAACTATTAAATTTTCTTTGTAAAAGCCAGTAAATTCACAGAATTTTTCTTTCCCATTTTGGTTCCCAATAGCAATTCCAAAAATATCTAAGTTTTTAGCTTGATTTTTATCGATAAAACTTTTCAAATTTATTGCATATTCAAAGCTATCAAAATCTCCCAATAAACCAAATAAAACAATTAATTTGAATTTTTTATGCCCATTAAAGTTGAATTGTTCAATAAGATTATTTATATCATTTTGAAATTTGTCAGTCACGATGGCTTGAATTTTTTATAAATTATTCTCAAAAAATTTTTCTTACGTTAAATAGTATAAAATTTTACATGAAAAAGTTTTTTAAGAAATTAATTTAACGTTTTTAGATTTTATTATTTTATTGTAAACATTTTGAAGTTATGACTGTAGGAATTTATTACGCAACTACAACTGGAAAAACTGAAGACGTAGCTGATCGTCTTCACAACTTTATCTCTTCTGCAGAAGCACCTAAAGATGTATCTGATGTGGATGATCTTTCAGAATTTGAAGGTCTTGACGGAATTATCTGCGGGATACCTACTTGGAATACTGGTGCAGATGAAGAAAGATCCGGCACTGCATGGGATTCCATCTTAGAGGATATTGGTGAACTTAGTTTATCAGGAAAAAAAGTTGCAATTTTTGGTTTAGGAGATTCATCTACATATACAGAAAACTATTGTGATGCAATGGAAGAACTTCATAGCTATTTCACAAAAGCAGGCGCAGAAATGGTCGGTTACGTAGATAAATCTTCTTACACATTTGATGAGTCTAAAAGTGTTATAGGAGAAAGTTTTTGTGGATTACCTCTCGATGAGGATAGTGAATCTGATTTGACCGATTCGCGTTTAGAAACATGGGCTTCTCAGCTTAAGGGTGAAATCCCTTCATTGGCTTAAGCTTTTCCAGATATTACTTACCTTGTTTGTAACATTTGTTCTTTCACAACATGTTTTTTTTACATAAGTAATTAAATCTGTAAAGAACATGTAAAAACAATAGCGATAAGCAATATGCTCAATTTGCTGTTTACTTAAATCAAGTGTTACAAACTTACGGAAAATCTGATGTCACCTATGACTGGTACGCAGGAAATTCTGGTGTTGTTGGCCGTTCAGGTAAATTCATAGCTGCTCATGCTGCCCATGCAGGTCTAATGATGTTCTGGGCAGGAGCTTTTGGATTATTTGAATTGGCCCGTTACGACGCCAGTATTCCAATGGGTGCACAGAAAGCAATTGTTTTGCCTCATCTAGCAGGTATTGGAATTGGTGGCATTGAAAATGGTGTTATTACAGAACCATATGGAATTGTTGTGATTTGCACATTACATCTAATATTCTCAGCAGTATTGGGTGCTGGAGGATTACTACATTCCAACAAATTTGCAGGTGATCTTGGAGACTACCCAGAAAATAGTAAGCCACAAAAATTTGATTTCGAATGGGATGACCCAGATAAATTAACTTTTATTCTTGGCCATCATCTAATTTTTCTTGGGCTTGGAGCAATTATGTTTGTTGAATGGGCTCGCATTCATGGAATTTATGACCCAGCAATAGGATCTACAAGACAAGTTATTTACAATTTAGACATTGCCGCTATCTGGAATCATCAATTTGATTTCCTAAAAATTGATAGTCTTGAAGACGTTATGGGAGGACATGCTTTCCTAGCTTTTCTAGAAATAATTGGAGGTGTTTTCCATATTTGTACTAAACAATTTGGAGAATATACAGAATTTAAAGGAAAAGGATTACTTGGAGCTGAGGCAATTTTGTCATACTCAGTTGTAGGTGTTTCTTATATGGCTTTTGTTGCTGCCTTTTGGTGTGCTTCTAATACGACCATATATCCAGTTGATCTATATGGAGAACCCTTAAAGCTTCAGTTTGAATTCGCCCCTTATTTTACTGATACAGTAGATTTAGGTTCAGGAGCGTATAGCTCAAGAGCTTGGCTTGCAAATACTCATTTTTATTTGGGTTTCTTTTTCTTACAAGGTCATCTTTGGCACGCGCTAAGAGCAATGGGATTTGACTTTAAGAAGATTGGTCAAGCTTTTGATAATATTGAAAATACAAAAATTACTCAAAACTAGTTTAATCTAATAAAAAACCTCTCCTTTAAAAGGGAGGTTTTTTTTTGTAGAATTATTCAGTGTATTCAAAAAATTAATGGATAATTTAAAAGGAATTAATTGTAAGGAGATTTTTAAAAAGGCTTATGAAAATCGTTACACTTGGAAGAATGATTTTCATGGTTACGAAGGTAAATGTATTTTCTTGACTAATAATAATATTCATAGAGGTGAATTCGTATTAGGTAAAGACTTTAAACCTAATATTCAAGAAATAAAAGATGAGAATGTCGTTAAAAGTATTTCCTCTCAGTTATTTGAAGTCTGTATACATAGGATAAAAAGAGATTTTGAATCAGTACACTCAGAAAATAATTTTAATTTTCTAAAAAATTCTGAAAGTGGTATTGAAATGAGTGTTTCAGGTAAGAATCATGGAGATAAATATAGAGTTAAAAATAACTGTATTAATATGGTCTACAGAAAAATTCATGGAACTATAATAGAAATTTTTGTTGAAGAATTTTTAGATACAGGAACAGGCTCCCTTAGCAAAAAATATAGTAGTCAACAAATTGATCCAGATACACTTGAGACAACTTCTCAAAAATTGGAATACGAGGATGAATTTCTAAATATGGGTAAAGACGATTATTGGATATTAAATTCGAGGACAATAAAATACTTAAACCAAAATGAAGAAGAAGAAACCCAAAAGTTTGTCTTCGAGGATCTATGTTTATTAAATTAGGTTTTTTTATTCAACCAATCTAAAACCTTTATCAAGTAGTTTTTGATATAAGAGTCTTGCTCTAAAAGCTAGAATTTGCTCTTCATTTTCATTACTAATTACATGAAAATAATTATTATCTAATTTATTTTTGCTAAAGCATACATTTGCTTCTCCTAATCTTAAAGTCCAGTTCTCTTCTTTTGCTAAATGCTGGTTAGGGCCAAGATCCCATGGACATTTTTCAGGATATTTTTCTCTTTTAGAACCCATATGATTATTTTTAACTACCCAATATTAGTAAAAATTTAAAAGTATGGCTATAAAAAATTGTTGATACTTTTTCATAGAGTTATTGTTTAATGCGATGCAATTTAAAAATTACTCTTTGGTTGCGATTAAACAATAAAATGGGTCTTTATTTAAAAAACTAAATATATTTAGTGCTGGTTCAGTAAACTTTTTGATAATTTTGGGCTCATTAAATCCGTTTGAGATTAATACTTTTCTTACATATTTAACCCTTTCTTCTTCAGTAGATGAAGTCCATATGTTAGGGGCTTTATGCCAAAATGCTCTGTTTGAAAAAGCAATAATAATCTTGCCCTTACTTTTTAATACTCTTGCAATTTCGTTCGTTAAATTCTCTGGATATTGTAAATATTGCCATGCGGCCACCATCAAGCAATAATCAATGCTTTCTTTATCTAGAGGAAGTTGTTGACTTAAATTAAAGTTTTGTATCCAATAAGAATCAAAAATTTTGTTTCTTTCAAGTTCTTGTTTGTTTAAACCATGTCCAATTATTTTTTTATATTTTTTCCCTTTAGGTAAATAACTATCCCAACTAGACATTAGATCAAGGACAGTAGAATTATTATCAATTTCTCTTTCATATAAATCTGAAAGATTTTGCCTGAAGTTTGCGTCTAAATGATAAACAAATTTTGGATCAAAATAAAATTCTTCATCATTGCTCTCATCAAGTTTTTTTCTTTGATAATTATTTAAAACTTCCAAAACAAATAATTTAGAATCTACATAACAAATCTAGTAAAAAGAAATTCTAATTGTGTATTAGCAATTGATTCTCATTTAATAAATTAAAAATTCACAAAAAAAACTAGACATCTATTCAAAAAAAGTTAAATTATTAATAATGATTCAATAATGATGATTGAGTTCAAGAGGAGCAAAAAAAACAGGTCCAAAAATGCTCTTTTCAATCCTTATAAAAACGGAATAAGTTCATACGATATGGCATTTCTTTCATCAAAAAGAAATTTAAAAAATAAAACTGTTTATTTAGAAAATGAATCTAAGAAAGATTATCTTGCTGCATAGAGATGCCTTATATTAATGTTTCAACTTCAGCAAAAGTAAATGAAAAAGAAAAATTACTCGAAGAAATTTCAATTCTAATTTCATCTTTAACTAACAAATCAAGAAGATTTGTTATGGCGAAAATAGATGATAATTGCCAAATGTATTTTGATGATGAGACACCTTCTTGCTTTTTAGAAATCAAATCAATAGGATCTTTAAATCCCTCAGAAATGGCAAAGCCAATTTCGGATTTTATATATGAGAAAATAGGTATCCCAATAGATAGGATTTATATTTCTTTTGAAGATGTGCCAGCTTCATTGTGGGCTTGGAATGGAAGAACATTCGGTTAAGAATTTCTAGATATAAAGCTAATGGAAATAAATACATTAGTTGATTTAAATAATCTTAGAACTGCTCCTCAATTAAGTGATAGGCAAGTAAAAAATCTTTTAGATGAACTAGAAGTAAATATTTTTAATGCCGATTGGATAACAATAGGAATAATGGCACCTTATGATGATATGGCTATTGAAGCATTGAAATCTATTGCTAAGAAATATTCCTCAATTGAATTTGGAAATTTAAATTACCTTCATGCTGATGGAGGTGTTTTTTTAAAAGCTAATCAAAAAACTGGTAATGTTTTTGTGAGATCTGAAAATGGTCTTGGAGAAGGAATTTTAATAACATGTCAGTATGACGAAAATTTTAAAGAATCTAATACTTTTGGACCTTTACCATTAGATTTTTTTAAATAATTTATGCATTATCAAGAATCTTATTTAATGACAGGCTTTTGTGGATGATATTTTGAGAACTAGGAGCTAGAAATATTTTTTAATTTAAAGCTTTGTTATTATATCTAATGGAATTGATCTAAATTTTTCCACTATTTTAATTAAATGTTTTTTCAGGATATAGTTCAAAATTTAAATAATTTTTGGTCAGAAGAAGGTTGTTTGATTATGCAGCCATATGACACCGAAAAAGGTGCTGGAACAATGAACCCGCATACTTTTTTAAGAGCTATTGGACCAGAGCCTTGGAATGTGGCATATGCAGAGCCATGTAGAAGACCTACTGATGGACGTTTTGGCGATAATCCAAATAGGGCGCAACATTATTATCAATATCAAGTAATAATTAAACCTTCACCGGATGGAATCCAAGAAAAATATTTGACATCTCTAGAATCTCTTGGAATTAATCCTAGAAATCATGATATAAGATTTGTGGAAGATAATTGGGAATCGCCAACGCTTGGAGCCTGGGGTGTAGGTTGGGAAGTCTGGTTGGATGGAATGGAAGTTACTCAATTTACTTATTTCCAACAATGCGGGGGGATAGATTGTAATCCAATTCCAATTGAAATCACTTATGGATTAGAGAGGATTGCAGTTTTTTTGCAGAATAAGGAGAGTATTTGGGATTTAAATTGGAACAAAGATTTGAAATATAGCGACATTTGGCTTCAATTTGAAAAAAGTCAATGCTCTTACAATTTTAATGAATCTAGTCCTGATAATCTCAGGAAATTATTTGAAATTTATCAAGCTGAGGCAATTTCTTTAATAGAAAAGAAATTAACTTATCCTGCGCTAGATTTTGTTCTGAAATGTAGCCATACATTTAATCTTCTTGATGCTAGAGGAGTAATTTCAGTCACAGATCGTGCTCAGTATATCGAAAAGATCCGAAAATTAGCAAGAGAAGTTGCCTCAGCTTGGATTGAGGAAAGAGAATGTTTGGATTTCCCACTAATTAAAAAATAAACATATTGAATCTACAAAAAATAAGATTTAGCTAGTAACAAATGATACGGGATCTTGATACTTTTCTTTCTTTCGTTTTTTGTTACTAGAGATACAGTATAGTTGCCCATAATTGTGGGCTTTTTTAAGTGTGAGGTAAAATGAAACTCTTCCAACAAATGTTGGTAGCAGGAGCAACATTGGGTTTATTAGCCCCAGTTGCTGCTCAAGCTTCCGATGTAATCAATCTTGATGAAATGAATAGCTATGCTAGAAGCAATTCAAAAAAATCTCCAAGATTAGATAGTAAAACATTCATTAATGAAATTAGTGAAGACATAGCAAACCTTAACGGACGTGTTGATGCTCTTGAGGTAAATCAGAATGTCTTAGAGGCAGGTGCTTTCTCAGATACAACAACTCTAGATGGTAAAGCAGTTATGGCAATTGGTGCCATCGATGGTGGTAATGAACTTGGTTCTAATCATCATGAAAAAGTTTCTGCTGCATATGTCTATCAGATGAACTTAAATACGAGCTTCACTGGTGATGACAATCTGTATGTAAGGCTTAAAACCGGAGATGGATGGGATGGAGCATTTGATAATAAACCAGGTACTTATCACATAGAAGCCAAAGACAATGGGGATATCCTTAAAGTTGATAAGTTATGGTACACATTCCCAATTGGAGACAAAGTTACTGCAACAATTGGTCCTAAAATTGAAAACTACTACATGCTTGCTGCAACACCCTCTGTATACAAGCCTGGAGCTTTAAAGGCATTTAAATTAGGAGGACACGCTTCAGCTTTTGGAGCTAGTACTTCTACAGGTGGTGGTTTAAAATATCAAGCTGATAACGGTTTTGCAAGCAGTATTACCTTTAACTCCAAGAAAGCAGCTACTACAGGTGGTTTGTTCACTGATCAAGATCAGAATAAGGTCAATACTCAAGTAGCTTACACTGGAGATAATTATCACGTATCGGCCACCTATTCAATGCAAAACGGATGGAATTCATGGTCTTATTACTCAACAAAGACACTCGCAGATAACGCAGGTACAGTAGGTTGGGGCTCAGCTTCAACTCTTGCTACTGTTCAAGCTGATGCAGTTGCATTAAGAGGTTGGTGGAGACCTGAAGATTCTGGTAGTGCTACTCCATCAATTTCAGTAGGTTATGACACAATCACCTTCTCTAACCGTAGCGATAATATCACTGAAGGTAGTGGCTACTTTGTAGGTCTTAACTGGTCAGACATGATCCAACCAGATGACAAGATTGGCATAGCTGTAGGTCAACCAATGAAGGCTACCAAAGTTTCTTCAGGTACATTAAGTGAAATCGATCCTTTCATGTGGGAAGCGTATTATTCCTTTAGACCTAATGACTCTATTGAAGTTACACCAGCAGTATTTGGTGGAACTGATGTATATGCAGACACAGGAGATGATCTCTTCGGTGCAGTTCTAACAACAACTTTCAAATTCTAATATTGAAATTGACAAAAAAGGCCTCTTAATAAGAGGCCTTTTTTTATTGCATAAAAATATTTACCAACAATTTTCTCCCTCTCCTATGGGAATGCATGCGCTAGACTTTTCTGCTTCTTCAGCTAATCTTTGGGCTTCATCGTCGAGAATAAAATCAGCCTCTAATGGCATATCAGTATTCCATTCTTTAAGCCCCCCTAGATCATTTTCACCTGATTTGACGGAATTGGTATTTGCTGTGGAAATGGCGAGAGCGCTTGTAGCTGCAATAAAAATGGAAATTGAACTTTTTTTCAGCATTAGTTAATTCTTTTTTTTTATAATAAACGAATTTTGACTCGGCTTCTTTTTGTTGTATAAAATGATTCTTTCTAATTCCCCATAACTCTTAAGAGATTCGAATAAGATTTAAAAATAAGATCAAGTTCATCAGATCTACCATGCTTTGCCAGTAAACTTCTTGCACCTGCGTCTAAATCAAATAAATATTCTCTCTTTTCAGTTGATTTGACATAACTTTCTATCCAACCCACACATACTAATCTTTCACCCTTATGTACTTCATTTACTGCATGCAAGTAAGAACTTGGATATAAAATTATCTCTCCAGCATTTAATTTGAATTTCTCTTCATTATTCATTGTTTCAATAATTAATTCTCCACCTTTATAAAAATTTTTATTCGTCAAAGAAAGAGTAAAAGATAAATCTGATCTACCAGAAGACATGTATGGATTGTCAATATGTCTCCCATAATGCATATTATTTGACGATTTTGTAAACATTATTCCATGTATTCTTTTTGGTAAAGAAAAACTTTTTATTAATTGGCTGGAAAGGATCTTTTTACTAACTAATTGAGCATTTTTTTTTGATACTTCAGTATTTCTTTTTAGTTGCAAATTATTTTTTACTATTGAGGCGTGACTGCCAGCAGTTTTTTTCCCATCTTCCCAATCTTGCTGATTACATTTCTCTAATTCTTTTTTTATTAAATTTATTTCTTCAGGGTTTAGTAACTGATGGATTAAATAATTCATATGAAATATAAAAAATGATACAAATTGAGGTATAGAAGTTCGCTTTTAAAGTTTCAACACTTTTAATAAGTTTAAAGTAACCATAGATACTATTTTGAAAAAGTGCAAAAACTCAAAAAACTATTTTATACAGCACTGACATGTACATTCTTAATCAATGTAAATATTCCAGTCAATTCAACAGAAAAAGAAGTCAAAGTTTATTCGGGCAGGCATTACAATACAGATAGAAGTGTTTATAAAAAGTTTGCAGAAGAAACAGGAATTAAAGTTAGGCTTATAGAGGCAGCAGGAATTTCCTTAATCGAAAGATTGAAAAGAGAAGGGAAGAATTCCCAAGCAGATTTAATATTGCTAGTAGATGCAGCAAGGATTACTAATGCAGCTAAGGCTGGATTGCTGCAATCAATAGATTCTTCTAATTTAGAAAATGATGTTCCTGTTGGATTAAAAGATCCAAATAAGGAATGGTATGCATTAACTAGAAGAGTTAGAGTTATGATAGCCAATCCAAAAGCGGTAGATATCAGCAAGATTAATGATTACACTGATTTGGCTGATCCTTCTTTAAAAGGCAAAGTATGTTTAAGAAATAGAAAAAGTCCATATAATCAATCTTTAGTTGCCAATCAAATAATTAATAAAGGCGAATCAGAAACTAAAGCTTGGTTAAGTGGTATGATCGCAAACGTTTCCCAACAATTCTTCCCAGGCGATATTGCAATAATTAGAGCAGTTTCTAAGAAAAAATGTGGAGTAGGAATCGTTAATCATTATTACGTTGCAAGAATGTTAGCGGGTGTTAATGGAAGAAGAGATGCTTTGTATGCAAAAAAAACAATGGTGCTTACTCCTAATCCTGCACACGTAAATATTAGTGCTGGTGGTGTTGCCAAATATGCAACAAATAAGAATGAAGCGATTAAGTTGCTTGAATTCTTAGCATCTCCAGAAGGAAGTAAAGGTTTAGCTGCTCCAACTTTTGAACATCCTTTGAAGGAAGTTAATCAGAATGAAATTGTTAAGAATTTCGGAGAGTTTATACCTGATAGTGTAAAGGTAGAAGATCTTGGAGAAAAAAATGCTTTAGCTATTAAATTGATGAAAGATGCAGGGTGGAAGTAAAAATTAAGATAATTATATAGATCATAATTTTCTGTTTATTATGTGCATACTTATAAACAGACGGAGAGGTGGCTGAGTGGTCGAAAGCGAACGACTCGAAATCGTTTAATAGGTAACTATTCGTGGGTTCGAATCCCACCCTCTCCGTTTTAATGTCTTGCTGTAAAGTTCTATGTGGGTAACAATTTTGTAAAAATATGATGCTAAAGAAGTTTTTTCTTGAAATAAAAATCTCAAATTAAAGACCAATAAAGTTTATTGGATAAATTCTTTTATTTTTTGATTATTTATTACGCATTCACCCAATAATTTTTGACCTTCAAAATTTGGGTGACCATCTAGTTTATAAAAATGCGTTTTATTTAAAGGGCATGATCTTACATCTAAGATCGTGATTTTAGGATTTATTTGCTTTAAGAACATTTTGAGATCATCATTTTGTCGTTTACTTTCTGAATTTTTAATTACTAAATTACGATCAGTTTTGTCAGGAAGGATTATTAAGATCATATTCTCTACGTTAAAATCATACGCTATTTGATTTAATGCATTTGATGAATCTAAAATTAATTCCTTAAAGTTGTTTGTGCCTATCTTCTTCAATATTGAAGAGGGTAAATAAGTTTTTATAATTCTTTTGCTTTGTTTAATAAAGTCTTTTAAAACTATTTTTGATGTGGGGATTAAACCATATTTATATTTCTTAGTGACAAAATTTATTAATTCACTCTTTTTCCAAGTTTTTGGTATGTGCCACCATGTAGCAGGATTTTGTCCACATTCAGAAAAGATATCACTTGGTTTTAAAAACATAGAGCATTTTTTATTATTTTCTAGTAATAAATAAGGTCGATAAATATCTGAGGTGATGATAGATACAACTGCTTTTGTTGCTTTTAATTCATCTTTGGCAAACTTTAAACTATTTTTCATATCTATTACTCCTATTCCAGGAAAACTAAGATTTACAGATTGATGATTTCTTTCACAGATAACTTTTTGCAGAGTAGATGCCCAAGAAATATTTGGAACTCCTTGTCCTTCTGTAAATGAATCTCCTGCTATTGCAATTAAATCACTATCATTATTATTTTTGTTGCAATGATGTGTAATTCTAAATCCGTTTTGATCAGTTATAAATTCGTAATCATATATAACTTCTTTTCCATATACAGCAGAATGTCTAATTTTTTTTCCTTCGCTATAACTTTTTACTTTAGTTTTTGGATTTGTTTGCAAGTAACCACCACCAATTAATAAATTACCTGAATTTGAAGAGGGAAATTTTAATTTTTTTAGAATTATATCAGTGATAAATAAGGGAAGGCCGATGGATATTGCAATTAATAAAAAATTTGTAAGTTTATTCTTTAGAGTCATATCTATTAAAAAATAGAATATATAAATGGCGCGACTACAGAACCCTGGGTAAATACAATAAGAGCACCCATTATTACGATTGTAATTATTAAAGGTGCTAACCAATACTTTTTCCTTACCTTTAGAAAGTCCCAAATATCTTTAGTTAATTCTAGAAAATCTTTCATTTAATTAAAAATGTGTGCCAAGTTTACCTTATGATTTTATTTAAATTCCTTATAAGTTATTTCGTTACTTTTGTTTTTTCTGCGAGGATCGTAATCAAACATAATCATTACAAGAGCAATAGGTTGAAGAATTAAAAGAAAAATTAATCATAATATTATACGATTATTAATCCATAAAAAAAATAAGAGAGCATTTATTTGCTCTTTTCGAGTCTCATACACCTCGCTGTCCACAAAGTCGATGAAGTGCTTTTGAAGCCTCAATTATCTCTAGTCCTACCGAGTGGAAAAAGATAGTCGCGATAACCACAAAGCACTAATAAGACGGTATTAATACTCTACAAATTTCAATTGAATAGGGGGATAATGAAGGAGTAGAAATATAGGAGGTTTTATGAGACTCACCACTCCATTAACTGCCCTTAGAAATGCAACTTCAGATCTTTGGAAAATGCATGATTTTAATTATCAACTACCTGAAGATCATAAACAAGATTATTGGGAAAAAGAATGCATAGACCACCCAACAAGTTCTCATTGCAAAGTTTACTAAAGGCAATATAAATTAAGATATTAATAAAGACCCTTTTCAGGGCCTTTTTTCTATTTAAGAAGATATTTTTTAATTTAAAACTTAAAATGCCTTTTAATAATTCAATATCAAAATATGATTGGCAGTATCTTGTAACTGGATTTTTTTTAATCTCAGTTTTTCTATTTACAGATTTAATTGGAGTTATTGATAAAGAACATTTTTATTTTGTACCAAGATTAATTAGTGATCAACCCTATAGGATTTTCACATCAATTCTTACTCATGCAGATTTAAATCATTTATTAAGTAATCTCGGTGGAATAATCATCACTAGATATTTTTTGATGAGACTTGGTATCAAAAGCAGATTTTTTTATTTGAAATTTATTTTAATTTGTTCTTTTTTTAATTTTTTTATTATATGGGTTTTCGAAAAGATTCTTTCGTTTTTTTATATCTATCCGAATTATGCTGCTTTAGGATTTAGTGGAATAATATATGCTTTATTTGGATTCATATTATTAACTTCGTTTTATGGAAAGAAATATTTTTTAGGTAAAGAAATTGGTTTTAAGTGCAATTATGAAGTTCAAAAAATGTCAAAGGCAATATGCCTCATAGGTTTGATGTTCTCTTTTTTGCCAGGGGTGAGTTTATTAGGTCATTTAAGTGGATTTATTGCAGGGTGTTTTTTATTCTTAATTTAATTATGTTTAATTATTATTTGATCAAATTAACACTGTAGATATTAGATACCTTTTGCAATTAGATTGTGTATTTCAGACACTTCTCAGACACTAATTTCTGATAAGTAAACATCCTTTCTCTTAATTAGGGTGTTGTTTAATGACAAATCTACCTCAATAAATAATTGGCAAATGTGACGATTAAGTAAAATTCCATTGGCTTCTTCTCCGGGAAAGAAATAGATGACATAACTTATAAATGAGTGATGGGGTGGTTTTACTAAAACAGTGGGAAAAAGGAAGCACTTCATTTACTAAAACTGATATAGACCTCCACTAATTAGGGGTTTTTTATGTAAACTCACTACTTTTATTGCCTTTATCGTCCAATATCTGTAAATTTTTTGGCAATGGTGGATATGTCTCTAATCACTCAAAAATGAGTTCTATATTTCCTTTATCTACTTTTGTCGCTTTAGAAAGAATTCTAGAATATCCATTTATTAATAAAACTAGTAATTAATTCATAGATATAAAAAGTCTAAAATTATTAGATAGATTATTAATAAAAAGATGATATCTCAATCCTTTTTAACTTTGATAAGTGTTAATTTTGAAAGGTGATTTTTAGAATCATTATTTTTGATAATCAATTGGAATATTAGGACTTATATGTACAAAAAGAATCAAAATTTTAAATCAGTTATTTTTAAAGTCTTTTTAACCTATTTAGTTGTATATCTTTTGGCATTAGTATTTAGATATAACAATGAAGTTGAATCTTTACTAAATAATATTCAATACAGATATTTGATAGTTTTGAACATAATTTCTATATTTTTAGGTTTACCTTTATCGATTATTTTTGACTTTATATTAATAAAGTTATTTGGATTATATTATGTTTTATTTTTTTCTCCTTTTTTAACTATTTTGAGTTTTGTGCAAGTATTAATTTTGAGAAAAATTAATTTAAAACTTTTAAAAAGAACATCTTTTTTAAAAAAAATAGAAAATAATTATCTTTTAAAATTATTTAAAAACCTTACTTTTAGATCTTCTTACATAATAATAATAAGGTCATTCCCAATTTTGCCTCATATTTTAGGTAGTTATATTATTGCCTCTTCAAAAACTAAAAAAAAGATTATTTTAATAAATACACTTTTGGGCTCAGTTTTTTATTATATTTTTCTATACTTAATAATTTCGAATGTTTAGTTAAAACTACTCTTTAAGCCTCTTAAACTTAAAAATTTATATGAGTTTTAATCCTTTTAGTTGGCAGATAAATTTAAAATAAAATATAGGACTACTGTAAATATTATTTTATTATTCAAATCATTTTTTCGGAAACTTTATGATTGATTAATTTTGTTTCAATTGCTTATAATTAAAAAATTACTTTGAAATAAAATAATTTTTTTTATGAGGTTGTTTTTTTACTTATTTTTTATTAGTCAATTATTAAACTTTCTTGGAGTATTTGCAGAAAAAGTAAGAGAAGATTCGGCGGTAATAAATACGATTAATTGGGAAAAGGTAGAGGGGAATAAATCTAAACCAAATAAAAAGATTATCTGGAGATCCTACAAGAACGAAGAATCCTATTTTGGAAATGAAAAACAACATAGTTCAACAAAACAAAAGACTAAATCATCAAAAGAAGACAGAATTTCCGAATCTGCAAAAAAATTAGTTTCTTCTATTACTGAAATTGAACCTTATTTACCTCTCAATAATTTCCTTGAATATGGCAAGTTTCAAACCTCAGTTAAGTGGAAATCCTCTTTTGAAGGAGGCGCATCAGGAGGGACCGGCCAACAAAACCCTTCATTTGTATTAGATTATGGGATTTCAGATTCTTCTTTAATGACTATTTATTTTGCGGAGGCTGATGATGATTTATACAATTTAATTGATGGACAAAAAGTAAATTATAATTGGCAAAATTATGCTTTTTCATTTAAGAAAAAATTATTAAATAATAATGAAAATAGCTTTGTAATATCAATAGTTCCTACTCTTGAGTATTGGAGGAATGCTAGTGGGGGTAAAAATTCTAAAAGTATCTATAATCAGAAAGATAATCAAGATGGTAGAGATAGATTCGATAATTTGATCGGATCTTTATCTTTGCCTATATCAAAAAAATTTAATGAAAACTTTACGGCATTATTTGTTCCTGGCGTGACATTCTTGCCTGAAAAATTAGGTTCAAAAGGGATTGGAAAAAATGCCTATGGTAATAATTTTTATATTGGAAGCGGTTTTATCTTAGATATGGCTAAAGATGTTAATTTTCTTGCCTCATATACATCTCCTTTAGGCCCAGGTAATAATCATTTTGACAAGGATTTAAACTACTCCAGAAAGCCTATTTATAGTATTGGTTTGGGATGGGATGTTAATTCAAAGATTGGTATTGAAGGAAAAGTAACAAATTCATTTGGAGCTACACCCTCAACTGGATTGCTAACTATCCCATCAGATAATCAGCCACTCTACTCTGCAAATATTACTTATAAACCTCACGGAGAGGATACATATCTTAATCCTCTCAATGAAAGAGATAAATTAATTAGCACTGGTGGGATTACTGTAAATAATGCTTTAATGCCGAGAGTTGGAACTTCAATTATTAATTTCAACTATGATAATAAGGGAAATTTGTTTGGTTCTTATGGTTATTCTTTATCAAATATATTCAAATTAGAGCTTCTAGATATTGGAAGTTTTAATGAAGTAAAATTAAGCGGGGATAAAAATTCAAATTTATATTCAACTTACTTAGATGACAGTAATCTTAATTTCAGGTTAGGTGGTAAATTGTTAATATTTAGTCCGCAAAAAAATGATCTTTATTGGATGTCTTTAAGATCATCAGTTGGAAGAAATAATGATACCAATCAAGGGTATTTATTTACAGAATTTATTAATACTTTTAGATTAAATAATTGGTGGGCATTTAATCTAAGTCCTAAATATTTTTTTAGTGGAGTCGAAAGTTTTGGTGGGATAGGTTTCTCAAGTTATATAAATTTAACAGATAATTTGATGATTATCCCAGAAGTAAATACTGCATTTAAAAAAGATTCGGATTTAAATTCTACTCTTGCCTTGAGATATTCTTTCTCACCTGAAAAGTCACTAGATCTGTATTATTCTAATGCCGCAGGAGTTCAAGATATTGGACAACTTCTAAAAGATAATGAATATAGATTTGGACTTAAGTTGAATTTTTTATATTAATAAAAATTTTTAATTTTCCCAAAATGGGTCTGTAGTTAAAGAAACCCTTAAATTGCAATTTTTATTGTTTTTTATTTCACTTATACAAGCCCTTACTGTTTCACCATTTACATCTATTTCACAGGCTCCACAACTTCCTGTCAGGCAGCCAGTAGGGATTTTTAAACCTGCTTTTTCAGCAGCAGAAAACCAGTCATCACCATCTGAAACTAATGTTTCTTTATTGTTTGGCCAAATTACTTTTATATTTTTTGTTTCTTTCAACTTAATAATGATTTGAGATTTAAATGTTTGTTGAATTCATTCGCAAGATTATCAATAATAGATTCTCTCTTCTCTTTGTAAGATATTGATTTTTTATTTAATATTGGTAGATTTTTTCTCTTCCTTATTAAATTAATATATTGCGCTCTCCAAATGTCATTTTCAAAGATCCCATGAATGTATGTTCCTGCAATAGTTCCGCCTTTATTATTTTCTTTGTACCAACCAAGATCTGAATCTTCAAAAATAGGATTAATCTTTAATGAAATTTGGTTGCCATTTAATACAGTTTGACCACTATGAATTTCAAATCCATTGATTTCTGATTGGCATGGCCATATAGATCTAGAGGTGATTTGACGTGTTAATTTTTTTTTAAAAAAAGTCGTTTTTAATGGTAGTAATCCAATACCTTTAATTTTTTGTTCAGAATAATTTTTGGAACCCTCTTTAAAATAAGGATCATCAAGTGCAGTCCCTAACATTTGTAAACCTCCACATATTCCAATAATATTTCCTTCGTTATTTGAATAATCCCTTATGTCCTGAGATAATCCAGAATTCTCAAGAAATATTTGATCTTTAATCGTTTGTTTACTGCCCGGAAGAATAATGCAGTCATACTTATTTAGGTTTTGTGATTTTATAATCCATTCAATTAATATTGTTTCTTCATTTTCTAGTGGATCAAAATCAGAGAAGTTACTAATAGATGGTAATTTTATAATCCCAACTTTGATTTCAGGACATTTAGAAAGTGAATTTTTTTCTATTAAATCTAAAGAATCTTCTGGAGGGAATGAATCATTTAACCATGGAATAATTCCAATAACAGGGATTTTAGTTTTACTTTCTATCCATTTTTTCCCTTCTTCAAATAATGAGAGATCTCCTCTGAATCTATTTATAATTATTCCCTTAATAAGTTCTTTTTCCTCTGGTTGCATTAATTCAAGGGTTCCGATTATTTGTGCAAATACTCCTCCCCTTTCAATATCAGTAACTAAAATGCAATTTGCATTTAAATACTTAGCAACTCTTAAATTAGTGAGATCTCTATGAATCAAATTCATTTCTACCGGACTTCCAGCCCCTTCGACAATTAAACGGCAATTCGGATTACCTTCGTAAATAGACTTTAAACTTTTTTTAATTACTTCCCAGCCTGGAATAAACCAATCTTTATAGTAATTTTGTGCGGTTGTGGTCCCTATGCTTTTTCCAAGATGAATCACCTCGCTTATTGAGTTTCCTTGTGGTTTTAATAAAATGGGATTCATCTCTGCAGAGGGATTAATACCACAAGCAAAAGCTTGAAGTGCTTGTGAATATGCCATCTCTCCACCTTCCAAATCAACCCAAGCGTTGTTACTCATATTTTGTCCTTTAAAAGGTATTGGTTCTTCTCCTAAATTTTTAAGAATCCTGCAAATAGCAGTAGCTGTTAACGATTTCCCTGCTCCACTGGAAGTGCCTAGGACCATTATTGGTTTCTTTATTTCATGTAATTTTGCTTCTAACTCCATTAGTAATTTATATTAATTTTAAAATTTATTAATTATTAAATTGAATTATAATTTGGTAAAAAATTTGTGTTAATTCTAGCCTCTGCTTCTCAATCTAGAAAGAAATTACTAGAAAATTGTCAAATCGAATTTATCCAAATTTCAAGTGACTTTGATGAAACTACTATCCAAGAAAAGAATATATTTAAATTAGCTTTGGAATTATCCTTTCAAAAGGCTAATTGTTTATCTGAAAATATTCAAAACATATCATTACCCGAAGAATTTAATTATGGTCCTTTGGAAATACTTGGGTGCGATTCAATTTTTGAATTTAAAGGAAAAGCTTATGGAAAACCATCTAATAAAGAGGAAGCATTTATTAGATGGAAAAAAATGTCTGGAGAATTTGGAATTTTACATACTGGTCATACTCTTATAATTGGGAATTTTGATTCAAATTCCAAAATTTTTAAAATGACTGAAATAATAAAAAAAACAGTAAGTTCAAGAGTTTATTTTTCTAATTTGGAAGATTGGGAAATCAAGAGTTATGTAGATACAAATGAACCTTTATACTGCGCCGGAGGATTTGCGCTGGAAGGGATAGGCGGTAAATATATAGAAAAGATAGAGGGTTGCTTCAGTAATGTAATGGGATTAAGTTTGCCATGGCTTAGAGAAAATTTATATAGATAATAAAATTGAGCAAAAAAAAAACCCTATCCGAAGACAGGGCTTTTCTAGTTGAGATAGAAATTAATCTAAATCAGGCATTTCTAGAGCTGGTTCACTCTTTCTGTCGATTCCTTTTTCGAAACCTGCAGCGGCTGCTCTAGCACGTCCAGCATGCCAAAGATGACCAATGAATGTAAACCATCCTAGGAAGAATTGAGCTGCAGCTAACCATTGTCTTAAATTAACGAAGTTAACGGCATTAGGCTCTGTTATGATTCCACCAACTGAGTTGATGGAAGCGTTTGGAGCATGAGTCATATATTCAGCTGCTCTTCTTACCTGCCAAGGCTGAATATCATTTTGAATTTTCTCAAGGCTCAATCCATTAGGTCCTCTTAAAGGCTCTAACCATGGACCTCTGAAATCCCAAAATCTCATCGTTTCACCACCAAATATAATTTCACCAGTAGGAGATCTCATGAGATACTTACCTAGACCTGTTGGTCCCATTGTTGAACCAACATTAGCTCCAATTCTTTGATCTCTCACTAGGAAAGTAAAGCTTTGAGCCTGTGAAGCTTCAGCATTTGTTGGGCCATAAAACTCTGAAGGGTAAGCAGTGTTGTTAAACCAGATGAAAGTTGAAGCAATAAAACTTGCTACACAAATTCCACCTAGAGCGTAACTTAATAATCCTTCACCATTCCAGATAAAAGCTCTTCTTGCCCATCCAAAAGGTTTGGTAAAGATATGGAATATTCCTCCAATAATTGCAGTAATACCCACGTAAACATGTCCACCAACAATATCTTCAATGGAGTTAACACCGATTATTGAACCAGCTCCTCCCCATGGAGATCTGAATAGATAACCAAGAATAACTCTTGGATCTAAGGTTGGGTTTACAAGTCTGACTTCACCACCGCCTGGTGCCCATGTGTCATATGCACCGCCAATAAAACACCAGTTTACTGACCATGCTAATGCACCTACACCTAGAACAATCAAATGATACCCAAGGATATTAGTCATTTGATTTTTATCTCTCCAATCGGTTGAGAAAAATGGGAAATCTTCTTCAAGTTTTTCTGGACCTGCTAATGAATGGTAAATACCACCAAAACCAAGTACAGCGGAAGCTATCAAGTGAACCACGCCTGCTTGGAAGAAAGGCATGATATCGGTAACTTCACCACCAGGGCCTATTCCATAGCCAAACATTGCAACGTGTGGCATACAGATTAAACCTTGCTCCCACATTGGTTTATCAAAAGTAAAATGATTAACCTCAAAGAGCATCATTGCTCCAGCCCAAAAGACTATTAGTCCAGAGTGAGCAATGTGAGCTCCTAATAAACGTCCAGATAAATTGATTAATCTAGCGTTACCTACATACCAGGCATAACCAGTTTCCTCAATACTTTGGTTTGGAGCTCTTAATAAATTATTAAAGGGCGTTTCCACGTGGAAGAACCTCCTCAGGGAATACAAAGTTTTCGTGTGGTTGATCCACAGAAGACATCCATGCTCTCATACCTTCGTTCAAAAGTATATTTTTTGTATAGAAAGTTTCAAATTCTGGATCTTCTGCTGCACGGATTTCTTGGCTTACGAAATCATAAGCTCTTAGGTTTAGTGCTAAGCCTACAATACCAATCGAAGATGTCCACATACCCATAACAGGTACAAATAGCATCAAGAAATGTAAGAAACGCTTGTTTGAGAAAGCAATACCGAAGATTTGACTCCAGAATCTATTCGCTGTAATCATTGAATAAGTTTCTTCTTCTTGAGTTGGGTCAAAAGCTCTAAATGTTGAACTTTGAACTTTACCATCTGTATAAATACTTGTATCTTCATACAAAGTGTTTTGCACTGTAGCTCCATGGATAGCGCAAAGTAGAGCGCCACCAAGAATTCCAGCAACACCCATCATGTGGAATGGATTTAGAGTAATATTGTGAAAACCTTGAATGAACAGAATGTAACGGAAGATTGCTGCGACACCGAATGAAGGTGCGAAGAACCAACTATGCTGTCCTAAAGGATAAATAAGGAAAATACTTGTGAATACTGCAATTACTGCTGAGAATGCTAAAGCGTTGTATGGTCTAATCCCAACAAGGCCAGCAATTTCAAACTGACGAAGCATAAAACCAATAAGGCCAAATACTCCATGTAATGCAACGAAGTTCCAAAGTCCACCAAGCTGTAGCCATCTTACGAAGCTACCTTGGGCTTCAGGACCCCATAAAAATAGAAGACTGTGTCCCATGGCATCACCAGGGGTGCTTACAGCTGCTGTTAAAAAGTTACAACCTTCAAGGTATGAGCTTGCAACTCCATGTGTGTACCAAGAGGTAACAAATGTTGTTCCGACGAACCAACCACCTATAGCAAGATATGCACAAGGAAGTAGAAGTAGTCCGGACCAACCAATAAATACAAAGCGGTCGCGCTTCAACCAATCATCGAGGACATCAAACCATCCTCTTTGTGGGGCGCTTCCAACTGCGATCGTCATGAGAAATCGTTTTTAGCTTCGGGATACGCAGTGACTGTAACAAAGATTGAGAGTAATGTGGGGAAATATTTGTATATCTGAAATGCCTTGTAAAGCTTTCCTGACTTTTTTATTAAAAATTAGGTAAGAATACTCCCTTAGTTTGTTAAATTATCTGAATTAGGCTCTAAAAAAGATAAAAATGAATTCAGACCTCACGTCATTCGATAAAATCGAACAAAAAATTGGTGGATCTAGAAAAATTTCAAATTATATTATCGGAGGTATGTTGACTATAGGAGGTATTGGTTTTCTTTTAGCCTCCATATCTAGCTACACAGGAAGGGATTTATTACCTTTAGGAAATCCTTCAACTTTGTTGTTTATCCCTCAAGGAATAATAATGGGAGCATACGGAGTGATAGCTAATTTATTAAATTTTTACTTGTGGTATTTGGTTTACATAAACTTTGGTTCAGGAAGTAATTATTTTGATAAATCCTCAAAATCTGTAGAAATAAAAAGGAAGGGATTATTTAAAGATGTTGAAGTTAAATTAAATTTTGATGAAATTAAATCTGTTAAGTTGGATATAAGCGAGGGATTTAATCCTAGAAGAAGAATTGCTTTAGTATTAAAAGGCAGAAAAAAACCTCTCCCTTTAAGCGGAGCAGGTGAACTTAAACCACTGCTTCAGGTTGAAGAAGAAGGCGCTCGTTTAGCTAAATTTTTAGATGTTAATTTGGAGGGCCTAAAATAAAAAACAAATATTTTTTAAAAACATTATCTTTTATACAGGTTTTGTTTTTGGTTCAAGCTTGTAGTTATAAAAGTAAGATTGATTCAAATTATTACTGCCAAAAACTTAAATTAAGTTGTATTCAGAGTAATAAAGTAGTTAATTTTAAAACTTCAAAAGGTAATTTTCAGGTAAAATTATTTGGTAAAGATAACCCAGTAACAGTTTCAAATTTTCTGGAAAACATAGACAACGATATTTATGAAAATAAAAAATTTTATAAAATAATAAATTATCCCCAAATAAGGTTTATACATGGCGGCGTTAATCCAGAAAATAAATCTTATATAGAACGAAAACAAATCCTGAATAAGACAAGTCCAACAATACCTTTAGAAATAAAATTCAAAGAAGAAATAAAACCAAGATATAACTATCAAATAAAAAATCCTAGTGAATCAGTAAATTTAGTTAATACTTTTGAGAGTGGATCAATCGCTATGGTTAAAAGCGGTAAGAATAAGTCTTCATCTACTGAATTTTTTTTTGTAACGACTAAGATCCCAGAGCTAGATGGAAGATATTCGATTTTTGGAAAGATTATTGAAGGATTAGACGTACTCGAAAAAATCAACAAAGAAGACTACATCAAGACAGTCCAGATATCTAATTAAATTTCTAGAGAATATTTATTTATTTTCAACATTTCTGTATTAACTCCTGAAGAGCGTTTAAGAGCTACCTTACCAGTCCTCGCTATTTCAAGGATGCCGTATGGCTCGAGTAATTTCTCTAGAGCAACTAACTTCCCAGGATCTCCAACTACCTCGAGAGTTAGGGCCATATCTGATACATCAACAACTTTTGCACGGAAAATCTGTACTATATCAAGGATATTACTCCTGGTATCTTCTTTCGATGAAACTTTTAGTAACATCAACTCCCTTTCAACAGCTGCGAGATTAGTAAAATCTACAACTCCCAGAACATTAAATAACTTATTAAGTTGCTTAGTCATTTGTTGAAGAGTTTCATCATCACCCTCTACTACCATTGTTAACCTTGAAATACCTTTAGATTCTGCAGGTCCTACTGCAAGGCTATCTATGTTGAATCCCCTTCTAGCAAAGAGACCTGAGATTCTACTCAAGGCTCCAGATTCATCTTCTACAAGAACTGATAATGTATGTTTCATATTTTAAAAGGTTTTTAAATCTCTAATCCATTCATAAGAAATTCTATTGAATACTGAAGGGTCTTCATCATGGATACAATGCCCTGAATTGAATACTATTTTTAATTTTACCCATCTATGGAAATTTGCAATCTTTTTACCAACAAACAAAGGTATGAAATTATCTTTTTCGCCCCAAATCAATAAAAAAGGAACTTTTTTTGAGGCGCTAAGTTTTCGCAAAAGGTGAGAAGCTTTAAATTTTTCATCTCTAGAAGACATTCCAATACACATTGCTCTTAATGATCTAGCTGCAGTTCTCCTTAAAACTGGTTTTGTTACCAAATCTATTAGTTCGTGATCAATATTATTTTTTTTGAAATAGGCAAAATTTAGTCCCAGTTTAATAACTCCTAATTTAGTTATTAAAAATAAAATAAACTCCAAAGGGAAAAACAAAAAAAATATTGTTATGAATCTATCTTGAAATTTCTTAAATGATGATTTTTTTGTTATGGACTTTTTATTTTCTTGAATTTGATCTGGTAAAGGCGATGCAATAACTGTTGCAATCTGATCCTCTAATGAAACAGCACATGTCAAAGCAACTAGTGATCCAAGGGAATTGCCAATAAGAATTACTTTCCCAGAATTCTTTGGTCTTATTACCTGAGCAATAAAGTCTTTCACTTGATCACACCAAATTTCATTATTTAATTTTCCAATTTGTCTAATCCCAGGTTGATCTGAATCCCCAAATCCTATTAGATCCAAAGAATAAGAGGCGAAATTCTTTTGCGCAAAATACTCTAAATTGTTTCTCCAATGTTTTCGACTTGCTCCAAATCCATGGAGAAAGATAATTGGAATCTCATTCTCTTCGCCTGTAACACTCCAACAAATTTTAAAACCATTCCAATTCCAGTAATTAGATATGTTTATATTTTTTTTTAAATTATTATTCATATATTCAAAAATTTTCAAGATATTTGAATTATCTACATTTTTAACAAATAAATGTATTTTAAATGTAAATTATAGTAATCATTCAATTTTACTATGGCTAAGGAAATTTTTAGTATTGCAGCAGTTTTTTGGATACTGATACCAATAGGATTAGTTGGTGGTGCTTTGTTATTAAAGTTTCAGGGAGACTGATTCTCACGGATACATCACAATTTGAGTTATGGTCTTAAAGTTAAGTAAATCTTAAGTATGAAGATTCTTTTAGTAGGAGCAACAGGGACACTTGGTAGACAAATAGCAAAGCAAGCTATAGAAGAGGGACATGAAGTTAGATGCTTTGTAAGAAATCCAAGAAAAGCTTCCTTTCTACAAGAATGGGGTTGTGAGCTAACAAAAGGTAATTTATTAAATTCTTCTGATATCGAATATGCATTGCAAGATATTGAGGTAGTTATTGATGCAGCGACTAGTAGGCCAGATGATCCTAAAAGTATTTATGAAATTGATTGGGATGGAAAACTTAACTTATTCAATGCTTGTGAATCTTTAAACGTAAAAAGGGTAATATTCCTTTCTATCCTCCTAACAGAAAAGTTTAGAAATGTTCCTTTAATGGACATTAAATTTTGCACTGAAAAACTTCTTGAAAAATCTGATTTAGACTATACAATCTTCAAATGTGCGGCTTTTATGCAAGGAGTTATTGGTCAATTCGCAATCCCAATCTTGGATAGTCAAGCAGTGTGGATGAGTGGAACTCCAACTAAAATTGCTTACATGAATACTCAAGATATGGCGAAAGTTGTTGTAGCATCAGTAAATAATCCAAAAACTCACAGAACATCATTGCCATTAGTTGGTCCCAAAGCATGGGATTCAAATGAAGTTATATCTTTATGTGAGAAATTTAGTGAAAAAAAGGCGAAAATTTTTAGAGTTTCCCCCTTTCTTATTAGTGTCACTCAAAAAGTAGTTTCCTTTTTTCAAGATTCTCTTAATGTTGCTGAGCGATTGGCTTTTGCTGAAGTAACTAGCAGTGGTGAATCATTAGATGCTGACATGAGCAAAACTTACGAAATATTGGAACTTAAAAAAGAGGATATGACCTCACTAGAGAGTTATATAAAGGAGTACTATCAACAAATACTTAAACGATTAAGGGAAATGGAAGCAGATCTTAATATTGAAGAAAAAAAGAGATTACCTTTTTAATATTGCAATTTACTAATTAGATAGTATATTTGTACTATATTAAATATTATTGGCCTATGTCTGTTTCTAAGTCTAAAAACCTTGAACGAAAACTAGATAATTTTGCAAAAGAAGCAAAAAATGAATTGAATATTGTTTGCGGATCTTCATTATGGGAAAGCCTTGGGTTTGTTTTTTTTGATCAATTAGAAGATTCTGAAAAAATTGCGAAAGCAAATTTTTATTATGGACAACTTCAAATAATTAATGAAATTAAATTTTTAATTTGAATTGAATTGCATAATTTTACGTATGTAATTTTTTTTAAATCAATTTTGGCCAATCTTTTTCTGATAATATGTACTTAGTAAAAGATTAATTAATGATTGAAACTTCAGGTGTAATAGAAAAAGAGCAGGGGAATGGATTTTATTTGGTTACCTTAGAGCAACCTGAAGGACATCAATGTTTATGTAGAGCTGCAGGTAAATTGACTAAATTTAGAATTAAATTATTAGCTGGAGACAAAGTTTTAGTTGAGATAAGTCCTTATGATCTTTCTAGAGGGAGGATAACTTATAGAGAGAGGAATGCAGGCGGTGCTAGACCTACTACTAATAAAAATAATCCCAAGAGAAATAATAAATAAAAGGTTATTTTAGATAATATTTTTTATAGCTTCTTTAAACTCACTTCTTTGTTTAACACCTTGCCATTGTTTTTTTAATAATTTTTCTTTAAAAAGTTGAACTGTTGGTGTGCCATTAATACCAGCTTGTTTTGCAATATCTTGATCTTTATCAATATCTATTTCAACGCCAAGAACTGCACCATTAAGTTCTTTAATTACCCTTTTTAACTGAGGTTTCAAAACATGACATGGACCGCAGCTAGGAGAACTAAAAATTACTAAGATAGGTTTTTTACTCTCGTGATAAAGTTTCCTTAATGCATAACTGCCTTTTTGCCATTCAGAATTTGAATCGAAAGTATCTTCATTAACTTCTTCTTCATTAAAATCTGATGAATTAAGCTTTTTTTCTGGTTCTGGTGTTTCTCTGACTATAGTTTTTGCTAAGTTTTTTTCGGCAAGCCATCTTTCAGCAGCTAATGCTGCCATGCATCCAGTTCCTGCAGCGGTAACTCCTTGTCTCCACTCAGAATCAACAACATCACCTGCAGCGAAGATGCCTTCAATAGATGTTTCTGGCCTTCCTGATTTGCAAGCAATATAGCCTTTATTATCTAAATCAATTTTGTTGCCCAAGAATTTCGTATTAGGTGTGTGCCCTATCGCGTAAAAAAGGCCTTTTATATTGATTTCCCCTTTACCTTCTTGAGAGTGAATAGTTTCTATTCTTTCAAGCCATTCAGTACCATCCGCTTTATCAACTTTTGTATTCCAATGAATTTCTATCTTTGGATTAGCTTTTACTCTATCAACCATTGCTGCGCTAGCCCTTAATTTTTCTGATCGAACAATCAAATGCACTTTGCTTCCATACTTTGTGAGATATGCTGCTTCTTCACATGCAGAGTCACCCCCTCCAATAACAGCTAATTCTTCATCTCTAAATTGTGGGGTGGCTCCATCACATATTGCACAAGCACTTATTCCTTTACTCCAGAATTTATCTTCATTAATTACGCCTAATCTATTTGCACTTGCTCCAGTTGCAATAATAATTGAGTTAGATTTTATAGTTCCTTCTAAAGTTTTTAATTCAAAGGGATGTAAATCAGTATTTATTGAGATAACATCACTTTCGTATAAATTAGTGCCCCATCTTTCTGCTTGAGCCTTCATTAGATCCATCAATTCAGGACCCAGTACTCCATCTGGGAAACCTGGATAATTTTCAACAAATGTTGTAGTCATTAATTGCCCACCAGGAATTCCACCAGAATTAAATCCTGTTACAAGTAATGGTTGAAGATTTGCTCGTGCTGCATATATTGCAGCGGTGTAACCCGCAGGTCCCGAACCTATAATTACAACATTTTCTACGTTTGAAATCTTCTCTTTATTTTCCATTTATTTGCTAATTTCACTATTAATAATAATAAACTTACCCAAATAATGTAGGGCGGATTTCACTCGATATATTTATTACTTAATCGTTGACTTTTTGGTCTAATAACTTTTTTAATTCCTTTGGGAAGTTTAAAACAGATTCTTTTAAATTTTCGTTCTTTTCTCCAATATGTAATATCCATTCTCTAAATTCTTCTGCGATTGCATAACTGTCTTCATATCTTTCTAAAGTGTCCATTGCAGAAATTCTATTGGTTGCCCAACAGGTCGCTATATCGATCCTTTTTCTAATGAAATTGTCCATTGAAAGATTTAAGTTGTATATAGATAAACACATCAGAGAACCTATGTATTGTCTAATAAGTTACAACTTTGTACTTCCAAACAATAATTTAAGCTTTAATTTATATTTGAGCCAATTTTTGGTGGAATTATAAAGAAAATATAAAGAAATAGACTTAGACCGCCTCGCTGTGATTTGCAAGTAGCCTTTCAACTTCCTCAAAACCCTCTTTAGCTGAATTTATTGCAAGTTCCTCGCTAACTTTTTCTTCTGATATTAATTTTGCGGATATTTTCTTTAAAAGAGTTTCTTTCTTTTCTCTTAGTGAACTAACAATTTCTTCTTCAATGATAGATTTTATTGCTTTAGAAATTATTTTTTTATCATTTGCTTCCTCGAATGTGCCCTGAACTAATTCTTGAATAAATAATCGATGAACCTCACTACTCCTTAGAAAGCTTTCTGTGGCATTAATAATTCCTTCAACAAGAGCTTCATCAGGTTCAGAATCATTTTCTGCCAGCTTAAATTCCCAATCTAAATGTCTTCTTTGCCAACCTGCCGAGTGGAGACTGGGCATGACTGTCTGTGAATAAGTATCAACTGACATTTCATAAATTCTTTCTGCTAATTTCTCGCACCAGTCTTTACCATGCTTTTCTAGATTTTTCTGCATAGCTTGCCTTGGAACAGCATGACCACC
>JAOIPS010000019.1 GCA_028141225.1 Prochlorococcus sp. AH-736-L23
TTTTCATCAATAAAAGAATTAGAAAATGGTGCAATTTCAAATATTGATGAAAATAGACAAGTTGGACATTATTGGCTTAGAAATCCATCAATTTCACCCTCTTCAAAAATAGGAGAAGAAATTAGAGCAGATATTAATTCAATCTCTGAATTTGGAAAACAAATTTTAAATGGGGATATTAAGAATAAGAATAATCAGCAGTATACTGATGTTCTATGGATAGGAATTGGTGGAAGTGGATTAGGACCATTACTTATTACAGAGTCACTGCAGAAGTGTTCTAAAGGTTTAAATTTTTCTTATATCGATAATGTTGATCCTTTTTTAATTAGTGAAAAGTTAGAAGAGTTATCTGAAAAATTATCAACAACATTATTTGTAGTAGTAAGCAAATCAGGTGGTACGCCTGAACCTAGAATTGCTATGGAAATTATTAAAAGTCACTGCGAAAACAATTCTCTTGAATGGAATTCTAATGCTATAGCTATAACTATGAAAGGTAGTAAGTTATTTAAAAAAGCTACTTCTGAAAATTGGTTAAAAATATTTAATTTGCAAGATTGGGTTGGTGGAAGAACTAGTATTACAAGCTCTGTGGGATTACTTCCATTAGCTCTTATTAATGAAAATATCTCTGAATTTATCAGAGGTGCATCATTAATGGACGAATCCACACGTATAAGTGATTTTAAAAATAATCCAGCAGCACTATTATCATCCGCATGGTATTTAACTGGGGATGGTATTGGAAAGAGAGATATGGTCGTATTACCTTATAGAGATAGGTTACAGGTTTTTAGTAAATATCTTCAGCAATTAGTAATGGAATCATTAGGAAAGAAATTTAATAGGAATGGTCAAATAGTCAATCAAGGTATTTCCGTTTTTGGTAATAAAGGATCTACAGATCAGCATGCTTATGTTCAGCAACTGAGAGATGGTATTGATAATTTCTTTTGTATTTTTATTGAATTATTAGATTCTCCATCTACTAATATATTTGATGAAAAAGAGAATCCTAAAGAATATCTTTCTGGTTTTTTGCAAGGAACCAGATCAGCACTCTCTAGTGAAAACAGACAAAGTATCACTATTACGTTAGAAAAGTTAAATTGTTTTTCACTAGGTGCCTTAATCGCTTTATTTGAGAGGGCTGTATCATTCTACGCTGAATTGGTAAATATAAATGCATATGATCAACCTGGAGTTGAAGCTGGAAAGAAAGCAGCTGCAAATATTATTGAGTATCAACAAAAAGTAAGTAAATTATTAGATGAAGGTGGAGAATATTCTATAAATGACATAACATCATTATTTGATAATTCAGTTAGTGAACCTATATTTTTTATACTCCGTGAAATGTGTTTCAGTAATGATAATTATTTAGTTAAGGGCGATTGGTCAAATCCAAATTCATTAGTCATTCAAAAAATAAATTCTTAAACAACAATATTCATTATTTTTCCTTTAACAATAATTATTTTTCTTATTTCCTTATCTTGAGTCCATTTTAATATGTTAGGTCTTTTAAGAGTCAATTCTTTAATTTGATCTTCACTCATATCATTATTAATATTTACTTTGTCTCTAACTTTTCCATTCACTTGTATTACTAGTTCATATGAATCTTCCTTTAGTGCCTCGGCATTAAAGGAAGGCCAGTGTTCTAAATGTACAGATTTTTTAAATCCTATAAGATGCCATATTTCTTCTGCAATATGAGGTGCAAATGGAGCCAACAAAATACAAAATGTTTTTAAAGCATCAATTTTTAAATTATTGTTTATGTCATTAATGGAATTTGATAATGAATTATAAAACTTCATTAGTTCTGAAATCGCAGTATTAAATTGGTTATTTAAGATGTCATTTGAAATTTCTTTTATAGCAATATTCATTGACTTTATTAAACTTTTTTCTTTATCTGGATAGGAATTAGATTTACTATCTATATCTTTTGCACAATTTATATAAAGCTTCCAAATCCTACTTAAAAATCTAAATTGTCCTTCAACATCTGTATCTCCCCATTCCAAATCTTTTTCTGGTGGTGCTTTAAATAATATAAACATTCTTGCTGTATCTGCTCCATATTTTTTAATTACTGATTCAGGGTCTATTCCATTATATTTAGACTTAGACATCTTCTCGAAAAGAACTTCGAGTTTAGAATTGTCAATTGGATCTGTAGGATTTGATAAGTCAGTAATATCGGAAGGAGAAACATATTTACCAGTTTTATTGTTTTTATAGGCTGCGGCCTGAACCATTCCTTGCGTTAATAGTTTTTTGAAAGGTTCATCAATATCAAATAGTTCATTATCTCGCAAAGCTTTAGTGAAAAATCTTGCATATAACAAATGCAATATTGCATGCTCTACTCCTCCGACATATTGATCTACAGGTAACCACTTATTAATTTCATTCTTTTCAAATGGCTTAGTTGAACATTTTGAAGATGGGTACCTTAAAAAATACCAAGATGAACACATGAAAGTGTCCATAGTATCAGTTTCTTTTCTTGCCGCTATTCCACATTTTGGACATGTTGTATTTATCCAATTATTATTATCACCTAAAGCATTAATCTTGTTAGCGGAGATTTCTATATCTTTTGGTAATGAAACAGGCAAATCCGATTGGTTTAAAGGAACAGCTCCACATTTTTTGCAATTAACGATGGGTATCGGACATCCCCAATATCTTTGTCTAGAAATTAACCAATCTCTTAAACGATATTGAATTTTATTTTCGGCCCATCCATTATTTACTCCCTCCTCTGCAATTTTTAATTTAGCAACAGTATTTGCTATACCATTGTATTGATTTGAATTAATTAGATATCCATTTTCTACATAAGCATTATCAAGCTCATTACTTTGTTCACTTTTATCCTTTACTATTACCTGTTTAATATCTATATTGTTTTTCTTAGCAAACTCAAAATCCCTTAAATCATGAGCAGGTACACCCATAACAGCGCCTGTGCCGTATTCATCGAGGACATAACTTGCAACCCAAATAGGTATAGGTTCAGAATTAACTGGATTTATTGCTATTAAGCTAGTTTTTATTCCAATTTTTTCAAGTTCATTATTTTTATTATTTTTCAAATATTGTTTAAGATTTTTTATATCTTGTATGGTTTCTTGATCAGTAATTTTTTTAATTAATGAATGATTTACAGAAATTGCTAAATAAGTAACTCCAAATAAGGTATCTGGCCTTGTTGTAAATACAGTTATTTTCTTTTCTGGATTGGTATTGATATTGAAATTAATATTTGCACCAATTGATTTTCCAATCCAATTATCTTGCATTATTTTTACTCTTTCCGGCCAGTTATCTAATTTTTCTAAATCCTTCAATAACTCATCCGCATAATTAGTAATTCTTAAAAACCATTGCTTTAATAATTTTTTTTCAACTACTGCCCCAGATCTCCAAGATTTACCCTCTGAGTCAACTTGTTCATTCGCTAGGACTGTATTATCTATAGGATCCCAATTAACTTCTGATTCCTTTTGATATACAAGACCTGACTTGTATAACTCTAAAAATAGATATTGAGTCCAAATATAATAATTTTCATCACATGTTGCAAATTCCCTATCCCAATCAACTGATAGTCCCAAAAGCTTTAATTGTGACTTCATATGAGAAATATTTTTTTTAGTCCAGACACTTGGACTAATTCCTCTTTCAATCGCTGCATTTTCAGCAGGCAAACCAAAAGCGTCCCAACCCATTGGATGTAAGACAGATTTACCCTTAAATCTTTGGAATCGAGCTATTAAGTCTGTAATAACATAATTCCTAACATGTCCCATATGCAGATTACCTGAAGGGTAGGGAAACATTGATAAGGCATAAAACTTATTACTATTTTCAGTTAATTCACCGGTTTTGTATAAATTGTTTTCTGTCCATATTGACTGCCATTTTTTTTCTATTTCAGATGGATTATATAAATTGGTATCAGCCTCATATTGTTTATCTGGAGAAATCACTTATTTTTATTTGTTAAATTATTATTTTAATATCCATTGTATAAAATAGAAATAGATTGTTAAAAGGAATAATTTATAATTAAAATTTAAGATATATGAATTACAAATGAAAAATATAAGTTTTGAAAAATATCAAGGTAACGGAAATGATTTCGTAATAATAGATTCTAGAGGAAATGAATTATATAAAAATTACAAGACAAATAAAATATTTGATATAAAAAAAATTTGCAACAGGCAATTTGGTGTTGGAGCAGATGGTGTGATTTTTATAGAAGAACCTAATGATGATAATTATGCAAAAATGATAATTTTTAATTCTGATGGTTCTGAAGCACAAATGTGTGGAAACGGAATTAGGTGTTTAGTTGAGTATCTCCACGTAAATGATTCAATGAATAATAAAAATATAGAATATAAAATTGAGACTAAAGCAGGTTTAAAAATTGCAAAATATATAAATGATGAAATTACAGTAAAAATGGGAGTTCCAATTTTAGAATGTCAAAATATTCCAACAACTATTGAAAAAAAAATAAATTCAATTCCCTCACACCAATTTATTGAGAAAGATTTTAATAATATTGGTTATGCCGTAGGAATGGGAAATCCTCATTTAATATTCTTTGTAAAAGACATAGAGTCAATTGTTCTTTCCAGACTTGGTCCTATATTTGAAAAAAATGAATTATTTCCAGAAAAAACTAATGTGCATTTTTGTCAAATTTTAAATAGAGACAATATCAAAGCAAAAGTATGGGAAAGGGGTGCAGGACCAACCTTAGCTTGTGGAACAGGTGCCTGTGCTATCCATGTGGCAGCTTATAAATTAGGCCTTTGTAATTCACAAACCATAGTAACCTTACCAGGAGGTAATCTTAAAATTGATTGGTCAAAAGACGATTGTGAAGTAATGATGACCGGTAATGCTAAAAAGGTTTTTTCAGGATCAATGTTAGTAAATTAATGGAAAATAATTTTATCTATTTAGATAATGCAGCCACAACTCCATTATCTGAGAATGTTTTAAATATAATTAATTCAACTTATAGGAATTATTGGCATAACCCTTCATCTACATATGAGCTAGGGATAAGATGCTCTACATATCTTGAAAAAATTAGATCTAAAATTGCTTATATATTTGAAGCAGATCCGGAGGATATAATTTTTACATCTGGTTCTTCTGAATCGACAAATATTGTATTTAATAATATTTATGAGAAATTTAATAATGGTAGGGTTGTTATTTCAAATGTTGAACATCAAGCAACCACTATTTGTGCTAATAAACTCAGAAAACAAAATTGGGATATTTATGAATGGAAGGTAAATAATGATGGAATTTTAAATATTTCTAATATCGAAAAATTTTTAAACAATGATACTAAGCTTGTATCAATTATTTGGGGACAAAGTGAAATTGGGACAATACAACCTGTCCAATTTATTGGTTCCAAATGTGAAGAATTAAATATAATGTTTCATTTAGATGGAACTCAAATATTAAGTAATGGAATATTCAGTTGGAAAGATCTTAAATGTGATTTTTTAAGTTTATCCGCTCATAAATTTGGAGGTCCAAAAGGGATTGGTATTCTTTTAACAAAAGAAAAGTCTAGACAAATTTTAAAAAATAACGACATATCACTTACTCAGGAATTTTCAATTAGACAAGGTACACAAGCTTTGCCATTAATCGCTGGAATGTATGAATCACTAAAGAATATTGAAGGAAAAATAAAATTATATGATTACATAACTGAATTTCCTTCTAATAATATTAATAAACTTAAAAATTATTTTTTTAAAAAAATTAAAGATAATAATCATATAAAGATTACGGGTAGCATTAACCATAGACTTCCCAGTCATATTTCTTTTCTGCTATTAAATAAACTATTTGAGCCTATAAGGGCCTATAAGATTGTTAATTTCATGTCAGAAAATAAAATAGCCATAAGTAGTGGAAGTGCTTGTTCAAGCTCATCTGGGAAACCAAGCTCAACACTTAAAAATATTGGTTTAAAAGATGATGAACTATATTCAAATATTCGTGTTACTTTAGGTTCAATAAACAATAAGTTAGAAATAGATAAATTTTTAGAACTTATTCAAATATGTATTAACAAATTTTAATGGAAACCAATTACAGACTACCTAAAGATTTAAATGAATCTCTTAAGAATATGGAGGATGCAATTATTCCAAGTTTATTAGATTCAAATAAAAGATTTACTATAGAATTTAATTTTGAAGGATTGAAGTTTAACAGAATTGGAATAACTATCTACAAGATATTGTCTAAAAATAATAATGTATTCATAACATTTGCTGATCAAGGTGCTGTGGCATTGGCTCAAAGAGACTATCCAGATATCAAAGATAAAATCTTTACTTTTAAATCATTTAATGAATCAAATAATATTAATAATATTGATAGTGCAATGATATCGATACTACCTCAGCCATATGATTTCGATTCATTTGAACCAATGTCTGATAATTATCAAGGTACGCATTATTCATTAAATCCAAAATTTGAAGATGCCAATATTGGTATAGGAAGTGTTATTAGAGAGCGACGTAAAAACTTTGTCAAAACATGGAAAAATATTTATTTTCTGCAGCCTTTAAATAAAGCTGCTCTTATGCATATTTATCCAAACAACTGGTTGCTTTTCAAAGAAGAAAATAAAAGATATTTTTTTAAAAAAGAATTTGAAATTAAACCCGATAATGAATCTATTTTTGTAAATTTATAGATTGAATGTGATAAAAAAAATATATTCATTTTTCTTTATTGTTCTTTTATTAGTAACATCTCCTTTTTTGATAAGATATTTACTAGCAAATCAGAAAATAACTATTTTAAATAGTATTTATTTTAATTTCCCTGGAATAATTACTAAAAACAAAATATGTCCTACTTATGATGCTTTATTGAATCAAACGCTGGATGATTCTTTTAGTGTATCAATTATTAATAATAAAGGGGAAATAATAAGTTCCTACAATGAGGATGTTCCAAGGTTGCCAGCATCTAACCAAAAATTATTCTCATCAGCTTATGTTTTAAGTAAATATAAATTAAATAATAATTTAAAAACATCCTTATTTAAAAATAAAAACGATTATTATTTACACGGTCAAGGTGATCCAGATCTTAATTATGAAAATATAATCGAACTAATTTCAAATGTTAAAGAAAATAAAAATATTAACTTTAATATTGTAGAAATTGATTCAAAATTATATTGGCCTAATGGTTGGACAAATACTGATAAACTTTACGAATATGGATCTCCAATTACATCTCTTGCAATAGAAAGTAATCACAATAAATATGAAGATATTTATTCATTAAAAAATTTTATTAAAAATTATTTAAAAAATAAATTTCCAAATTCAAAAATATATATAAATTTTTTTGATTCAGGAAAAACTTTTTATTTAAAAAATTTTAAAGAGATAAATAAAGTATATTCAACTCCAATTCTTTCATTATTAACTTTAACAAATTCTGAAAGCCATAATTTTACGGCTGAATCTCTTTTTAAAAATGCCTCAAATACATGGAACAATAATAACTATATAAAATTGAAAAGATGGCTAGAAAACAAAGGCCTACCAGCAAATAATGCATACTTTGCAGATGCTAGTGGATTGTCTCGAAAAAATAAAATTACAACAAAGCTAGTTGTATTGTTTTTAGATAAAATGAGATATTTTAATAATTTTAAAGCTTATCAATCTACACTTTCAATTACTGGAGTTAGAGGAACATTAGCTAAAAGATTTGTAAATAGTGAATTGTCTGGAAAGTTTTTTGGCAAAACTGGGACTCTTTCAAATGTCTTTGCATTATCTGGCTTTTTATATAAAAATGAAAAGCCAATAATTATAAGCATTATCCAAAATTCTAATAAAATTGATAAAGAAAAAGCTTTTAAATTATTAAGTGATCTTTATTACTTGAAATCTTGTTAACAAAAATATTATTTAAAATATTCTTTTAAATCCCTCTCAACAGAGGGGGGTACCATGTGATTAATTTCACCACCAAATTTAGCAACTTCTTTTACTAAAGAACTACTAAGAAAACTATAATTTGTATTTGTTGATAAAAATATAGTTTCAATATCATTATTAAGGGATTTATTTGTATGAGCAATCTGAAGTTCATACTCAAAATCACTCATTGCTCTTAAGCCTCTAAGAATAAGATTAGCTTTTAAATCATTTGCACAATCAACAGTTAGACCAGAATAAGAAATTACTTCAATATTGGGTAAATGAGAAAGAGAATTTTTTATTTGTATTATTCTTCTTTCAAGATTAAATGTTGGTGTTTTAGAGGTATTTTCTAAAACAGCAACTACTAGATTGCCAAATATTTTTTCAGCCCTTTCTATTAAATCAAGATGCCCATTTGTTAAAGGATCAAATGTACCTGGATAAAGAATTTTCATGAATTTATTATGATCGAATAAGAAATTTAGTTAAAATAAGATTATTAGTTAAATCAATTATGACATTAAATCTAGAAGCAAAAAAAATCTTATTAAGAAAAATACCTCACGGATTATTTATTTGTGGCGTTAGGGACGAGGATAAAAATGAAGTGAATGGATTTACTGCAAGTTGGGTGACTCAAGGTTCTTTCACCCCACCATTAGTTGTAATGGCTGTTAGAGCAGAGGGTTCTAGTCATGAAATAATAAAGTCAACCAATAAGTTCTCATTAAATGTGCTCAAAAGTGATCAAAAGGATCTAGCAGCTGTTTTCTTTAAACCTCAAAAAGCATTAGGAGGTAGATTTGAATCTGTTGAATTTAATTTAGGTGAGCTTGGATTGCCTATTTTAGTTGATAGTGTTGGTGGTGTTGAATGTAATGTTGTTGGGAGTGTTATGCATGGAGACCATACCGTTTTTGTAGGAGAGGTTCAATCTGCTTATCTGAATAATGATGTTGACTCACTAAATTTATCTTCAACTGGCTGGAATTATGGAGGTTAATCATAATAAATGAGTAATTCCTCTATCGAAAAAATAAATAACAAATATAATTTTAAAATTGAATATAAATTAATTAATAATAAGGAGTTATTAAAATCAAGATTATCCGAAATTCCAAAGTCATCTGGTTGTTATCTTTTTAAAGATATTGATAATAACTTACTTTATATCGGTAAATCTAAAAAACTACGAAGTAGAGTAAGTAGTTATTTCAATAATTATTCAGATTTAACTCCCCGATTAAGTTTGATGGTTCGTCAAATAACTGAAATAGAAATAATAGTCACAGATAGCGAATATGAAGCATTAAATTTAGAGTCAAATTTAATTAAAACAAACAAACCATATTTTAATATTCTTTTAAAGGACGATAAGAAATATCCATATCTTTGTATAACTTGGAGTGAAAAATATCCTCGAATATTTATTACAAGAAGAAGAAGAAATAGAAATAATTTAGATAGATATTATGGACCTTATGTTGATGTCGGATTATTAAGGAGAACATTATTTACGATAAAAAAAATATTTCCACTTAGACAAAGACCAAGGCCAGTCTATAAAGATAGAACTTGTTTAAATTATTCAATAGGAAGATGTCCAGGGGTTTGCCAAGAAGTTATATCATCTGACGATTATAAAAAAATAATGAAACAAGTATCTATGATATTTCAGGGAAGAAATGATGACTTAGAAATATTTTTACAAAAAAAAATGCTGCAATTATCAAATGATTTAGATTATGAGAATGCAGCAAAAATAAGGGACCAAATTTCAGGTTTAAAATTATTAACTGAATCACAAAAAATATCAATACCAGATTCTTCAATTAATAGAGATATCTTTGGAATAGTTTCAGAAAAAAATGTAGCTAGTATACAAATTTTCCAAATGAGATCTGGTAAGCTCATTGGGAGAATTGGCTATAGTCAAAAATTAAATAATGAAGATGAAAATCTTATTTTACAAAAGATATTAGAAGAGCATTATATGAATGTTGAACCTGTAGAAATACCATCAGAAATTCTTATTCAATATAACCTTCCAAAACAAGCAACCATAGAAGATTGGTTAACGGAGCTAAGAAAAAAGAAAGTAAAAATCTTAATTCCAAAAAGAAATAAAAAACATGAAACTGTAGAAATGGTTTTAAAAAATGCGAAATTGGAATTAGATAGAATATTAAATGGGATACAAGATAATGAATCATCAATTGAGGATCTTGCCCAAATACTTGAATTAAGTGAACAACCTAAAAGAATTGAAGGTTATGATATAAGTCATATTCAAGGTAGTGACCCTGTAGCATCACAAGTCGTTTTTATTGATGGGATTCCTTCTAAACAGGATTATAGGAAATATAAAATTAAAGATCCAAACGTTTTTGTAGGACATAGTGATGATTTTGCTTCGATATATGAAGTAATACATAGAAGGTTTAAAAAATGGTCAAGATTTAAAAAAAGCGGAGGGGATTTTTCAATATTAAATGATAAAACGAATAGTAAATTAGACAATGAACTTCTATCAGATTGGCCTGATTTAATAATGATTGATGGAGGAAAAGGACAGTTAAATGCTGCCATTAAAGCATTAAAGGAACTGAATCTTGAGGAAGAAGTAACTATATGTTCATTGGCAAAAAAAAATGAAGAAATATTTATTCCAGGATTTACTAAGTCTCTTGATACTGATGAAAATCAAAAAGGAGTTCTTCTATTAAGAAGGGTAAGAGATGAAGCACATAGATTTGCATTATCTTTTCATAGAGACAAAAGATCTAAAAGAATGAATAGATCTCAATTGTCCCAAATCAGTGGATTAGGACCATCAAGAATAAGAGAATTGCTTGAGCATTTTAAATCAATAGACGCGATTAGAATAGCTAGTAAAGAGGATTTATCAAAAGTTAAAGGACTTGGAAAAAATTCAGTAAATGATATATATAAATATTTTAACGAGTTATAAATATTAATTAATTTTTGAAAAATAGATTTCTTGATATTGTTAAATATAACTATATTAAAAATATATATTTATAAATTAATCTAGTAATTTGGCAGCTGAAGCATATCTCTGGTTTAAATCACTTCACATTATTGGTGTAACAGTTTGGTTTGCGGGACTTTTTTATTTAGTAAGACTTTTTATATATCATGAAGAATCTAAAAATATGGATAATGAATTAAAAATTGCCTTTAATAAACAATACACCTTGATGGAAAAAAGGCTGGCGAATATAATCACAACACCCGGGATGATATTAGCTTTAAGTATGGCTATTTGCTTGGTTATTATGCAACCAAGTTGGTTAAGTGAGAAGTGGTTACAAATTAAAATTTCTTTTGTTTTGGGATTAGTAATTTATCATTCTTATTGTTATAAAATAATGTATTCATTACATAATGGCACTTCAACCATTTCAGCAAAAAACCTTAGATTATTAAATGAATTGCCAACTTTATTATTATTTATAATTGTACTTTTAGTTATTTTTAAAAATAATTTTCCAACTAGTGTTGCTACATGGAGTATAGTTGGACTAATTATTTTCATGTTGGCTTCAATACAATTATATGCAAAGATTAGAAAGAAAAATGAGAATTCATTAAGTAATGAATAGGGAAGACTTAGTAAAATTAACTTCCAATATTAATAAAAATAGTTGTCCTAAAAATATTAATTTTCACTGTCATACAAAATTTAGTGATGGAAGTTTAGAACCATATGAACTTTTAGAACAAGCTTATAAAAATAACTTAAAATTTTTATCAATAACCGATCATCATACAGTTAAAGCTCATGAATATATAAAAAAAAATAATATACTCAAAAATTATCCTAAAGATTCTTTTTCATTAATTTCGGGAATAGAAATTAATTGTTTGATTTTAGGATGTTTAGTACATGTAATTGGATTGGGAATAGATATAAAAAGTAAATACCTAAATCCCTACATTCTTGGAGAGTCTCCAATAGGTAATGATTTAAATATTAAATCAGTTATAAAAGCAATAAATTTAGCTGGTGGTTTATCATTTCTTGCACATCCAGCGAGATACAGGATTCCTTTTTATGAATTAATTCCAGAGGCCAAAATACAAGGTATTGATGGTATAGAGGTTTGGTACGATTATGAACTTAATGAGGTATGGAATCCTAGTTTATTTGTATGTTCAGAAATAGATAAATTAGCCGATGAATATTCAATGCTAAAAACATGCGGAACAGATAGTCATGGACTTTCGCTATTAGGTAGATAATTCAGAATTCGTTTTTTTCAATTATTGAATCAGTATTAATAATTATGTTCTTTAAATTTTCAATGACATCTGATGAACAATTATTCCACATTTTTCTATTTACAATTTCAAGAAATCGTTGTGCAATATCTCTTAAAGCCCATGGATTATTCTCTAGAAAGAAATTCCTAAGATCCAGATCACATAACCATGATTTATAAACTTCCTCATAACACCAATCTGAGACTACTTCAGTAGAAGCATCAAAAGCATATAAGTAATCTAGAGTAGCTGAAAATTCAAACGCTCCTTTATAACCATTATCCTTCATTCCATTTATCCATTTAGGGTTAAGTATTCTTGATATAACAACTTTATTAATTTCATCTTGTAATTTTGAAATTTTGGATAATCCAAATTTTGATAAATCACCATGATACATTTCAGGAAATTTACCACTCAATTTTTTTACTGCTGAAGATAATCCACCTTGAAACTGATAATAATCATCAGAATCTAAAATATCATGTTCCTTATTATCTTGGTTATGAACAACTAACTGCACATTTTTAAGAGCATTTTCTAATGATTTTTTATTCTCTATAGGTTCAAGATTATCACTGTAAATCCACTTACTCCAATTAAGAAAAGATTCTCCAAAATCATCAATATTTTCCCAATTAGAATTTGAAATTAGTTCTTGCAGACCAGCCCCATATGAACCTGGCGCTGACCCAAATATACGATTAATTGAATCACCATCTCTTGATGCCCCAGCGAGAGGGTTAAATTTATCATCCTCATTAAGATTAGAAACAAGATTTATTGCTTTAGAAGTTAATTTAACTAACTGTGGAAATGCATCTCTAAACATTCCCGAAATTCTTAAAGTAACATCAACCCTTGGTCTTTCGAGAACAGATAAAGGAATGATTTCTAGATCAACTACTCTTCTTGAAGGCCCATCCCAAATAGGCTGTACTCCTAATAAATATAGTATTTGACAAATGTCTTCACCACCATTTCTCATTGTGGATGTTGCCCATACAGATATTGCTATATTTTTTAAATCTTCTCCATTATCTTGTTTGTATAAATCAAGTATTTGTGAAGCAGACTGACAACCAACACACCATGCTGATTCAGTTGGCAGTCCTCTCGAATCAACTGAAAAGAAATTTTTACCAGTAGGTAAAGTTTCAGTTTTACCTCTCGTAGGAGCTCCAGATGGACCACTTTTTACATATTGTCCCTTTAATGAATTAATAAATGATAATTTCTCATTATATGAAGAATTAATGATTGGAATTAGAATCTCTTTTTTTAATAATAAAAAATACTTATTATGTTTTTTTTCATTAAAGAAATAGTCTATTATTTTCTGATTTTTATATTTTTCTAGATTTTTTATATAGATATTCTTTTTGTAAAAAAACAAATATATTAAATACTTTGCTTGTTGTTCCAAAAAATCAATAGCCATTCTAAAGTTTAAAATGTTCTTGTTGGAAAAAGTCAATAATATTTTTTTATCCTTTTCACTTAACATTTGATCATATTGATTTGTCCAAGGATTCAAATCTAGTTTTAAATGTTTTGCTATATATTGAGTAACACCAATTCGGTTCGTATTTGGTACTCTAGCAATACACAAGAATAAATTTATTTCATTAATGTCATTCTGCCTATTGCCAAAAATATGCAAACCTGTCCTAATTTGAGATTCCTTAATTTTGCAAAGAAAGGAATCAATTTCTTCTATTTGATTATTTTTATTCTTTAAAGTTATTTCGCTAAAATCTTTTTTTATTAATTCAAAAATAGAATTTTCTATTATTTCAATCCTATTAGAATTCAATAATTTTGCTTCAAAATATTCGTCTAAATAATTTTCTAATATTGAATATTTTCCATATAATTCTGACCTATCCAAAGGAGGGGTTAAATGATCAATAATTGTTGCAGCAGTTCTTCTTTTAGCTTGGGATCCTTCTCCAGGATCATTTACGATAAAGGGATATATGTTTGGTATTGCTGGACAAATAATATTTGGAAAACATTTATTGCTGAGACCTATAGATTTACCAGGTAACCATTCAACAGTACCATGTTTACCAATATGGCACATAGCATTTGCATTAAAAACTTTTTCAATCCAAAAATATTGTGCTAAATATCTATGGGGAGGTGGAAGATCGGGAGAATGAATATCTCTATCAGTGAATGCGTCATAACCTCGTTGAGGTTGAATCAATAATGTTATTTTTCCAAATCTAATACCATTTATTGAGAAACCTTTATTATCTAGATCGATTGCATCAGCTGGTTTACCCCAACGACCAACAATAATATTTTTGGGATCAATTTCTAAATTATCCCAATATTTTAAATATTCACTAAGTGGTAAGTAATCTAATGGTTTATTATTTTGAGATTCAATATCATTAGTTCTAGTTTTTATAAGCATTGACATTAATTCCTTAGAATCTTGAGGATAATTACAAGATCCAAGGTCATAACCTTCTTCTTTTAACCAATTAAGAATATTTATTATTGAAGATGGTGTATTTAGACCAACGCCATTACCTATTCTTCCGTTCCTTACTGGATAATTACTTATTACTAAACAAATTCTTTTATCAAAATTATTAAGTTTCTGAAGTTTCACATAATTTGTTGCGAATTTTGAAATCCATTGAATACCTACTTGATCAGCTTTGTAACTAGTTATTTCACTATATAGAGTATTTTTCTTAGAAATTATTTCTTTAAATGCTGAAGGACAGGTAGTAATTCTTCCATCAAATTCAGGAATAATTATTTGCATTAATAAATCAGATGAATTCATTCCAATAGATGAATTTAACCACTTTTTTCTTGATCTATTAGAAGAAAGAAGCTGTAAAATTGGAATATTAAGAGAAGTAAAAATATTTGTTGAATTTTCAATTAATTCATTATTTTTGATTTGAGATGAAGAAAATGAAGTTGTGGTAATTATTAGTTTAATATCTTCTTTTTTAAAAATTTCTATTAATTTCTTCTGAATAATATGATCTTTTAGTGTTGAAATAAAAAACGTTTTAGGAGATAATCCGCATTTTCTTAATTGCAAGTTAAGTTTTTCATTTATTTCAATTTCATTAGCCAAAAAAAGTGATTTATAGGATATTATTCCTATCTTTTCGCCACTTTCATTTTTCCAATCATGTAAATAGGGATCTGCATAAAAAGTAATATTCAAAAAATCATCAGGAATTAATTTTTCATCTACAACTAAATAATTTAAACAATTAAGAAACTTTCTATAATTTTCCAGTCCTCCAGATCTTAGTAATCTAGAAATATTTAATGCAATATTTTTATCTATACTACTTATTTCACATAAGGAAATTTCCTGGTCAATGGTACCTGATAGGATTACTAACTTCCTTTTTTTATTAACTACTTGCCAATTTAAAAGTTGTTCAATTCCATAGTTCCATGTACCTTTATCTCCAAATATTCTAAGTACGACTACTTTTGCATAATTTATTGTTTTTAATAAATAATTATCTATTTGAGCAGAGGAATTTAAATTAGAAATTTCTAAAGCTCTTATATTATTTTTTAATGAAGCAAATTCTTTTTCTAACAATAAGTTTGATATAAGATTTAAATCAGCCTTGACACTTGTTATAAAAATAAAATCTGCAGCTGGTTGCTCAATTAAATCATCCTTATTCTTTTCATTTCCTGCTATATTTATTATCCTGTGCATTTTTATATATAAATAAGGTTTAGAATACGTAAGTAGGATAAAACAAGTTTACCTTAATTAAATAAATTAAATATGCATGAATTTCTTCCATACGCCTGGTTCGAAGGTAAATGTATTCCATTTAAAGAAGCAAAAATATCAATAGCTACTCATGCACTACATTACGGTACTGCTGCATTTGGAGGAATGCGAGCGATACCTAACCCAACAAACAAAGAAGAATTCCTTTTGTTTAGAACTGACAAACATATAAAAAGATTATCTCAAAGTGCAAAATTACTCTTAACTGAAATTTCTGAAGAATATATTTTTAAAGCCTTAGAAGAAGTTATAAAAAGAAACAAGCCAGAAAAACCTATTTATATAAGACCATTTGTATATACAAGCGATTTAGGTATAGCGCCAAGGTTACACAATATTGAAACAAATTTCTTTATTTATTGTATTGAACTAGGAGATTATCTATCCCCAGATGGTGTTTCTTGTAGAATGAGTAGTTGGACAAGGCAAGAAGATAGATCTCTCCCCTTAAGAGGAAAAATAAGCGGAGCATATATTACTAGTTCATTAGCTAAAACAGAAGCTAGTTTATCGGGTTTTGATGAGGCCCTGCTATTAAATTCAAGTGGTAAGGTAAGCGAAGCTAGTGGTATGAATTTATTTATTGTAAGGAATGGAGACTTAATCACTCCTGGTGTTGATCAAGATATCCTTGAGGGTATTACTAGAGCTAGTGTAATTGAATTAGCAAAATCATTTGGAATAAATGTAATTGAGAGGCCTGTTGATAAAACAGAATTATTAATAGCAGATGAAGTTTTTCTAACTGGTACAGCAGCAAAAATTACACCAGTTAAAAAAATTGAATCAACTGAATTAAATGTTGAAAGACCAATAATGAATAAATTAAAAAGTAAGCTTATAGAAATAACAGAAGGTCGTTCTCAAGACTATGATAATTGGGTAACAAGAATTTCACTAAAATAAATTATTTTTTGCCTAAAAATGGAATCTTTCAGAACCTATTTAAATAGAGATGAAAAACCATTAATTATTTTTGACGGAGGTACTGGAACATCTTTTCAGAACTTAAATCTTACTGCAGATGACTTTGGAGGAAAAGAATTAGAGGGATGTAATGAAAACCTTGTTTTATCATCGCCAGAGGTAGTTGAGAAGGTTCATAATTCATTTTTAGAAGCAGGTTGTCATGTTATAGAAACTAATACATTTGGTGCCTCATCAATAGTTCTTGATGAATATGATATTGCAGATAAGGCTTATGAGATAAATAAAAATGCAGCATTTATAGCAAAAAAAGCTGCTGCCAAATACTCATCAGTTGATAAACCAAGGTTTGTAGCAGGTTCAATTGGACCAACAACTAAATTACCCACTTTAGGACATATAGATTTTGATGAATTAAAGCAATCATATAAAGAACAAATTTATGGTCTTTTAGATGGAGGAGTTGATCTTCTTTTGATTGAAACCTGTCAGGATGTTCTACAAATTAAATCTGCCTTACTAGCATCAAAAGAAATTCTAGAAAGTAAAAATATTGATATACCTTTAATGGTATCTATAACAATGGAAACAACAGGTACTATGCTTGTTGGATCTGATATTGCTTCTGCATTAACAATATTAGAGCCATTTAATATAGATATCCTTGGACTTAATTGTGCAACTGGTCCTGAGCAAATGAAGGATCATATTAAATATTTGTCTGAAAATTCTCCATTCGCTATAAGCTGTATTCCCAATGCAGGTCTTCCTGAAAATATTGGTGGTGTAGCTCACTATAGATTAAAGCCAATAGAATTAAAGATGCAGTTAATGAATTTTATATATGACTTTAATGTTCAATTAATAGGTGGATGTTGTGGGACAACACCTGAACATATAAAATACCTGTCTTCAATAATCGATGAAATTATTGATATTGAGAGGACCAACAACAATGGTAAGAAAAATTCAAGTGGTTTTATTCCATCTGCCTCATCAATATATAACTCTGTGCCATATAAACAAGACAATTCAATTTTGATAGTAGGAGAAAGATTAAATGCAAGTGGATCGAAAAAGGTAAGAGAGTTATTAAATAACGACGATTGGGATGGCTTAGTTGCAATTGCAAAGCAACAACAAAAAGAAAATGCTCACGTTCTTGATGTAAATGTTGATTATGTAGGCAGAGACGGAGTGAAAGATATGAAAGAAATAACTTCAAGACTTGTTACCAATATAAATTTACCATTAATGATTGACTCTACAGATGCAGACAAAATGGAAAGTGGATTAAAGTCAGCTGGTGGTAAATGTATTATAAATTCAACCAATTACGAAGATGGCAATGAAAGGTTTGATCAAGTTTTAAATTTAGCCTTAGGGTATGGTGCAGGTCTTGTTGTCGGAACAATTGATGAAGATGGAATGGCAAGGAATTCAGAAAAAAAATATAAGATTGTCAAACGAGCGATTAATAGAACAAGAGAATGTGGTTTGTCAGATTATGAGCTATTTTTTGATCCATTAGCTCTGCCTATATCTACAGGGATAGAAGAAGATAGATTAAACGCTAAAGAAACCATTAGTGCTATATTAAAAATTCGTGAAAAATTCCCAGATATTCATATCATACTTGGGATATCAAACATTAGTTTTGGTCTTTCACCATTATCAAGAATTAATCTAAATTCAATATTTTTAGATGAATGCATTAAAGCAGGATTAGATTCTGCTATCATCGCTCCAAATAAAATTTTGCCATTAACAAAAATTTCTGAAGAAACTAAAAAGCTTTGCTTAGATTTGATTTATGATAAAAGAGTATTTGAAGATGATATTTGTATTTATGATCCATTAGTAGAATTAACAAAGGCTTTTCAAGATTTATCTATTCAAGATTTCAAAAAAGCATCTTCAGAAAATAAAAACCTAACTCTTGAAGAAAGTCTGAAAAATCATATTATAGATGGAGAAAAATTAGGATTAGAGGATCAATTAAATAAAGCGTTAAAAAAATATAAACCTCTTGAAATAATTAATACCTTTTTACTAGATGGGATGAAAGTTGTAGGAGATTTATTTGGCTCAGGTCAAATGCAATTGCCATTTGTACTCCAATCCGCTGAAACAATGAAATTTGCTGTTTCAATTTTAGAACCATACATGGAAACTGTAGATGAGAATATATCAAATGGAAAACTCTTAATTGCAACTGTCAAAGGCGATGTACATGATATTGGAAAAAATTTGGTAGATATAATACTTACAAATAATGGTTATGACGTAATAAATCTAGGAATAAAGCAAGATGTTTCAGCAATTATAGATGCACAAAAAAAATACAATGCAGATTGCATCGCTATGAGCGGATTACTTGTTAAATCAACTGCTTTTATGAAAGATAATTTAGAGGCTTTTAACAATGAAAATATTAGTGTACCAGTAATATTAGGAGGCGCAGCCTTAACCCCAAAATTTGTAAATGAGGACTGCAGCAAAATATATAAAGGGAAAATATTGTACGGAAAAGATGCGTTCACTGATCTTAAATTTATGAATGAATATATGGAAAATAAGAAGAAGGGTAATTGGTCAAATACAGAGGGTTTCATTAAGAATGAAGGTATAAATATTAATTTAGCCTCATCAAAATCAAACTCTCAAGCTGTTAAAAAATCTATATCCATAAATACCGAGACTTCCAAATTAAATTTAAAAGAAAATTTTATAAGATCTAAATTTATAAATGAAGAAGATCCAATTCAAGCCCCTTTCTTGGGAACGAAAGTCTTGAACGATGTTGATATAGATTTAAATAAGTTAATATTTTATTTAGATACAAAAGCTTTATTTAGCGGGCAATGGCAAATAAAAAAAGGAAAAAACCAAAGCGTAGATGAATACAATAATTATTTGGATTCATATGCTAAACCATTGTTAGATAAATGGTTAGAGATAATCATAGAGAAAAAACTTATATCACCTAAAGCAGTTTATGGATATTTCAGATGCGGGAGAAAAGATAATAGTATTTTCTTATTTGATGAGAAATCAATAAATAAAATTTCCCAATTTAATTTTCCAAGACAAAAATCTGGGAATAATTTATGCATAGCTGATTTTTATTGTGATTTAAAAAATAATAAACCGATAGATATATTTCCTATGCAGGCAGTAACCATGGGCGATATTGCTAGCGAATATTCTCAAAAATTATTTAAAGAAGATAAATATAGCGATTATTTGTTATTCCATGGACTTACAGTGCAATTAGCAGAAGCTTTAGCTGAGTATGTCCATGCGTTAATTCGTATTGAATGTGGTTTTAGGTCTGAAGAACCACACAAAAATAGAGAAATACTAGCTCAAAAATATAGAGGAGCTAGATATTCTTTTGGTTATCCTGCATGTCCAAAAGTATCTGATTCAAACATACAATTATCATTGTTGGATGCCAAAAGAATAAACTTGACCATGGATGAATCTGAACAACTTCATCCAGAGCAAAGTACTACAGCTATCATTTCACTACACTCAAAAGCTAAATATTTCAGCGCCTAAGCTATATTTTTAGTTATTTTCTAAATATTCAATAATTTCTTCCTGTAGTTCTTCCATCGTTTCATTATCACCCAGATCAAGTCCCTCACCTGCGGCATCCTGTGTTAACTCAAGATAATATGAAGCACCATCACTAGATAAAAATTCTAATGCGGAAGTTTCATCACTATCTTTAAAAGCTTCATAAAGAGCTTTAAATGCAATGTTTTCAGTAAAGTCCCAATCCATAATGAAAAAAACCTTATTAGAATTATTACCTCCTTACCCCCCATACTCGTCAACCTTTTTTAAAGAAATGTTGGTGTTTTATTATTATTAAAAAAACTATGACCATAAATAATCAAAATCAGTTAAATGTCCTTGGAGAAGAAATTGAGATTTGTAGTTGCGCACCTATGACAGGTTGGTTCAGGGATGGATATTGCAACTATGACAAAAATGATGGAGGGAATCATTCCATATGTTGTGTAATGGATGATAATTTCCTGAAATATAGTAAATCACAAGGTAATGATTTAATAACTCCCATGCCTATTTATTCCTTCCCAGGACTAAAGGATGGTGATCATTGGTGTATTTGTCTTGATAGGTGGAAGCAAGCATTATTAGATGGTCTTGCACCAAAAGTCATATTAGAATCAACGAATATTGTAGTTTTAGAATCAGTACCTCTGGAAAAACTGAAAGAATATCAATTTAATAAAAAGTAATTACAAGTTTATTTTTTTTTTTAAAATGATAATGATAAATTTTTTTAAATGAGTTTAGAAATATATTGGAAAAAAGCACTAGAACAAACTAAATTATCAATTGATGATGCATCATTATATCCTCTCAAAACTCATATTATTACAAGAGATTTATATGAAAAAGACGACTTCATAATTAGGAAACTCGATACTTCAAAATTTAATAAAAAAAAAATTTATGGTCCTAAGCAAAATCCATTTTGTCCTTGGGAAAAGATACTAGAAATTGATAAGATTGGTGATAATCATCAATTAATATTAAATAAGTACCCTGTACAAAAAGGTCATATTTTACTTATTACAAATGAATGGAAACCTCAAAATGGATGGTTAGATATTAAAGATTGGAGAGCAATCCAACAAGTTAATAAAGATACTAGTGGATTATGGTTTTTCAATAGTTCTCCAATTGCGGGAGCGAGTCAACCTCACAGGCATTTTCAACTTCTGCGTAGATCTAAAGGTGAGATATCATGCCCTAGAGAAAAGTGGTTTTTAGAGATGAACTCATATCAAGATATAGATAGTAAGCTTAAAAAAAATATTGTTGTATCCAAATTTAATTTTTTAGAAAAACCATCATGTCTTTTTGAATTTTACTTGGAATTATGCAAGAAATTAGGACTTGGGAACCCTATTAGTGATAAGAAACCGATATATCCTTACAATATTTTAATAACTAATAAATGGATCGCTATTATAAAAAGAAAAAAAGATCATATCCATGGTTTCAGCATTAACGGTTTAGGATTTGCAGGATACTTATTAGTAACTGAAAATTCAAATATTAATTATTTAAAGAAGTTAGGCCCTGAAAAACTTCTAGAAAATTTTGTTTGAATACTAGTTAGTTACTTCAACTTCCTTGTCCCTGCTTATTTGGCTTTCTAGAACTTCTATAGATGCTGTTACTGAAGCAATTTTACGTTCAAGTGAATCCTTTATATAATTGAGCATTTCTAATTTCTTATGTTGATAAAAACTCTTTTTTTCTTTAGATGACTTGAAATAACAATTAAACATTTTTTATTTTTATTATAAAAAGACACTTAATTGACTTGTGACATAAAAATAAATTGGTTTTAATTTAAAAACAATATTTCGTATGGACTTTCAATTTTTTTTGAATAAAATTAAATAAATTCTATACTATTCAAGAAAATATTATTGAATATTCCTGAAAATTCAAATACAAAAAGAATTTCAATTGATTTACCTGAGGAACTAATTTCCAGGTTTGATCAATTACGAAAAGAGTGGGGATTTAGAGCAAGAGGACCTGTGATAGAAAAGATACTTAAAGAACTTCTTCAAGAAGATGATTTACTACCTAAGAACCAACAGCAAGAAATAGACTTTAACGAGAATAATAATAAAGAAAATTTAAATATTGATGAAGATACTGCATTGGTATTAATTAAATCAGACTTAAAAAAAGAAGTTAATGAGATATCTTTGAATAAAAGATATTCAAATAACAATCAATCTAAAGAAAAAACCAACTTAAACATAAGCCTTCCCAATTTTGTTGAAAAAAAAGTAAGGAATCTAAGAAGAAGTATTAATAGTGAAAAATTAAAGGAGAATATTAATGATATTCAAATTAATACAATTAAAGAAACTGAATTAATAAAATGTCGAATTGAGTTAATTAGTCATTGGAAAACCTTATATGGATCAGTTCCTAATGATCATGTAGTAGAAGCTTCGATGGATTGGTTTGAAAGGGATATATGGCCAAATCTTGATGGAACTGAAAATCTACCCTTTACTTGGAGTGCAGCCAATAAATTAATGTCAGAATTATGCCCATTCTGGATGAAGAAAAATCCATCCCTTGAAATTGTTTTATTAATGATTGGAGTTTTAGAAGACCCTTTTGCTACATCAGACCTGATAAATAGAATACCAACACTTATGAGAAGGTTTATAAGCAGATTTAAGCGAAATAATAGATCAAATTCATTTGAAACTTTGGACTCAACAATGACAGTACATGGAGCACTTAAATTATTGAATTTATCAACATCCGCAGGATCCGCTCATACGTTCCGTAAAATTAGGGAGGCCTATAAATCAATAGCCTTAGAGACGCATCCAGATGCCGGAGGATCAACAGATCAAATGAGAAAATTAAATGAAGCGTATCAATTGCTAAAAAATCTATATAGAAAATAGTATACTAATTCTCAAATAAGACTAATTCTAAGTCTATTTAATAGTCTCATATAAGATAGTTGCTAATTTGATTATTTCTAATTTTTGTCAATTATTATTGATATATGGAAACAATAATTATGTATAAATGAATTAAAAATAGAATATATTTTTAAAAGAATAAAATTCGTTGTATAGAACTTCTTATATGAGACTTGTTATAAGTCTATTATATAGTCTCAAAAAAGATATGTAAGATAAACTAATTTTTTTAATTTGGATGATTCATACCCAAATTGTTTATTACCTGGGAAAAATTAAAAATTGAATGATAAACCAACAAATTATGTCCTTTCAATGTCCAAGAAATTAATAACGCGTAAAAAGTATTGATATCAAAGGTATTTATGTTTACCCGTACTGCCTTAAAGACAGTACTACCTGGACTGAAGCTTTTCGATTGCAGTTTGTTTATCAATACTAGGGATATCACTTAATCCGTTAGCATCAAACCAAGGGGCGCTAGCCCAATCAAATCCTTCGCCAAAAGTATTATCTGGTGCAGTAATATACCAGTGGCATGATGCATCTGGTATGTCAACAGCGCATTTTGACCAATCATCTGACCACTGAGGAACTTGTACCCACAGCACTGATGATAAAAGTAGAGATAGCAGATTGATCATGAACTTTATCATACAACATTAATTACTTTAATAGGATTATTATTTATCTTATATAAGAATTATATGTAGACTAGTTTATAGTCTTATATAAGATTAGCGATACAATTAATCCCTCAATTTAGTATTAAAACATTTTTCAACATTAGAAATGATATTTGAATGAATTGATGTAATGTCTGAGTCTAGTAATGTTTTATCTTTATCTCTATAAGATAATCTAAATGTATAACTTATATGATCATCTCCAAATTTAGAATCTTCAAAAACATCAATTAAATTTACATCCTCTAAGAGATTCTTTCCTGTTCTTCTTATTTGTGATGTAATTTCGCTAATCAAAAATTTCTTGCTGAAAACAAAATTTATATCCCTTTCCATTTTCGGAACAATTGGGTATTGCTTATATATTGGAATCCATTTATTTTTTCTTGTACTAGCTCCCAAGAGGTTAGAAACATTTATGTTAAATAAATAAACTTTTTTTAATGACTTCTTTTCTAGTATAAGTTTGGGATGTATTTCACCAAAATAACCTGCATCTTTCCCTTCAATAACTAATTTCGCTGTTCTTCCTGGATGAAGAAAATCTATTGAATCAGTAGGTTTATCATCAATTTTTATGTTCAAAGATGATAAAGCCTCCTTTAACTTTCCTCTGGCCTGGTAATAATTAAGATCGTTATCCTTACACGAATCTATCCATTTTCCAAATTTTTTATTTCCATAAATCGCACCATTCAGAACTTCTTCTTGAATAAACTCAGTATTCTTTTGAAAAATATTTCCAATTTCAAAAATATAACAACTTGCTTGCCCAGCTTTTATATTACGGTTAACTATCTCCAAATGTTCTTTCCAGATATTATCTCTAAGACAGCTTGTTTCTAATAACAAAGGATTAGAAATCTTTATAAGTTTTTCATCATCTTCAGGAACAAGAGAATAGCTTAATACCTCGTTAAAACCATTTTCTATAAAACCATTTTTTACTTTTCTCAATGCCAACTGTTCTGATGACAATTTTCCAGGCTTAATTGGATTAGGAAGTTTTAAGTCGAATCTGTCATAGCCTATTAATCTAGCTATTTCTTCAATTAAATCTATTTCTCTTGTTAAATCATGTGATCTATTTGGAATTACTGCTACATCCCAGCCATATTCTTTATTCTTTAAAGTACAACCTATGAGAGTTAATTTATCAACTACTTCATTATCAGATAAATTTCTTTTTTCTAATTGATCGTTAATTATTAATGGACCAAGAATTTTATGTATTCGATTTCTCCGTAGTTTAATGAATATATCCTCATTACTTATTAAATTTGAAGTATTAATGATTGGTGAATTAATAGAAAAATATTCTTCTAAAAGATTAATTGCCCTAGTTACTGCACTTATTGTATTTTTTGATGAAATCCCTTTTTCATACCTGCTGCTAGATTCTGTTCTTATGCCTACGGCCTTGGAAGATTTTCTTATAGTAACTGGATTAAAAACAGCGCCTTCAAGGTAAATAGATGAAGTAGTATTA
>JAOIPS010000002.1 GCA_028141225.1 Prochlorococcus sp. AH-736-L23
TTCACTAGGTCAATTACCAATATTTATAGATGACAAGCCTAACTTAAGTGTTTTAGAGATGAGATCTCTGTGCAGAAGATTAATAGCTGAACAAAAAAAAGAACTTGGATTAATTGTGATTGATTACTTGCAGTTAATGGAAGGATCAACCCCTGATAATAGAGTGCAAGAACTTTCACGAATAACAAGAGGTCTTAAAAGCATGGCCAGAGAATTAAAAGTACCAGTAGTAGCTTTATCTCAGCTTAGTAGAGGGGTAGAGTCTAGAACAAATAAAAGACCAATGTTAAGCGATCTAAGAGAATCAGGATCTATTGAACAAGACGCAGATTTAGTATTAATGATTTATAGAGATGAATACTATAATCCAGAGACTGAAGATAGAGGAATTACAGAAATCATTGTCACTAAACATAGAAATGGACCCGTAGGAACTGTTAAATTATTATTTGAACCTCAATTTACGAGATTTAGGAATTTAGCTAATTAAATCGCTCCTAAAATGCAAGATCATCACTCAACAAATGAATCTTTTGATGTCATCGTTATTGGAGGAGGACATGCAGGGTGTGAAGCAGCTATAACAACAGCAAAATTAGGATTTTCTACTGCCTTATTTACAATCAATTTAGATAGAATTGCCTGGCAACCTTGCAACCCTGCTGTTGGCGGCCCAGCAAAAAGTCAGTTGGTACATGAAGTTGATGCGTTAGGTGGAATTATTGGTAAATTAGCTGATCAGACAGCAATACAAAAAAGAATATTAAATGCGAGTAGAGGTCCAGCCGTATGGGCATTAAGAGCTCAGACAGATAAAAGAGAATACTCAAAAAAGATGATTGAAATACTACAAAATACAGATAATTTATCTTTAAAAGAAGCAATGATTACTGAACTAGATATCGCAAAAACTGAAGAAATTGGATTGAACTCAAAAAAAATCATAAAAAAAAGAATCAAAGGTGTAAAGACTTTCTTTGGTAGTTATTATTCAGCAAGATCAGTTATCATCACAGCTGGTACGTTCTTAGAAGGAAGAATATGGATAGGAAATAAATCAATGTCAGCTGGTAGATCGGGCGAACAAGCAGCAAAAGGTCTTACTCAAAATTTGCACGAAATCGGTATTAAAACAGAACGTTTAAAAACAGGAACTCCAGCAAGAGTTGATAAAAGAAGTATCACTTTTGATGAATTAGATATTCAACCAAGCACTGCAGCAGATAAATATTTTTCGTTTGACCCAGATATAAAAAATAATATGCCTCAAGTTAGTTGTCACATCACAAGAACAACTACCAAAACACATCAACTAATTCGAGACAATTTACATTTAACTCCTATTTACGGCGGTTTTATTGATAGTAAGGGACCAAGATATTGTCCATCAATTGAAGATAAAATCGTTAAATTTGCTGATAAAGAATCACATCAAATTTTCTTAGAACCAGAAGGAATTAATACCCCTGAAATATATGTACAAGGATTTTCTACAGGTTTACCCGAAAATATTCAATTAGAACTTTTAAGAACCTTACCTGGATTGAATGAATGTAAAATGTTGCGACCAGCATATGCTGTGGAGTATGACTATATACCTGCAACACAGCTCCAAACATCACTCGAAACGAAAGAAATTGAATATTTATTTAGCGCGGGACAAATTAATGGAACTACTGGTTATGAAGAAGCAGCAGCACAAGGATTAGTTGCAGGAGTCAATGCGACAAGAAAACTAAACAAAAAAGATCCAATAATCTTCACTAGAGAAAGCAGTTATATAGGAACAATGATCAATGATTTAATTACCAAAGATCTCAAAGAACCATACAGAGTTTTAACTAGTAGGAGTGAATATAGATTAACTCTTAGAGGAGATAATGCGGATAGGAGATTAACACCATTAGGTTATCAAATAGGGCTAATTAATGAGGAAAGATGGTCCGCCTATCAAGAAAAAATGAAACTTCTCGAGGAAGAGAAAATTAGATTAAATAACACTCGTTTAAAAAATACCGAGGAAATATCAAAAAAAATAGAATTAGAAACAGGATCAAAGATCAAAGGCTCAACAACTTTGAAGGAACTCTTAAAAAGACCAAACTTTCATTATTCAGATCTGATTAAATATAATTTGACTGAAAAAAATTTAGGCTCTTCAATACAGGAAGGTGTTGAAATAGATATTAAATACGAGGGTTACCTTAAAAGGCAAAAAAACAACATTGAACAAATAAATCGTCAAAGCTGTAAATCTCTGCCTCAAGAAATAAATTATGAAAAGATAGATACATTATCTTTAGAAGCTAGAGAAAATTTGAATAAGATAAAGCCAAAAAATTTTGGTGATGCCTCAAAAATTCCTGGAGTAAGCAAAGCTGATTTAACTGCATTACTTGTTTGGCTAAAAATAAGAGAAATCAAAAAAGAAAAGGCAAATATTTTTGTCGAAAAAAAGTTATCATCTTAAAAGCATTCCCTCTGAGCACTGAATAATAAACTTTTAAACTCACCAAATATTTTATGGGAAGAAAAAGCCTCTACTTTTTTAGTGAAAAATTCACTACCAAAAATATCTGGTCCATGGAAATTAATGTTGCTTGGGGATGGAAGTCCAACTAGACATTTACAGCTTTTAACTAATCAAGAGACAAAAATTAAGTTAATTTCAATGCGAGTTGATCCTCTATTCATTGAAGAAGGTCCTAAAGAGTTAAATCAATTAAATGGGCCTTTAATTAGAAGACAAGTATGGATTAAAAACAATAATAAAAACCTAGCATGGGCTGAAAGTTGGTGGAATGCAGAACAAGTTAATGAAAATTTAAAAGCCAAAGAAGAACCAATTTGGAAGAATTTGACACAAGACAGATCAGAATTATTTAGAGAAGTTGACCGAATTTCACTTGTTAATTCAAATTGGTTAGAGGATGAATTTTGCTTTAAAGGTCCATTTTGGTCAAGAAATTATAGATTTTTTCGAGACAAAAAGCCCCTAACAATTATTAGAGAAGTATTCAATCCACATTTAGAAAGTTTATTAGGCTATTCAGGAATTAAAGAATTTACGAATCTATACTCTTCTTCTTCTTGATCTAGGAATATTTCTTGATTTTGATTGAACTTGTTGGTTTGATTGAACTCTCGAAGTATTATTTTCTTTTTCTGAAGCTCTTTGCCATCTTTCAACTTTGAAATCCATTTCATCTGGCCAATCTTCGTCATTACTCTCTCTCACATAAGGTAATTTTTTTTGCTCAGTTGTATGTATATTTTTTGTTTGCCTTAAAGATATTGCTTCTAAAGGTCTTTTAGAGTGCTGTTTAGCAGATTCATAAGAATTTGATTCTCTAGAAAATGTCTTAATATCGCTGTTATCATCGTAAAAATTCTCATCATTCCAATCATCATTATCTTCATCAAAAAATAAATCCACTTTTTCAGATACCCATCTTCCTACTTTTTTCACACTCTTACTTGTTATTCCTTGAAAATCTGAGTTCCTTCTTTTTCCTGGTCTAGCGCCAGATACTCCATCAACAAATTGTCTTCCAGTTTCGAAAATTTTATCAACCTGTTTATCAACAATATTTTTATCAAAACTATTTTTAAGATTTCTAATTCTCCTTGAATCCATAAATTATTTTGCTTTTTAAAATATAAATTACATTGAAAAAAGAAATAATTCCAAATATAGAAACAAAAACACATCTTATATTTTTAATCAAACAAAATTAAACAGTTTTTATTCCATGATCCATTAAAGAAATTTTCACAACATTTTTTACAGGCAATATTCTTTATCCTTTTCCTGTAGAAAAATTTCTCACCACAATTTTGACAAGTTCCTATGTATTTTAATTCTCTCCTTTCAATAGGAAATGAGTGCCTCAATGTAATTTGAAAATTCTTCTCTTTCTCATTAATTACATTCATTTTTTCTAAGAAATTTGGACCATGTATCTCATTTTTTTTTAATATCCTATCTACCCATGCATGAATCATTTCATGACATAAAGTACTGTTTATTTCACTAGTAGATAATTTACTCAAAATAGGTTTAGATAAGATAATTTCAGAATCTATAAAACCATTAATGCGTTTTCTTTTATAAAAACCAGCAGTAGTTTTTAATCTATTATCACTCCATCTAACTTTTACTAAAGGGTGATTATTAACCGTTAAAGAATTTTCAAAGTATTGGCTATTAAATCTATGAAATAAGGGTAAAAGAGGAATAACAGGCATTATGGATTAAAATTAGTATTATTTTGACAAAAAAAGCCATCAAAAACGATTTCTTTTCTTAAAGTAATAAAAACTCAAATTAACATGGATGCAACACTAGTCAAAGATATCGGAATTAAAGCATTATTAGTTGGCGGAGCTGTACTAGTTTCTTTTTGGACTTTTAATGCAGTCAAATTAGTTATAAGCGCCAGAGGAATTAATCCATTAGTAAGAAAGTTTTTCGATCAAATAGCTGCTGGCAGAATTGATGCAGCTTATGGTTTGACTACAAAAACTTATAAAACTCATGTAAAACGACAAGACTTTCTTAAATTTTTAGCTAGTTTAAACCTCAATAAATACAGAAATTTAAAATCAGGAAGACCTAGAGTCCAAGAAGATCAAATAATAATAACTTTAAATTTAAAATCAGAAGACAAGCAAGATGAGCTGCCATTAGATTTTACTTTTGCAAAAACTGACAATGATTGGAAAATAGACAGAATAGCTAAAGTGAATTAATAATTCCTTGTGAGGCAAAAAGAATTGTTTAAAGAAGAAATAATACATCAATTAGAATTACACCCAAGTAGATTAGATAAAGAAAAAATCATCTTAAAAGCGATGGAAGAAGGTCTAGATGATTTTTTTGAAGGTATACGTATGGCACTTGATCCATTAGTAACTTTTGGTGTAAAAATTGTCCCTGAGAAAGAGACTGAAAAAAGTCAAAATTTTTTATGGGAAGATTTTAGAAAATTAGCCAATAAGCTTATTCAAAGAGAACTTACTGGCCACGCTGCTCGCGATGCAATTATTAAGGCTATGGAATCTGCAACAAAAGAGGAGTGGAATGGATTTTATAGACGAGTTTTAATTAAGGATCTTAGATGTGGTGTATCTGAAAAAACAGTCAACAAGATTGCAAAGAAATTTCCCCAATATGCTATTCCTATTTTTTCTTGTCCTTTAGCTCATGACAGTGCAAATCACGAAAAAAAAATGATAGGAAAAAAGCAAATTGAAATCAAATTAGATGGTGTACGCGTCTTAACTATTATTAGACAAAATAAAGTAGAAATGTTTTCTCGTAATGGAAAACAATTCCATAATTTTGGTCATATTATCTCAGAAATAGAAAACGCCTTAAAAAAAGACCCAGCTCCTTATGACTTAGTACTCGATGGTGAAGTGATGAGCGCTAACTTTCAAGATTTAATGAAACAGGTACATAGAAAAGATGGCAAACAAACCAAAGACGCAGTTCTCCATCTATTTGACATATGTCCCCTTGAAAACTTTCAAAAAGGGAAATGGAACACTAGTCAAACAAAAAGAAGTTTATTAGTAAAAGAATGGGTAGCAAAACATTCTATGCTTCTAAAGCATATACAAACACTTGAATGGGAAAATGTAGATCTCGACACTATTAAAGGACAAAAAAGATTTATAGAGCTGAATAAATCTGCTGTGGAAGGTGGGTATGAAGGAGTAATGATTAAAGATCCTGATGCTATTTATGAATGTAAAAGAACACACAGTTGGTTAAAAGCAAAACCTTTTATTGAAGTCACTTTAAAAGTTGTATCGGTTGAGGAAGGTACAGGTCGCAACAAAGGGAGACTGGGAGCAATCCTGGTCGAAGGAGAAGATGATGGGTATGAATACAGTCTTAGTTGCGGAAGCGGATTTAGTGATATTCAACGTGAAGAATATTGGTCAAAACGTAATCATCTCATTGGTCAACTTGTAGAAATCAGAGCTGATGCAAAAACCAAGTCAAAGGATGCAGTGGCTTTTAGTCTTAGGTTTCCTAGATTTAAATGCTTTAGAGGATTTAAAGATGGTGAAAAAGTTTAAATTTTAAAAATAATATTCAACAAAGTAGTCAAAGAAAAATGTGGTTTTTAAATAAAAAAAATAAAAATCTTGGCTGTAAAATATAAGAATAATTATCAGGACTTTTTGAGAGACTTATGACGAAGAAAAAAGTTTTCAACTTCATAAAAACACCTTGTGGACAGGCAAAATATATCGAATTAGAAGCCAACAAAACTTTACTAGGTAAATTAAGGCTTTTGTGGTTTATCTTAATTGCATCAATAAGAGATTGGAATATTAAAGAGTAAATTCTTAAGATTTTTCAAAATATTCTCTGGAGTATTTAGCTGAGAAATATACAACTAAAAAAGTTGAAATAATTCCAATACTAGTAATATATAAATTATTTGGTGATTGCACATTTTTTAACTCCTTAATACTTTTTGCCAAACTACCTATTGAGCAATAAAGAAAAGTTCCTGGAATTATTCCAAGAAGACCAAGAGCGAAATCTCTAAATTTAACATTATTTAAACCATAAAAATAATTAAGAATACTGAAGGGAAATATCGGCGATAATCTCGCTAAAAAAATTAATTTAAGTCCGCCTTTTTCTACTACTTTTTCCATGACACTTAATTTTGGATAACGGCTAAAAAGGTTTTTTAGCTTTTTTGCAAAAAAACTTTTTGATACAAAAAAAGCAACTGATGCTCCTATGGAAGCGGAAATGAAAACGATAATTGAACCTAAATATGAGCCATATAAAAAACCTGATAATAAAGATAACCAAGAGGCTGGAAGTATTAATAAAACAATTAAAATATAAAGACAAACAAACGAAAAGATCCCAAAACCAGTATCAAAAAAAAAAGACAAATTATAAATATTTTCAAGAAATATATTCATTCTCAATTCAAAAGTTCGAGTTTTTTAGTAATTCTTTCCTTTTGTACCGAACACTCATTTAATTTAAATTTGCATTCATCAACAATATCTTTTGGAGCCTTATCAACGAAATTTTTATTAGATAATCTCTTATTTAAATTTTCTAATTCATTAGTCACCTTTTTAAAATCCTTGGTTAACCTCTCCTTTAATGCATCTATATTTACAAAATCCTGAAAAGGTAAGTAAACCTCTAAATCACTAATTATCCCAGAAAAAGATTTAGCAAACTCTTTTTTATCAACAGCATTAGTTTTAAAAATAAATACTTCCGAAGATTTAGTTAAGGTTTGAATATCATCAACTAAAGTTTTTAAAAAATCAATCAATTCATTATTGTCTGAAATTAAATATACAGGACCTTTTTCTGATGGCTTAAGACCTAATTCAGCTCTCAAATTTCTAATCAGCCTGATAATTTCAAAGAGTTGCTGAAAGGAATTATCAAGCTTAGTATCAACAAATTTATTTTCGTGAATTGGCCATTTTTGAAGAGATAATAATGCATTATCAGGTTTTAGTTGCAGCACGTGCCAAAGTTCCTCAGTAATGTGCGGCATAAAAGGATGAATCATTACCAAAATATCATTGAGCACTTTTATTAAAACTTTTTCAGGTATTTGTCTATTTTTAGTCTCTTTATTATTAAACCTTTGTTTAGCAAATTCTACATACCAGTCACAAAAATCATTCCACGCAAATTCATATAGAAGTTTCGCAGATTCTCCCAATTTATATTCTTTCAACAAAGCAGCGACTTTTATATTTACCTGATTCAATTTCGATAAAATCCACTTATCACATAACTCTAAAGAAGTTTCATCACTCTCATTAAGCGAATAATTATTATTAGAAGTTTTATTAATTAACACAAATTTAGTTGCATTCCATAATTTATTCGCAAAATTTCTTGAAGCTTCAACAGTTGAAGACGTATCTTTTTTCCTATCAAAATCAAGCCGGATATCTTGTCCAGCGCCTGCAACTTCTCGAATTAAAGCAAATCGTAGAGCATCAGAACCATATTTATCAATTAATAGTATTGGATCAATACCATTACCTGAACTTTTGCTCATTTTTTTGTTGTTTTCATCTCGAACTAAACCATGAATATAAACATCCTTAAAAGGAATCTTATTTGTAAAAGTATTCCCCATCATTGTCATTCTTGCCACCCAGAAAAAAATAATATCGAAACCAGTAACAAGAACACTATTTGGATACCATTTTTTAAAATCCGGATCATTCGTATTTGGCCAACCAAGGGTTGAGAAAGGCCATAAACCACTTGAAAACCATGTATCCAAAACATCTTTATCACGAACCAATTTAATATTTAATCCAAATTTTTTATTAGCTTCGATTAAGGCATCCTCTTCATTTCTTGCAACTATATATGGAGTATTTTGTTCTATTGAGTCTTGAGATTCATCTAAAACATACCAGGCTGGTATTTGGTGCCCCCACCACAATTGCCGACTGATACACCAATCATTAATATTCTCTAACCAATCCTTATAAACTTTCTCCCAGCGTGGAGGAACAAACGATGGTTTTTTAGAATCAATTTCATTAATACATCCTTGTGATATATCATCCATTTTCAAAAACCATTGTGTTGACAATAAAGGTTCGATTGGCACCTTACCTCTATCAGAAAAAGGAACAGTATGTTTATAATCCTCTATCTTTGTCAAAAGGCCTAAGTTATCCAATTCTTTGATAATTTTTTTTCTTGCCTCATATCTATCTAAATTTTGAAAAATACCTGCATTAATATTTAAAGTTCCATCTTTGTTCATTACATTAATCTGTTTTAAATTGTGCCTTTTCCCTATTGCAAAATCATTTGGATCATGGGCTGGAGTAACCTTCACACAACCCGTACCAAAATCTTTATCAACATGTGAATCAGCGATAATAGGTATTTCTCTATCAACGAAAGGAACTTTTACTTTGACACCAATAAATTCTTTATATCTATCATCATCAGGATTAACTGCCACAGCAGTATCACCCAAAAGAGTTTCTGGTCTTGTTGTTGCAACTTCTAAGTACTTATCTAACTGTTCACCACTTTCAGAAATTAAAGGGTATTTAAAATGCCATAAATGACCATTTACTTCTTGCATTTCCACTTCAAGATCACTTACGGCAGATTGAGATTCAGGGCACCAATTAACCAAATATTCGCCTCTATAAATTAAATTCTTTTTATAGAGAATATTAAAAGCTTCAATAACTGCTTCATTTAATTTTTGATCGAGTGTAAATCTTTCTCTATTCCAGTCAACTGAATATCCTATCCTTTTTAATTGAGAAACTATTTTTCCACCACTTTGTTCTTTCCAGTTCCATGCTCTTTTAAGAAATTCATCTCTCCCAATATCCTCGCTTGTTTTGCCTTCACTTTTTAATTGTTTTTCGAGAATAGTTTGAACAGCTATTGAAGCATGATCAGTTCCCGGTAAACACAAAACATTCTTACCTAAAAGTCTTTGAAAACGTACTACAACATCTATCAAAGCCGTATTAAATGCATGCCCCATATGCAAAGATCCAGTTACATTTGGTGGCGGAATAACAACACAAAAAGACTCCCCATCATCCTCAGGGTTAGGACTAAACGCCTTTAGACTTTCCCATTTTTCTTGCCACTTTTTCTCTACTTTAAAAGGTGAATAATTATCTAAAGATAATTGATCATTCATCTCTGTCATGTGCAAATTTTATTTCAATAAACCTTTTTTTTATTTTATCTTGAGAGCAGCTAATTATTGAAAATAATATTAGTTTGCAAAAAAGACACATCTATTCTACAAAAGTTTAAAACCAGAACCGCAAGAACAACGTTTTGCATTTTTTGGTGTTGAAATAAGAAATCCACCACCGCTCAAATCACCGTAATAATCTAATTTTAAATCTTTCAGTAAATTAAACTTTTTTTCATCCGAGTATAAAGTTACTCCTTCAGTTCTTGAAATAGGGGATCCATTACATCTGCCTGGCCTTAATTTAATATGCATCCATCCTTCGGAACAATTTTTATCCTCTACCAAATCAATCGACATTTGTCCTGGAGAACCTCCAAAAGAAGCTTGCCTAGATAGTTCTGAAGCAGCACTTTGACTGATTGAAAGATTGACGATCTCAGTCATTAGAAAAATAATAAATGGGCGATCCAGGGTTCGAACCAGGGACATCCTGCTTGTAAGGCAGGCGCTCTACCGCTGAGCTAATCGCCCTTATATTAGATCATTCTAATAGATGAAGTTGAAAAATTTATACTAAGTATTTAAATATTTCATGATTGAGGCAAAATTTAATTAATAAAATATATCCTATGTCCTCAAAAAATAGATATAAATTGGAAAAAAATTCCGATTTAGAGACTATAAATAGTTTTAAAATCTTAATATCTAATATCAAAGCACTAAAAGATAAAACATGGGGCTGCCCATGGCAGAAAATACAGTCTCATATATCGTTGATCCCATTTTTGTATGAGGAAAGTAATGAATTTATAGATGCGATATATGCAAAAAATGCAGATAACATATGTGAGGAGTTAGGAGATCTTTTATTACAAGTAATGCTTCATGCTGAAATCGGTTACGAGGAAAAAGAATTTACACTAAATGATGTTGTAAAAAATCTAAACAAGAAAATTATTGATAGACATCCATATATTTTTAACAAAAAAGAAAAAGTATCATTAAAAAAATCACAACAGATTTGGCTAAATATAAAAAATTTAGAAAAAGAAGCGCCTCATATGAAATCTTCAATTAGTAGAAATTTAAATTTGAAAATTAAAAATTTACCGCCATCGGTTGGAACAGATAAAATCACAAATATTGTTAAAGAACATGGTTTCAAATGGGAAAGTACTGATGAGATTTTTAAAAAGTTAGAAGAAGAAATTAATGAATTAAAGGAAGCAATTAAAAGTAAAAATGATTTAGAGATAAAAAATGAATTTGGGGATATTTACTTTACCCTTCTTAATCTCTCAAACTTTTTAAAGATTAATCCTGAATCAGCTCTTCAAAAAACTAATATAAAATTTTTAGACAGATTTTCAATCGTCGAAGAGCATGCAGGAGATAATATTAAAAAACAAACTCCTAAAGACTTTCAAAGGCTTTGGCAAATAGCCAAACAAAAACTGGCAGGAAAAATTTCTAAAAGCAAATGAATAATATTACAACATGGATAGATGAATATCATAAAGGCTCAAGATTCGGCCTAAATGGGAAAATTCTAATTAAAAAAATCTCAAAATATCAAGAAATTATTGTTATTGAAAATGAATATTATGGTAAAGCTTTAATGTTAGATGGTTGCTGGATGACATCATTAAAAGACGAAAAATATTATCATGAATGTCTTGTGCATCCTGCATTAAGTAGCATTGACGAAAAATCTAATGTACTAATTATTGGTGGTGGTGATGGTGGTACTGTAAGAGAATGCGTTAAATATTCTCAAATATCAAAAATTGATCTAGTAGAAATTGATGAGGAGGTAATCGAAATATCTAAAAAATTTCTAAAGGAAATTGGAGGCGAAGCATGGAATGACAAAAGATTAGAAATACATGTTGATGATGGCGCTAAATGGGTAAAAAAAACGAAAGATAATTTTTACGACGTTATATTTATAGATTGTTCAGATCCCTCAGAATTTTCAAATTTATTATTTTCAGATTCTTTTTATAAAGAATGTAAAAGAATACTTTCACCAAGGGGGATATTAGCAACGCAAAGCGAATCTCCTGAATCCTTCAAAAATATTCACATAAATATTTTGAAAACCCTAAAAAATATATTTAAAGTTTCTGAAACTATGTATTCCTTTGTGCCTATATATCCAAGCGGGATTTGGAGTTGGACATTTGCTTCTTCAGAAGATCTAAATTCATCAAATCAAAATTATGATGAAATCGTAAAAATAGAAAAAGGATGTGAAATTTGGAATTTAAATTTTCAAAATGCAGCATTCAAAATGATGCCAAATAAAATCATAAAAGAACTAGATTCATAAAATGCCAAAAAATTTATTTGATAACGAAAATGCAATTTATATGGGAGCAAAAAGAAGTCCTGAGAATTGCTCAATTGGTATATTTGGCGTTAATTATGACGGGACATGTTCGTTTAAACCAGGAGCAAGATTTGGTCCAGAAGCAATTAGACAAGTCAGTACTTGTTTAGAAACATATTGTCCAAAAATAAAAAAAGACTTAGAGGATATTATGTATGTTGATTTTGGATCAATACTAATTGATAAAAATGACTCAAAGTCCATTATTGAATCGGTTAAATTAGCAACAAATTATTTAATTAGTAAACGCCTTAGTCCTATTATGCTTGGAGGCGAACACTCTATTACAAGAGGTGCTATTGAAGCATTAGTAAAAAAATATCCAGATTTGATATTGGTTCAACTTGATGCTCATGCAGATTTAAGAGAATCATATATGGGGAATGAACATAGTCATGCTTGTACTATGAAAAGATGCTTAGAAGTTCTACCTGAAAAAAAAATTCTGCAAGTAGGAATTAGAAGTGGGACTAAGGAAGAATTTGAAATTATGCATAACAACAACCAATTAGTTAACTTTTGTCCAGGCAAAAATGCACATGAGTTAAAACAAGCTCTTCTACCATATGCGAAGTCTCCAATCTATTTAACAATAGATTTAGATTGGTTTGATCCCAGTTTACTAGCAGGGACGGGCACTCCAGAACCGGGAGGATTTTTTTGGAATGATTTTGAAGAAATACTGAAAACTTTAAAAGACCTTAGAATTGTGGCTTCAGATATTGTGGAATTATCACCAGAAATTGATAAAAGCGGAGTAAGTAGTATAGTTGCAGCCAAAGTACTTAGAAGCTTAATTTTGTCATTAGAAAATATGCAATAAAAAATTTCTAAACTACAGTGTAAAAATACTAAATACAAACTAAATATTTCATGGTTTTGCTAAAAAGTCCTCTTTATTCAAAATATGTTGAATCCAATGCAAAATTAGTGGATTTTGCAGGTTGGGAAATGCCCATATCATTTTCAGGATTAATTAAAGAGCATGAATCAGTTAGATCTTCAGCAGGATTATTTGATATTTCTCACATGGGTGTGATTTCTATTAAGGGAATCAATCCAAAGGATTATATTCAAAAACTTTTTCCTACTAATTTATACTCCTTTTCTGAAGGACAGGGACTTTATACAGTAATGCTCAATGATAAAGGAGGAATAATAGATGACTTAATAATTTATGACCTTGGTATGCAAGAAAATGACATATCAGAATTATTGTTAATAGTTAATGCAAGTAGATATGAAGAAGATTTTCAGTGGATAAAAAATAATTTAAATATGTCTGAAATTTCGATAACAAACTTTAAAAAAGACAAAGTACTTTTAGCACTGCAGGGGAAAAACTCATTCAATTTATTTGAAGAATGGATTGAATCTTCGATCTCACATATCCCTAACTTTGGATGCGAATATAAAATTTTTGAACATATTTCGCCTAAAGAAAAAATTTTCTTTTCAAAGACAGGCTATACGGGGGAAAATGGCCTAGAAATACTTTTATCTAAAAAAGCAGCAATTAATTTATGGGATTTCTCAATTTCCAAAAATGTTGCACCTTGTGGTTTAGGAGCTAGAGATACTCTTAGACTTGAAGCAGGCATGCATCTTTATGGTCAAGATATTAATGAAAAAACTTCTCCATATGAAGCAGGGTTAGGCTGGCTAGTACATCTAGAAAATAATCACGAATTCTTTGGAAGAAGATTTCTTGAAGAGCAGTCAAGATTAGGTATTCAAAAAAAGTTAGTTGGTCTCTCTATAGAAGGTAAAGCAATAGGAAGAAAAGGTTGCACAGTTCTTAAAGGTCAAGAAAATATTGGGACTATCACAAGCGGCAGTTGGTCTCCAACTAAACAACAAGCTATAGCTTTTGCATACATCAATACTTCGCATGCCTTTATAAATAATGAAGTTCAAATATCAATAAGAGGCAAAAAATTCAAAGGGGTAATAACAAAGAGAGCGTTTTATAAAAAAAATTATTAACTAAATTTACCCTTAAAGAATTATTATAAGTTATTGATAAATAAATCATACTTAGATGAGAAACAAAATTTGCAAAGAACTCAATAATACAGATATTGGCAAATTAGTTAATTTATGCGGATGGGTAGATAGAAGAAGAGATCATGGTGGTGTAATTTTTATTGATTTAAGAGACCATAGTGGATTTCTACAAATAACAATTAACCCCGATGATGGTGCAGATCTATTTAAACAGGCAGAAACTCTAAGAAATGAAACAGTAATAATGGTTAGCGGAATTATTAACGAAAGGCCAAAAGATTCAATAAATAAAAATTTAAGTACTGGAGAGTTAGAGCTTAAAGTTAAAGATTTACAAATTCTCAACCAAATTAAAAAAAACCTACCTTTTCCAGTATCTATTCATGATTATGAAAATACAAAAGAGGAACTCAGATTAAAATATAGATACCTTGATTTAAGAAGAGGCAAATTACTAGAAAATTTAAAAACAAGACATAAAATTATTAAAGTTGCTAGAGAATTTCTTGATAATTTTGGATTTACAGAAGTAGAGACTCCATTACTTACAAAATCAACTCCAGAAGGCGCTCGCGATTTTCTTGTTCCTGCTCGTCTTTCGAATGGAGAATTTTTTGCTCTGCCTCAATCCCCACAACTATTTAAACAACTTTTAATGGTTGGAGGCTTGGACAAGTATTACCAAATCGCAAAATGTTTCCGTGATGAAGATTTAAGGGCTGATAGACAGCCAGAGTTTACGCAATTAGATATTGAGATGAGTTTTATTAGTGAAAAAGAAATAATTTCTTTTAATGAAAGTCTTATAAAAAAAATATGGAAAGAAGTGTTAAATATTAATTTTGATAATGCTTTTCCTAGAATGTCATGGCAAGAAGCAATGGATAATTACGGCACTGATAGACCAGATACTAGATATCAAATGTTATTAAAAGATTTAGGAGAAGTATTAGGTGATATTGGCTTTAATATTTTCACCAAGGCAATTAAGTCTGGAGGTTTTATAAAATCAATCACAGTCAAAGGAGGTAATGAGAGTATTAGTAACGTCAGAATAAAACCAGGAGGTGATATCTTCCAAGTAGCTCAAGATGCTGGAGCTGGTGGTTTGGCCTTTATTAGGGTTAAAGGAGATGAGCTTGAGACTATTGGGGCAATTAAAAATAATTTAAATGATAAGCACATAGCCGATATTTTAAGAATCACCGAAGCGAAAGATGGAGACTTAATCCTATTGGGAGCTGGAGATAAACAAATAGTCAACCAGTCATTAGATAGAGTGAGACAATACATCGCAAATGACTTAAATCTCATAGATACAAGTAAATGGAATTTCTTATGGGTAACTGATTTTCCTATGTTTGAGAGAAATGAAGAAGAAAATAGATATGAAGCTTTACATCATCCTTTTTGTTCTCCAAAAAATATAAACTCTAAAAATCCTGAAAACTTGAAAAAAGAAATTGAGAACTCTATAGCCAATGCTTATGACTTAGTACTTAATGGCTTGGAATTAGGAGGTGGCTCTTTACGTATTCATGAAGCAAACTTGCAACGAGAGGTTCTGAAAACGGTAGGACTTACTGATAAAGAGATTGATGAAAAATTTGGATTTTTAATAGAAGCCTTAGAAATGGGAGCTCCTCCTCATGGTGGAATAGCGTTTGGATTAGATCGTATTACCATGCTGATAATAGGTGCTGATTCCATTAGAGAAACAATTGCTTTTCCAAAAAATCAACAAGCAAAATGTCTTCTCACAAATGCACCTTCAAATGTTTCTGAATTACAATTAAAAGAATTAGATATTGAAATAACAATTGATGAATAAGAATAAATATGGATGTTCTAAAAGTTTTTTGTTTAAATAAAATATAAGGGAGGTGTGCCTAATTAAAAATATTTAATGTCAAAATTTGTTTTTGTAACCGGAGGCGTAGTTTCTAGCATTGGTAAAGGAATTGTAGCTGCAAGCTTAGGAAGATTATTAAAGTCTAGAGGATATAGTGTTTCAATATTAAAACTAGACCCATATCTAAATGTTGATCCAGGCACAATGAGCCCTTTCCAGCATGGAGAAGTATTTGTAACCGAGGATGGGGCTGAAACCGATCTAGATTTAGGGCACTATGAAAGATTCACTGATACTGCAATGACTAGGTTAAATAGTGTGACAACGGGATCTATCTATCAAGCAGTTATTAATAAAGAAAGAAGAGGTAATTATAACGGTGGAACTGTGCAAGTAATCCCTCACATAACAGGAGAAATAAGAGAACGAATTCATAGAGTAGCCGCCAACAGTAATGCAGATATTATTATTACTGAAATTGGTGGAACGGTCGGGGATATTGAATCTTTACCTTTCTTAGAAGCAATAAGAGAATTCAAAAATGATGTCAATAGGAATGATGTTACATACATACACGTAACGTTACTCCCCTATATCAAAACCTCTGGCGAAATAAAAACTAAACCAACACAACATTCAGTGAAAGAATTAAGATCAATTGGAATTCAGCCAGATTTACTTGTATGTCGAAGTGATAAATCGATCAATGAAGCTCTTAAAAAGAAGCTTAGTGGATTTTGCGGCGTCAGTATTAATTCGGTAATTGAAGCTTTAGACGCAGACAGTATTTATTCTGTACCTCTCTCTTTAAAAAAAGAAGGTTTATGCAAAGAAACCCTAAAGTATTTAGAACTTGAAGATAAAAAATGTGATTTACAAAATTGGGAACAACTTATACACAATCTAAGAAATCCTGGAGCTCCTATAAAAGTTGCTCTAGTGGGTAAATACATTGAACTTGGAGATGCATATCTATCAGTTGTTGAAGCTTTAAGGCATGCATGCATTGAACAAAAAGCCTTATTAGATTTACATTGGGTAAGTGCTGAAATGATAGAAAAAAATTCAGCAGAAACTTACTTAAATGAAGTTGATGCAATTGTTGTACCCGGGGGATTTGGCAATCGAGGTGTCAATGGAAAAATTTCGGCTATAAAATTCGCAAGAGAAAATAAAATTCCCTTTTTAGGTCTTTGCCTTGGTATGCAATGTGCAGTTATAGAATGGGCTAGAAATGTAGCTAATCTTCCAGATGCATCTAGTTCAGAACTAGACCCTAAAACTCCCAATCCAGTGATTCATTTATTACCAGAACAGGAAGATGTAGTTGATTTAGGTGGGACAATGAGACTTGGAGTTTATCCATGTAGATTGACAAATAATACAACTGGAAAGAACTTATATAATGAAGATGTTATTTACGAGAGACATCGACATAGATACGAATTTAATAATTACTACAAACAAAGTTTTTTAAATTCTGGATACAAAATTAGTGGTACATCACCAGATGGAAGATTAGTCGAGTTAATTGAGCTAGGAAATCATCCTTACTTCTTAGCTTGTCAATATCATCCTGAGTTTTTATCAAGACCTGGCAAACCTCATCCTTTATTTAAAGGGTTAATAAAAGCCTCTCAAGAAAAGTTAACTCAATCAAATTAATATTCTTTATTTTTTTGAATGAAAAAATGACACATTTTTTACCCTTAGTCGAACAGTTTCATTCATTGCAAGGTGAAGGTTATCACGCTGGTAAAAGCGCTTTTTTTGTAAGATTAGCTGGTTGTAAAGTTGGGTGTTCATGGTGCGATACCAAGAATTCTTGGGATGAGAAAAAATATCCCCCCATATCAATTGAAAAAATAATAAACCGTATAAAAATTGCCAGAGAAAAAGGAGCGTCTTTTTGCGTTATTACAGGTGGAGAACCTTTACAACATAACTTAGATAATTTTTGCAAAGCTATAAAACAAATGACGATGCATGACGCACAAAATCCAATGAAAATACATATTGAAACGAGTGGAGTTAATTCAATATCAGGAAGTTATGACTGGATTACTTTATCTCCCAAAAGACACTCACCTCCAAAAAATTATTTTTTAAAAAAAAGTAATGAAATTAAAATTATCGTAAATGAAATAGAAGATATTGAATTTGCTATTCAAATAAAAAAAGAAACTTTAAAACAATTTCAATTCTCTAAATGCGAGAATGGCATAAGAATAGAAGATAAAATTTTTTATTTACAACCTGCATGGAACAGTAAGAATGGGTTTTCTCTTGCTATTGATTTCGTGAAGAATAACCCCGATTGGAAATTGAGCCTTCAAACTCACAAATACTTAAAAATAAAATGAAATTATATGACTCTTAAAAATAAATCAATAGTAGTTTTATTGTCTGGAGGTTTAGATTCTTCTACAGTTACTGGTATCGCTAAAAAATTCGAAGCTAAAATTTTTGGACTTTCATTTGATTATGGTCAACGACACAAAAAAGAATTAAATTCTGCATCAATAATTGCAAAACACTTTAATATCGAAGAATTTAAAATCATTAAGCTTGACTTATCTTTATGGGGAGGCTCTTCATTAACTGATACTCAAAAAAAGATTCCAATAGAAGGAGTGCAGAATAATAAAATTCCAAATACTTATGTTCCTGGTAGAAATACTATATTTATTTCCGTAGCACTAAGTTACGCCGAAGCAATAGATGCTGACTATATAGGATTAGGAGTTAATGCACTGGATTATTCTGGTTATCCAGATTGCAGACCTGACTACATTAAAAAATTTCAAGAATTAGCAGATCTAGCCAACAAAAGAGGAAGAGAAAATAACCCGATAAAACTTTGGACACCGCTATTAGATTTAAATAAAGAAGAAATTATTAAATTAGCTTTTGATAGTAATGTCCCTTTAGAGAAAACATGGAGTTGTTATTCAGGAAATTCAAAACCATGCGGAAAGTGCGATAGTTGCAGACTTAGAAATGCCGCTTATGAAAAATGGCTCAATAAGAAAAATAAAAAATGAAAATAAAAAAAATAATTCTAAATCAATGGATAGATCCAGCAAGGATTGCTCATCATCTTACAAAAAAATTCGGCGATAAAGGATTGGCTTGGCTAGATAGTGATGGCAAAGAAAATGGTGAATGGTCAATAATAGGAATTAAACCTAAAAAAATAATCCAATCAAAAGATATCAATAACTTAGACATAACTAATAATCCTTTTAACAATTTAAAAGATATTGAAAAAGGATTTTGGATCGGATGGTTAAGTTATGAAGCTGGAGCATACATTGAACCCAAAAACCCATGGCGACAATCTGATATGGCGACTTTATGGATTGCATCGTATGATCCAATAATCAAGTGTAATCTTAAAAAAAAAGAAATAATTATTGAAGGCTCAAAATCATATGAACTGATGAATTATAAAAATATAATAAATAGTATAAATACTATTGCAGAAGAAGATATTATTCAAACGAATTTGAATTTTGATTTTTCAAAAATCAATTTGGACGAAATGGCTGAAAAATTTCAGAAAAATATTCTAAAATTGAAAAAATTAATTTCCTTAGGGGATATATTTCAAGCAAACCTAACAACTAAATGTGAAATTGAATCTTCCAAAAACTATAGTCCTCTAGATATTTATTTGAAAATAAGAAGGAAATTAAGAGCTCCCTTTGGAGGAATAATAATAAATAATGATAATTATAAAGAGGCTGTATTATCTACCTCGCCAGAAAGATTTATAAAAATAGATAATAAAAATTTTGTAGAATCAAGACCAATCAAAGGAACTAGATCCAGAGATAAGGATTTTAATCAAGACGCACTTAATGCTATCGATTTAATAACGAACGAAAAAGATAGAGCCGAAAATATTATGATTGTTGACCTAATAAGAAATGATTTAAGTAAAGTTTGCGAAACTGGAAGTATTATGGTGCCAGAAATATTAAAGCTTGAAAGTTTCTTAAAAGTTCATCATCTAACATCAGTAATCAGAGGCAAATTAAAAAAAGACAAAAACTGGATTGATTTACTAAAAGCTTGTTGGCCTGGAGGCTCTATAACTGGAGCACCTAAATTAAGATCATGCCAGAGACTTTTTGAATTAGAAGAATGTGAACGTGGACCATACTGTGGCTCATTTTTGAAGCTTGACTGGAATGGAGAGTTTGACAGCAATATACTAATAAGATCATTTTTAATCAAAGACAAAAAAATCAATATATATGCTGGTTGCGGAATAGTTATTGACTCAAACCCTGAAGAGGAAACTAATGAACTAAAGTGGAAACTTTTACCATTAATTGATTCACTCAAATGATTGAAAAATTAGGCTGGCACAAGAATCAATGGTTGGATATTGATAGAATATTTATTGCTGCTAATAATAGAGGATTAAAATTTGCTGATGGTATATTTGAGACCATTTTGATAAAAGAAAACAAACCTATTCTTTTTGATGAACATCTGAAAAGGTTAGAAAAAAGTAGCAAGATTTTAAATATTAATCTGAAAATAAATAAATTAACTTTGAAACAACTTATTCACGATGGAATTAGAAAGTTATCGCTTAAAAATGATCAATTTGCTTCAGTAAGAATAAACTATAGTCGAGGAACTAATGAAGGTCGAACACTAACAATTGATAGCACTTCAGAGACAAAAGATTTGGATAATATATGGCTTGAGTTCTATAGAATCAAACCAAATTTTAATCCAATAAGCGTTTGTATTAGTCAAACAGAAAAAATAAATGAATTCAGTCTTATAAGTAAATGCAAAACATTTTCATATAATCAGGCAATACAAGTTTTGGCAGAAGCTAATGAAAAATCATTTGATGATTCTATCCTTTTGAATACGACAGGTGAACTTTGTTGTGGAAGTACATTTAATCTTCTAATTAATAGAAATAATCAATGGATAACTCCTAGAAAAGAGAGCGGCTGTTTAGAGGGAATTATGATTTCTCAAGCTTTAAAATTGAAAATTGTAAAAGAAGAATTAATTCCTCCAGAATTTAATAATGATGACATAATAGTTGCAATTAATAGCTTATCTTGCAGACAAATTAATCAAGTTAATGATTTAAAGCTTAAACCTAAATTCGATCCAATTTATTTTTGGGATTTACTATACAGTTGAACTTTATTAATATCTGGTAAATAGACATCAGATACTTTAGTTATATTGTTATTAACCTTAAATTCAACAATTTTTCCAATAATGATAATTGATGGAGCTGAAAATTCTTTATCTTTGATTTTATCTGGAAGATTTTCTAAATTCTCTATAAAACATTTTTGATTTTTTAAAGTAGCTTCTTGAATCACAGCGCATTTAGTATTCTTATCTAAACCACCTAGAATTAATTCTTCCACAATATATTCAATATTTTTTATACCCATAAAAATTACTAAGCTATCTGATGATTTAGCTAAATCTCTCCAATTCACTGTCTTTTTTTCTTTATCTACACGCTCATGTCCAGTGACGAAAGTTACGGAACTAGCAGCATCTCTATGAGTTAGTGGAATACCAAAATATGTGGGGGCAGCTATCCCAGAAGTAATGCCAGGAACGATTTCAACTGAAATTCCATTTTTTTCTAAAATCGATACCTCTTCACCGCCTCTAGAAAAAACGAATGGATCTCCCCCTTTAAGCCTTACGACATTTTTGCCTTCTTTTGCCAATTTCAAAATAAGAGCATTAGTTTCAGCCTGAGGTACAGAACACTTCCCAGCTCTTTTGCCTACATGGAAAATTTCTGTATTTTTTCCTGCCTCCTTAGTTATTTCATCAGGAATTAAAGCATCATGAACTAATGCATCACAATTTTTTATTAGGCGTAAAGCTTTAAGAGTTAAAAGCTCAGGATCACCAGGACCTGCTCCAACCAAATAAACAATGCCGGGCACAATAATCTCCATTAACAAGTATGGTAGTAAAAGTTAATCGCAATGAAGGTAAATATTATGAAAGAAAGTTTATTAAAACCAAATAAAAAATTTACTCTCCTTAGTGCGTTTATAACTCTTCTAAATGATCGTTTAAGTGAAAGTATACTGTTACCTATATTACCCTCTTTTGTTTTACTTTTTGATTCTAAAGCAAGTACATATGGTTTATTATCATGCACTTATCAATTAGCTCAATTTACAGCTTCTCCTTTTATAGGACTTATGAGTGATAGATATGGGAGAAGACCTGTCACTCTTTTTTGTATTACTGGTTCAGTAATAGGAATATCAATATTATCTTTTACAGTTCTTTTTAATTGGTCAAATTCAATAGCCTCTATCCCGTTATTTTTATTATTTTTAGCAAGACTAATTGACGGTTTAAGTGGAGGGACTGCAGCTACTGCAACAACAATTCTTGCAGATATTTCAAGCCCTGAAAAAAGAGCAAAAACATTTGGGCTTATTGGCGTAGCTTTTGGTTTAAGTTTTTTCTTAGGTAATATTTTTGTTGTAATTTTTGCAAGAAATACAAATAATAATTTTATTATTCCAGTTTTGATAGCCTCAATCATTCCAATAATAAATTTTCTCCTTGTATTTTTTTACTTACCAGAAACCAAGCCTAATAGTGACTCAAGTAAATCAAAAACTATTTTAAAAAACCCTTTAAAAGCTCTATTTACAGTTTTCAAAGAAGAAAAGATTAAAAAATTATCATTAGCTTTTTTTATTTACTTTATTGCTTTTACTGGATTGACCAATATCCTGATATTTTTCCTTCAAGAATCTTTAAACTGGACGACCAAAGCATCAAGCGGAACTCTTGTTGTTGTAGGAATCATTGCAATTATTGTTCAGGGAGGATTAATTGGGCCTCTGGTAAAGCAATTTGGCGAAATGCGATTAACACTCGTCGGATCAGGCTTTATTCTTGTGGCATGTGCTCTTTTAATAACTGCTCCAAAAGAAAATGCGACAATTAATATTTATTCTGCTGTTTCATTTTTAGCCGTTGGGGCAGGGTTAATTACGCCTACCTTAAGAGCACTAATATCTAAAAAATTAGACATTGATAAACAAGGATCAATTTTAAGCAACCTTCAGGGTCTACAGAGTCTGGGAGGAGTTTTAGGAATTGCAATGGCCGGAAGGGTTTATGATAGTTTTGGTCCTAAATCGCCTTTTATAGCTGGTTCCATTATCTTACTTTTCATGATATACCTTATTGCAGAGGGTAAAAATAATAATTCTTTTAAAAATCAAAAATTAAAAGTTTTTTAATGAAAAGCCAGACTGATGTTTTTATTAATAGAGAATTAAGTTGGATTGAATTTAATAAAAGAGTTCTCCTTACTGGTATGGAAAAGGAGTACAAAATTCTAGATAAAGTGAAATTTTGTTCAATTTTTAGTAATAATCTTGATGAGTTTTTTATGGTAAGAGTAGCTTCATTAAAGGCTCAAGTTGAAGCAGAAATTACTAAAAAAAGTATTGACGGACTTACACCCAAAGAGCAATTAAAAAAAATCAATAATGAAATAAAAAAGTTAACTATTCTCCAAGAAAACTATGTAAATAATGAATTAACAAATGAATTAAAAGAAAAAGGTATCATTTTAAAAAAATATAAGGACCTAAGTGAAAATCAAAGAAATTGGTGTAATAACTTCTTTACAACATCTATTTTCCCATTATTAACTCCATTAGTTGTTGATCCGGCACATCCATTTCCTTTTATAAGTAATTTAAGTCTAAACTTAGCAGCTTTAATAAAGGATGTGGAGGATTCTAAAAATCAGTTTGTCAGAGTAAAAATACCAACAAAAAATATACCCCGATTTATACGAATTCCCAATGAAATTACTCAACTTAGTGATGAACATTCTCACTATTTCATAAGTGTTGAAGATTTAATTGGGAATAATATAAATACTTTATTTAACGGAATGGAATGTATAAATTACTCTTTTTTTAGAGTGACAAGAGATGCAGATTTAGAATTAAAAGAACTTGAAGCTGATGATCTACTTTTAGCTGTTGAACAAAGTTTGCAAAAAAGAAGATTAGGTGGAGACGTAGTTAGATTAGAAGTGGAGTCAGATATGCCAGAAAATATTCTAAAGTTACTTATTGAAAGTATCTCAATACAGAAAGAATATATATACTTTTGCAAAAGTTTATTAGGCCTAGACGATTTAAATCAGCTTACAAAAATTGATAGAGATGATTTAAAAGAAAATCTACTAATTGGAAAAACTCACCCGGAATTAAAACATTTAGATTTGCCTTCAAACAAAAACCCTAATTCTATTTTCAAGATACTTAGAAAAAAAAATATTCTGCTTCATCATCCCTATGACTTATTTAAAACATCAGTTGAAGAATTTATAAACAGAGCAGCTGATGATCCACTTGTAATGGCTATAAAAATTACTTTATATCGAGTTTCCCAAGATTCGCCTATCATTGCAGCTTTAATGAGAGCTGCAGAAAATGGGAAAGAAGTAATGACCCTTGTTGAACTAAAAGCAAGATTTGATGAAGACAATAATATTCAATGGGCAAAACAACTTGAACAAGCTGGAATTCATGTTGTATATGGAATCATCGGATTTAAAACACATACAAAAATTGCCTTAATAGTAAGAAAAGAGAAAGGAAGATTAAGGAATTATTTCCATATTGGAACAGGAAATTATAACTCTAATACTTCAAAGTTTTATACAGATTTAGGATTACTTTCAACGGATCCTGATATTGCATCTGATTTACTTGAGTTATTTAACTACTTATCTGGTTTTTCTAAACAAAAAAGTTATCAAAAGTTATTAGTTTCTCCATCATCGATGAGAGAGAAATTTATATTTCTGATAAAGAGAGAAATTAAAAATGCAGAGGAAGGCAAAAAAGCCGAAATAATTGCAAAAATGAATTCTTTAGTAGACCCAGAAATAATTAAACTGCTTTATTTAGCTTCAGACTCGGGTGTAAAAATTAGTCTCATCATAAGAGGTATTTGCTGCCTATATCCCCAAAGAAAAAATTTAAGTGAAAATATTAAAGTTATAAGCATTATTGGACATTTTCTTGAACACTCAAGAATTTTTTGGTTTTTTAATAGCGGGGATAATGAGGTTTTTATAGGGAGTGCCGATTGGATGAGAAGAAATCTTGATAGAAGAATAGAAGCTGTTACTCCTATAGAGGATTATGAATTGAAATCTAAAATATACACGCTTTTGCAAACTTACATTAAAGATAATTACTTTTCTTGGATAATGAAAGATGATGGTTCATATTCGAAATATGAATTAGATTCATCGCATAATCGTTCACAAATTGACCTCATAGAAAAATAAAATTAATATTGATTTTTACAACATTTAAAAAAATTCTTAATATTTTAAATTTTTTTTATTTTTTATAAAATCAGCTCATATCAATGGATTTCAAGAAATAAGCTTTTAAAAAAAATTTTTTGTCTTTAAAATTTCAACGTAAAAGTAGTTTTTATTTCAATTTCAGTGCTAGCTTTTTAAAAAATCCATTATTTAGGAGGCCAGGGTGATGGGGATCCCTCTGGAATCTGCGCAAAGCTCTTCAGATAATAATTTTGATGAGCCAAGATTACCAAACACTGCGGGCAAGTCTCGCAAATCGAAATCCAGTCTTACGGCAAAACAAAGCCAAAAAAAATCTGGCAGACTCGCTTCAGATTCTATTGGCTATTACTTAAGTAGCATTGGAAGAGTACCTCTTTTGACTCCTGCAGAGGAAATAGAGTTAGCTCATCATGTTCAGAACATGAAAAAGTTGCTACAAATTCCTGAAGCTGATAGAACCCAACGAAATCTTTATCAAATTAAGATTGGCAAAAGAGCAAGAGATAGAATGATGGCAGCTAATCTAAGGCTCGTCGTCTCAGTTGCAAAAAAATACCAAAACCAAGGGCTTGAATTATTAGATCTTGTCCAGGAAGGAGCTATTGGCCTTGAAAGAGCTGTAGATAAATTTGATCCTGCTATGGGATATAAATTCTCAACTTATGCTTACTGGTGGATTAGACAAGGAATGACGAGGGCAATTGATAACAGCGCTAGAACCATCCGTTTGCCTATTCACATAAGTGAAAAACTATCCAAAATGAGAAGAGTTTCTAGAGAATTATCTCATAAATTTGGCAGACAACCTACAAGATTGGAAATGGCAACTGAGATGGGAATTGATCAAAAAGATTTAGAAGATTTAATTTCTCAAAGTGCTCCTTGCGCCTCCCTAGATGCACATGCAAGAGGTGAAGAAGACAGAAGTACTCTTGGTGAACTTATACCTGATCCAAACTGTGAAGAGCCTATGGAGGGTATGGATAGAACTATTCAAAAAGAGCATTTAGGAACTTGGCTTTCTCAATTAAATGAAAGAGAGCAAAAAATCATGAAGCTCAGATTTGGGCTAGATGGTGAAGAACCATTAACACTCGCAGAAATAGGAAGACAAATTAATGTTTCACGAGAAAGAGTAAGGCAACTAGAAGCTAAAGCAATATTAAAGCTTCGAGTAATGACAACTCATCAAAAAGCAGCTTAACCAAATTGATAAAATTTACTGTAATTTTATTATATTTATTTTTAATTTTTTTAATTTCAATAGTTTTTAAAAAATATAATGAAGATAACAAAGAAATAGTCAGAAAAATAATACATATTGGAATAGGTCCTTTAATACCAATTGCTCAATTTTTAAAAATTAATCAAAACTCTGCTCTAATTTTTACGGGAATTGTTTCATTAATGGTTTTTACCAATTACAACTATAAATTATTTCCAACAATTGAGGATGTTGAGAGAAAAAGTTATGGGACATTATTTTATTGTCTAAGTTTATTTATTTTGATTTATCTTTTCTGGGATAAAGATCCATATGCACTAATTAGTGGATTTTTCATAATGACTTTTGGTGATGGATTAGCTGGATTAATAGGAAAAAGCTTTAACTCAAAGAGTTGGATTTTTTTTGAACAAAAAAAATCTTTATATGGAACCATAACAATGTTTTTAACAAGTTTGATAGTAGTTTGCTCAATAGGATATTCTCAACAAAATAGTCTAAATTTAAATTATTTTACAATAGCTTTTATTGCGACTTTGCTCGAACAATTTAGTGTTTTAGGAATAGATAATTTCATTGTTCCAATCTCTTCAGCATTATTTTTTAATTTTTTAATAACTAGCTAAATGAATCGTATAAAATAGCGATTAATTCTTTTGTTGTTTCTATATCTATACATGCATCTGTAATGCTTCTGCCAAACTGGAGATCTTCTTTTTTTAAAAGTTTTTGATTTCCTTCCTTCAAATGACTTTCAAGCATAACTCCTAAAATATTTTTTTCACCATTACTAATCTGAGAAGCTACATTTTTTAGCACTTCTGACTGTTTTCGGAAATCTTTATTGGAATTTCCATGACTACAATCAATCATCACTTTATGGGGAAGATTACACTGCCTCAATTCTGCTGAAATTCTTTGTACATGATCACTTTCAAAATTTGGGCCTTTTGAACCGCCCCTTAAAACTATATGTCCATCTGGATTTCCTGTAGTATTAACTATAGAAGCCATCCCATTTTCATTTACACCTAAGAAGTGATGGGATTTTGAAGCTGACTGCATTGCATTAATTGCAGTAGTAAAAGAACCATCCGTTCCATTTTTAAAGCCTATAGGCATTGATAATCCTGATGCCATTTCTCTATGAGTTTGACTTTCTGTGGTCCGCGCACCTATGGCTGTCCAACTTATTAAATCGGCAATGTATTGAGGAACAATTGGATCTAGTAATTCTGTAGCAGAAGGTATGCCCCGAGTTGCTAAATATGAAAGCAAACTTCTTGCCCTTCTTAAACCAGTATTAATATCATAAGAATCATCTAGATGAGGATCATTTATCAATCCCTTCCAACCAATAGTTGTTCTTGGTTTTTCAAAATATACTCTCATAATTATTTCTAATTTATCGTTATACATTTCTCGGAATTTTTGAATATATTTTGAATATTCCTTTGCCGCCTCAAGATCATGAATTGAACATGGACCCACAATGACTAAAAGCTTCTGATCATTATGATGCAAAATATTTTGTATTGATCTTCTTGTTTTAGATACTGTATTAGCAGAGTCGTGATCTAAAGGTATATCATTATGTAATCTGCTTGGAGGTATTAATGGACGTGTTTCAAGAACATGTAAATCTGATGTCTTTTCTAAAGCTGAATTATTTGATGATGTCGTCATTGATTAATTAAGAAGTTTGAATATTTAAAAAAGCATTTATGAATACTCTCCTTTTCAATATTAAAAATAACAATAGATTAGGCATTAAACCTTACTAATGAAGAATTTGGAAACATTGCTAAAAGATTATGCAGATCATGTAGCTGAAAGAGCTGCCAAAGGTATACCACCTTTACCTTTAAATGCTGAACAAACAAATTGTATTACAAAATTATTAGAACAAGATATTACTTACGATTCATCTTATTTACTTGATTTACTTATAAATAGAGTACCACCAGGAGTTGATGAAGCTGCTTACGTAAAAGCAAGCTGGCTTACAGCTATTGTTAATTCTGAAAAATATTGCAAATCAATTAATCCCGAAAAAGCAATTGAAATACTAGGAACAATGATAGGCGGATACAATGTAAATTCTTTGGTTGAAATACTAAAAGGAAAAAATAGTTTACTCGCAAAAAAAGCGGCAGAAGTTTTAAAAAATATTATTCTTGTTTACGACTCGGCTAATGAAATTTATGAATTATCTCACAGTAATATTTATGCAAAAGAAGTTGTAAATAGTTGGGCAAATGCCGAATGGTTTATAAATAAAAAAGTTCTGGAGAAAGAGATTACTTGTTTAGTATTTAAAGTTGACGGTGAGACAAACACAGACGACTTATCTCCAGCTGTACATGCAACAACACGCCCGGATATTCCGATGCATGCATTAGCTATGTTGGAATTTAAAAAACCTGATGGACTAAAGATTCTTGATAATTTAAAAAAACAAAATTTACCAATAGCTTATGTTGGAGATGTTGTTGGAACAGGGAGTTCTAGAAAATCTGCTATTAATTCACTCATTTGGCATATAGGAGAAGATATCGCTTTTGTTCCCAACAAAAAAACAGGTGGAATAATAATTGGCAGCAAAATAGCCCCAATTTTCTTCAATACTGCACAAGATTCAGGAGCTTTACCTATAGAAGCTGATGTATCTCAAATGAAAACAGGAGATGTTATTAAAATATATCCTTATAAAGGCATTATTAAAAAAATTGCAAAAGATTCAAATACTGAAGAATTAATAAGCAAATTCGAGTTGTATCCATCAACTCTTACTGATGAGATTCAAGCTGGAGGAAGAATAAATCTTATGATTGGAAGATCTCTTACGGACAAAATTAGAAACAAATTAGATTATCAACCAAGTGAAATATTTACCAGACCACAAAATCCAACCGAAAGTAATGCCGGCTTTACTCAAGCTCAAAAAATAGTGGGCAAAGCATGCGGTTTAGATGGAGTAAGGCCAGGAATGACCTGTGAGCCAATTATGACCACAGTTGGTAGTCAAGATACTACTGGGCCAATGACTAGAGATGAACTAAAAGAACTAGCTTGTTTAGGATTTACTGCAGATTTAGTGATGCAAAGTTTTTGTCATACAGCTGCTTATCCTAAACCAGTAGATCTAGTTACCCACAAAGAATTACCTGATTTTATATCTCAAAGAGGTGGAGTAGCTCTTAAGCCTGGAGACGGCATAATTCATAGCTGGCTTAATAGAATGCTTCTCCCAGATACTGTTGGCACTGGCGGAGATAGTCATACTAGATTTCCTCTTGGCATTTCATTTCCTGGAGGCTCGGGCATTGTTGCCTTTGCCGCTGCAATAGGATCAATGCCATTAAATATGCCGGAATCTGTGCTGGTTAAATTTAAGGGAGAATTATTACCAGGAATCACTCTTAGAGATTTAGTAAATGCAATCCCTCTCTTCGCAATTAAAAAAGGACTCTTAACTGTTGAGAAAGCAAATAAGAAAAATATATTCAACGGGAAAATTATGGAAATTGAGGGATTACCAAACCTAAAACTTGAACAAGCTTTTGAACTTACTGATGCTACTGCAGAACGCTCATGCGCTGGTAGTACCATACTTTTATCCCAAGAAACTGTACAAGAATACCTAAGAAGCAATATTTGCCTGTTAGAAAAAATGATTGAGAGCAATTATGAAGATTCAAAATCAATTGCAAGAAGAATAAATGATATGAAAAATTGGTTAAAAAAACCATCATTAATTCAACCAGATTCAAACGCTCATTATGAAGAAATCATTGAAATTGATTTAGCAAAAGTAACACAACCAATAGTTGCATGCCCAAATGATCCAGATAATGTAAAAGAAATCACTGATGTTGCAAATACAAATATTGATGAGGTTTTTATAGGTTCTTGCATGACAAATATTGGCCATTACAGAGCAGCTGCGAAAGTTCTTGAAGGTGTACAAAATTTAAAAGCTAAATTATGGATTTGTCCACCAACAAAAATGGATGAAGAAACTCTAAAAGCTGAAGGTTACTATAAAATTTTCGAAGATTGTGGTGCAAGGTTAGAGTTGCCAGGCTGTTCTTTATGTATGGGAAATCAAGCCAGAGTAGAGGAAGGTTCGGTAGTATTTTCTACAAGTACAAGAAATTTTGACAATAGACTTGGTAAGAACGCACAAGTCTTTTTAGGCAGCGCTGAATTAGCAGCAGTTTGCGCACTGCTTGGCAAAATACCTGAAGTTGAAGAATATCAGGATATTACTAAAAATAAAATTAATCCATATTCAGAGGAACTTTATCGCTATCTTCAATTTGATGAAATACACGATTTCAGCTTGACAAAGTAATCATGGACTATGCCAAACTTTATAAAAGATAATATTCAAAAAACAAGTAATAATTCTTCTCGTAGCATCAAAAAATTATTAAAACAAAGATCTCTAGTCGTTGCATTTTCGCTCTTATTAACAGGTTTAGGAGCCTCAATTACAAGCATATCTTTTAAAACTGGAATCTATTTTATTAATAATTGGAGATTAGCATTATTAGACCAATTCCCATCTATTGCAGTCTTACCTATATTTGGAGCTCTAGGAGGAGCTATAGCAGGATATTTGATCAAAAATATAGCACCTGCTGCAAAAGGTTCAGGGGTGAGTCAAATCATGGGTTTTTTAAGACATAAAAAAGTTCCAATGAATTTAAAAGTAGGATTAGTAAAGCTAATATCAGGAATTATTGCTATTGGTAGTGGATTTCCTTTGGGTCCAGAAGGTCCATCGGTTCAAATGGGAGGATCAGTAGCTTGGCAAATGGCAAAGTGGCTCAAAGCTCCTACAGCTTTTAGAAGAGTCATAGTAGCAGCAGGGGGTGGTGCTGGAATAGCTGCAGTGTTTAGCGCTCCATTAGGAGGATTTATCTATGCAATAGAAGAGTTATTAAACTCTGCAAGACCAGTAATTTTGCTATTAGTAGTAATTACAACTTTCATTGCAGATTCATCTGCTGATATTATTCAAGCCTTAGGTTTAGATCCTAAAGCAGGAGGCTTTGATTTTAACCTCGGATTTTTGATTCAAAGAGAATATGACCCATCAGTTTTTTTCTTACCTGTAGATTTTATTTACTTAGTTCTACTAGGAATAATTATTGGAATATTTGCAGAATTGTACAGCAGATATGTTTTGTTAATGCAAAATCTTGGGAAAAAGTGGTATAAAAATAAATTTATTTTAAAAATGAGTATCTGTGGACTTATTTTAGGAAGCATCTACTCTTGTTTACCCAGTACATTTCATAATTTAGATGAATTACAGAAAATAATAGCTGAACAAAATACAAGTATTGGAATTGCTTTGTTAGCAGTTTTAGTATTATTTATCACGACGGGTTTAGCTGCAGCATCTGGAGCTCCTGGAGGATTGTTCTATCCAATGCTCACTTTAGGAGGGTCAATCGGACTAATAATGGGGAGCTGGGTGGAAATTGCAACAGGACATGCACCAAGTACATACATTTTTGCGGGAATGGGAGCTTTCGTAGCAGGATGTTCACGAACACCAATTACCGCAATGTTTTTAGCTTTCGCTTTAACAAAAAATTTATTAATAATGAAACCTGTATTAATCAGCTGCATTGCCAGTTTCTTGATAGCAAGAGCTTTTAATGAAGAATCAATTTATGAAAGACAAATACAAATAGAATTAGAAGACTAAAACACCATCTTCAATCGAAAACAGCAGTTTTGCTGTTATAAACAAATACTTGATGATTCAGATGTAATCTAACTGCTCTTGCTAAAGCTATTCTTTCAATATCTCTTCCTTTTCTAATCAAATCGTCAACTTCATCCCTATGACTTACATTAACTGTGCATTGCTCAATTATCGGGCCTTCATCAAGATCTTCAGTAACATAGTGAGCAGTAGCACCGATTAATTTAACGCCTCTCTTCCAAGCTCGATGATATGGTTGCCCGCCCTTAAATGCAGGTAAGAAAGAATGATGAATATTTATTATTGAAGAAAACTTTTTTAAAAAAGAGTCACTCAAAATTTGCATATATTTGGCTAATACAACGAGATCAATTTCATATTCTTTTAGTAAATGTAAAAATTGATCTTCAACAATAGATTTATCAGTTTTAAAAGTATCTATATGAACAAATTTTGCATTAAAGTCATTTGCAATATTTTCAAGATCAGAATGATTTGAAATTATTAACGGGACTTTCATTTTGAGTTCTCCATTTCTTACTCGCCAAAGTAAATCAATCAAACAATGATTTTGTTTACTCACGAAAATAGCAACATTTGGAATTTCATCAGAATAATTTACGTTAAATTTTCCATTAACTTCATCTGCAATTTTTGCAAATTCTTTATAAATCTCATCTCTATTAAAAAAGACATTGTTACTATTCCATTCAATTCGACTAAGAAACAAACCGGCATCTTGATCTGTGTGATGATCAGAATGTTTTATGTTTCCACCGTAATTTGAAATCCAACTTGTAAGTAAACTTACGAGACCAGGACGATCGGGACAAACAATTTTGAATATAATTGAAGGATGTTCCAAAAAATTTTTAACTATTAAGTCAAATAAGCAAGCATATCTAATATATCAATGAAAAGCTTAAAAGAAAATTTTCAAAAAGGACACATAGTTATTATTGGATCAGGGATTATTGGAAAATTTAACGCCTTAGAATTATCAGAATTAGGTTTCAAGGTAACGATAATAGATCCAAATGAACTCCAAAACAGTAGCTATGCAGCCTTAGGCTTACTAATGGGTAATATGTATCAAAAAAGGAGAGGTAGAAGCTGGGATCTCAGAAGACAAAGCATTGAATTATGGCCACAATGGATTAGATTTCTGCAAAAATTTAATAGTGAATTAAATATCGAAAAACCACTAATACAACTAACTACTAATGAAGAAAAGTTTAAAAAATTAGAGAAATTTATTTATGAAAATAATGATCAAAACTTACGAATTTTAGAAAGAGACTCAATATTTATCAAGAATATAAATAAAGCCTTCCAAACAAAGAATATAAAAGGAATGATTTCCTTCAAAGATGGAAGAATAAATCCTTTTTCTTTACTTCAAACATTAGATAAATATCTCAAACACAAAAAAATCAATTTTTCAGAAGGAGAAATAATAAAAATCAGAAAAACAAACAATCAATGGATTTCTACAACAAGAAACAATGAAAATATCAAATCTGATATGGTTATTTTGTGTAATTCACTAAAAGCAATTGATTTAATAGATGGCATATCTCACAACATCACATTAAAACCTGTCTTGGGTCAAGCTATGGAAATTGATATAAATGATGCAGAAGTTGATTTATTATCGCTACCAAAACAATTCAATATAAATGGTAAAAATATAATTCCAAAATCAAAAAAAAAGCTAATCATTGGATCAACCGACGAATATAGCACTAAGCCAGAAGAAAATACTTTTGAAAAACTGACAAATTTTCTCGATAAAAAACCAAATTGGCTGATGAAAGGGAAGATATCTAAAAAATGGTACGGAATAAGGTCAAGACCAGATGGTGAGCCTTCACCAATAATGAAACATCTTGAAGATGGACTAATTATATGTACAGGTTTCTATAAAAATGGGTTTTTACTTGCTCCAGCTTGTTCTAAATGGGTTGCTAATGAAATTAAAAATTACTTTTCTTAATCTTTCGTTTCAGTAAAATCTGCATCAATTACATCATCTCCACCTTTTTCGTTTGAATCACTCTGATCGGGACCGCCCGCGGCACCAGGTGATGGTGGCTGATTGCCAGGTTGCTGATAAACAGACGAACCAACTGCATACAGTTCTTGCTGAAGTTCTTCAAGAAGTTTTTTCATTGATTCGTAATCTTCTTTTGAAGTTGCCTCTTTTAAAGCATTACTTTTTTCTTCAACTTTAGACTTTGCTGCAGCATCAATTTTGTCTCCCAACTCACCAAGTTGCTTTTCTGTCTGATAGACAAGTGTTTCAGCTTGATTTTTTAAATCAATTTTTTCTCTTTTTTCTTTATCTGCAGATGCATTTGATTCAGCATCTTTAACCATTTTTTCTACTTCATTATCAGAAAGAGTTGAAGCACCAGTAATAGAAATACTTTGCTCTTTACCACTTCCTTTATCTTTAGCCGTAACACTAAGAATTCCATTTGCATCGATATCAAATGTAACTTCAATTTGTGGAACACCTCTAGGTGCTGAAGGTATACCATCCAATCTGAAAGTTCCTAAACTTTTGTTATCAGAAGCCATTTCTCTTTCACCCTGCAATACGTGAATTTCTACATTTGTTTGTCCATCCACAGCAGTTGAATATGTTTCAGATTTCTTCGTAGGTACTGTAGTATTTCGATTTATCATTTTTGTCATTACTCCCCCTAAAGTCTCTACACCTAATGAAAGTGGAGTAACGTCAAGTAACAATATATCTTTAACCTCTCCTGCTAAAACTCCTCCCTGAATAGCAGCTCCAACAGCTACAACCTCATCAGGATTGACAGTTTGATTTGGTTCTTTACCAATTATTTTTTTAACTAAATCTAAAACAGCAGGAATTCTAGATGAGCCTCCCACCATAACAACTTCATCAATTTCACTAGTAGAAATTTTTGCATCACTGATAGCTCTCTCAACTGGGGTCTTACACCTATCAATTAAAGAAGCAGCTAATTCCTCAAACTTTGCTCTAGTGAGGTTCAAATCCAAATGTTTTGGTCCTTCGGGAGTTGCTGTAATGAAGGGTAGATTTATTTCACTTTGGGTAGCATTTGAGAGCTCTATTTTTGCTTTTTCTGCAGCTTCAGTCAATCTTTGTAATGCTTGCTTATCTTGTCTAAGATCAATTCCCTCATTTGATTTAAAAGTATTAGCTAAGTGATCTACTATGCATCTATCAAAATCATCACCACCTAAATGTGTATCTCCAGATGTAGAAAGAACTTCAGTTACTCCATCACCAGCTTCAATAACTGAGACATCAAATGTTCCTCCCCCTAAATCAAAAACAAGAATTTTTTCATTTTCTTTATCCAAGCCATATGCTAAAGCCGCAGCAGTTGGTTCATTAACAATTCTCAAGACTTCTAAACCTGCAATCTTTCCAGCATCTTTCGTAGCCTGTCTCTGAGAATCATTAAAGTAAGCTGGAACTGTAATTACAGCTTGTGTAACTTTGTCGCCAAGGTATTTACCTGCATCATCTGCTAACTTTCTTAAAACTTGAGAACTCACTTCTTCAGGAGAGAACTGTTTATCCAAAATAGGACATTTTAATTTGACACTAGAGCCAGATTTTTCAACAGAATAACTAACTTCTTTAGATTCTTCATTAACTTCATCAACTCTTCTACCAACAAAACGTTTTGCAGAATAAAAAGTATTTTCAGGGTTCATTACAGCTTGTCTTTTTGCTATTTGTCCAACAAGCTGATCTTGATTTTTTGTATATGCAACAACTGATGGAGTAGTTCTGAAACCCTCAGCATTTGCTATTACAGTAGGCTTACCACCTTCCATTACAGCGACACAACTATTAGTTGTTCCTAAATCAATTCCGACTACCTTACCCATGGGTAAATTCTTTGTATTTGTTATTCTCCATAATCGGTCATTGACGTCATTATTGTTACTCAAAGACGGGGAGTGGTTCCCGAACAGACCATTACTTTTAAGGTTAAAATTCTAAATATGATTTCAAGCAAGACATCTTTCATCGCATTAATTGGCAATCCAGTAAGCCATTCTTTGTCTCCAATTATGCAGAATGCTGCCCTTCAATATTTAGGCTTAGATTTAATATATATTGCTGTACCCTGTGAAGATGAAGATCTAGAATTAGTTCTTAATTCTTTTAAAAAAATTAATTGCAAGGGTTTAAACATTACAATTCCACACAAAGAAAAAGTATTTAACCTTTGTAGTGAAATCTCCCCTATTGCTAACAAACTTAAAGCAATTAATACCCTCAAATTAAATTCTGAAAATGAATGGAGCGCGACTAATACGGATGTAGAGGGATTTATTTATCCATTAAAAAATTTAAAATTAGCAAAGAAAAAATCAATAGTTCTTGGCTCCGGGGGTGCAGCAAGATCTATTATTCAAGGTTTAATAAATTTAAATCTTTCAACAATTTCAGTAATATCACGTAACAAATCATCACTAGATGAATTAAGAAAAAACTTTGAAAATCAAATTGAACTTCAGAGCTTCTTAAATAACGATAATCAAGCTCAAAATTTAATTGAAGAAGCAGATTTAGTTGTAAATACAACACCAGTAGGAATGAAAACAGCTAAAAATGAAATGAATTTATTGCCATATGGAGATTACTTTTGGAGATCTCTTAACTCAAAAACTATTGTTTATGATTTGATATATAATCCTGCTCCGACTCATCTATTAAAATTTAGCGCCAATAAAGGATGCATGACTATAGATGGTTTGCAAATGCTTGTTGCCCAAGGAATAAAATCATTATCATTTTGGACAGATGGTTTAGAAGTACCTTTTCATGTAATGAATGACGCACTCAAAAATCATCTTTAAAATAATGCTAATTTTCAAGGAACTGCACATCATGATGTATCGTTAAGGATGAACAGACGCTCATGACATCTTTTATATGAGCCAAAGACCTTGTCTGAAACTATGAACGATCAACAATCTTATTACGAAACCATGTATATCCTCCGCCCAGATATTGCGGAAGATGAAGTAACTAACCACATTGATAAATACAATAAGCTTTTAGAAGAATTTGGTGGTACCATCCTCGATAGTCAAATGAGGGGCAAAAGAAGATTAGCCTATCAAATAGCAAAACATAGAGAAGGTATTTACGTCCAACTTAGTCATCAAGGAGATGGACAACATATTTTCAAAATCGAAAAAGCAATGAGACTAAGTGAAGATGTTATTAGATACATGACCGTTAAACAAGAAGGTCCCTTGCCAACTCCAAGACCTTCTACGAAGAGTTCAACTAAAGCTGATGAGAAAGAAAATCTAGAAACTAAAGTTGAATCTAAGGAAGAACAACCAGTAGTAAGCGCAAATACTTCAACTTCGGGAAAAAATGAAACTGAAACTAAAGAAAATGCAGAATCTTAAATGTTAATCTTTTGTTTTTGAATTTAATTCAGCCCATATTTTATTAGACATACCCCACATATAAATAAAACCCTCTGCTAAAGAATGATTGAAAACATCGTCTTTGCTATAAGTTGCCAAATCTTCTCTGTAAAGTGAATTATTTTCCGACATTCTACCGATTACTATTGCGTTCCCCTTATGAAGTCTAATCTTTACTCTTCCATTAACTGCAGTTTGAGTCGACGAAATAAATGAATCTAAACTATCTTTAAGAGGTCCAAACCAAAAACCTTGATAGACAAGTTGACCCCATTTTTTTTCAACTGTTCCTTTAAAGTCAACAACGTCTGGATTTAATGTAATGCTTTCTAATTCTTTGTGAGCTTTGATTAAAAGCAAGAGGCCTGGTGTTTCATAAATCTCTCTACTTTTAATTCCTACTACTCGATCTTCAATCATATCAATTCTTCCAAAACCATGCTCACCTGCGAGAACATTAGCTTTTTTAATAATCTCTACGGGGGTTAGAGATTCATCATTAATTCCTATAGGAAACCCATTTTTGAAAATAATTTCTACTTCTTGAGGAGAATCAGGTGAATTATCAACTGATGATGTCATCGAAAATATATCCTCAGGTGCTTCTTGCATTGGGTCTTCTAATATACCTGCTTCAATACTCCTACCAAGTAAGTTAACGTCTATAGAATATGGTGATTTTTTTGATACTGGCGCAGGTATACCAAATTTTTCTCCATACACTATTGCCTCTTCTCTACTCATATTCCACTCCCTAGCAGGAGTAATTATTTTTAAATCAGGACCTAAAGCGTTGATTGCTAAATCGAACCGAACTTGATCATTACCTTTACCAGTGCATCCATGAGCTACTGCATCGGCATTAATCTCTCTAGCAATATTTACGAGATTTTCAGCAATTAAAGGCCTAGCAAGAGCAGTAGATAAAGGATATTTATCTAAATACAATGCGTTTGCTCTAATTGCTGGAAAAGCGTATCTCTCCACAAAATTATTAACTAAATTGCCAACGATTGATTTAGATGCACCAGAGTTTAAAGCTTTCTGCCTAATAAGTTCTAAATCCTCGCCCTGTCCAAGATCTGCCACAAAAGTAACTACTTCTGAAATTCCATATTCATTTTTTAAATATGGAATACAAACGCTCGTATCTACGCCACCAGAATAAGCTAGTACAACTTTTTTTACCTGCTGCATCTAAATTTGCTCCATAAATTTAAATTTTTTGACGTAATTAAGAATTTGAATACTTATTAAAGACTAATATTATTGTAACTAAAAGAGCTGGACCAAAAACTAGTAATAAGACAAGAAAGTTATTAATTATTAAAAAATTGGGATTCAAATATCCAATAATTTTTAATAATCCAGACAGCAACAATGAAATTAGCCAAATAAAAAAGTATTTTAAATTTCCTTTATCAAACAAAGTTTTTAAGTATGCATCATTATGTATTATCTTATATATAGAACAAAACACTTAATGGATTCAAATAAATTAAAACTTAGATTGGATGATATCTCTGAAGTCAATCCTGCTTTAACTTGCTATCACAGAGATGATCCAGCTCCTGTGTTGCCACTAAGAGAGGAACCCGATCTACTATCTTGGCTCGAAAATACAGGTAGACTCGTTGCAGAAAAAGATGGAGATTCACAAGAGATTAGTACAATAGAAGAAGAAGAACTTTCAGCACTTATGGGAGAAAAGGAAGATTATAAAACTGAAGAAGATCCTTCATTAGAAGATGATTGGGAAGATTAAAAAGTTTAACTTTGAATCTTTATTTATATTAAATACTTTTGCTTTAATAGTTACCTCCTATTTTTTTAATAATTTTATTTTTACAGGAGTTTACATATTATTTTTCTTTATTTCTATTTTTACAACTAAAAATGGGCTAAAGATTATCAAAAAATTTAATTTACTTCAAAATATTAGAAATGAAGGCCCAGCTAATCACTTAAAAAAAAGTGATACTCCTACAATGGGTGGAATTTTTATAATAATTCCTTTTTTAATTTTGCTTTTGATAATAACTATCAAATTAGCTTCTCTAAAATTATTTCTTTTATTAATTACTATTTTTGGTTTCTTTATTACTGGATTTTTAGATGATTATTTAAGCATTAAAAAAAAAGAGAACACAGGTTTAAAAACAAAAGAAAAATTTATCTTACAAAGTGTCATCTCAATAATTTTTGTATTTTTAGCCTATGAAAAAAATTTAATCAGTCCAGTAATAACAGTTTCTGACTACTGGGGAATAAATATGAATATTTTCATATTGCCAGTTTCTTTTTTAGTACTTGTAGGCATAAGTAATTCAGTAAATTTGACTGATGGACTAGATGGATTAGCAGCTGGATGCAGTGGGATTGTCTTTTACGGATTAGGAACAGAAATATTACTGAAAGAACAACAAGAACTTTTAATTTTTAGCATATTATGTTTTTCAATGTCCGGCATATGCTTGGGATTTCTTAAATATAATAGATATCCTGCAAAAATATTTATGGGTGATACAGGATCTCTAAGTATTGGAGCAATTCTGGGTTCTATAGCGTTATTAACCAATAGCGTTTTTACCTTATGTATTTTCTCAGGAATATTTATTATTGAATCGTTATCAGTAATAATACAAGTAGGGTTTTTTAAAATTACGAAAAAATTATTTCACAGAGGTAAACGCATATTTTTAATGGCTCCACTACACCACCACTTTGAACTTAAAGGAGTGAAGGAACAAAAAATAGTTGAAAATTTTTGGAAAATCAACATTTTACTTATAATTTTAGGTATAGTTTTAAAAATCAATCTTTGAAAAATTTATTATGAATTTTTTTACATGGAAAGATAATGGATTAACAAGTGACTGCTCAAGTCTTGATGCAATGGCTTCAAGATTTGAAGAAACTGCTAACTTAATGAAAAAACTATCTAAAAAAGGCTTTAAGCTAAAGAAAACTCAAAATAATCAACTAATTCTTCACCCTGATCCGGAAGTTTTTGATCAATGGGGTTTTATAAGTGAGGAAGTCCCTTTTAAACAACTTTGTTTAATGTCAGAAGAAGAATAATTATTTGAACTTGAAAATTCTTCAGTAAGTACTGATAAATAATTGCGTACATGAGTGTTCCAGCTAAAGTGCCTGTTAACACCTTCAATTCCATTTCTACTCCATATTTTCCACTGATTATTATTTGATATTCCTTTTTCAAGAATAACTTTCAACTCATTAATATCAGTAACATCTACAAGAAGTCCATTTTCACATTTTGAACGAATTTCTTTTGGACCTCCATCATTTGTTGATATTATTGGTAATCCACATGAAGAAGCTTCAAGAAGAGTTAAACCAAAAGGCTCTGTTAAGGCTGGATTTACAAATACACCACCTCTGCTAGCAGCCCACCTATATAAAGCAGGAATTTGACTTGGAAGATGTTTTTTTGGATAAGCTACCTTTCCATACAAATTATATTTATCAATTGTTTCAAAAATATTATTGAAAACATCTTTTTGTTGAGGGTCAAGTTTTGAAGTACTATCTCTACAACCTAAAATCAAAATTAAATTAGTTTTTCTTTTTAATTTTTCAGATCTTCCATATGCTTCAATCAGGGATGGAATATTTTTTCTTCGTACAGCTCTAGAAATAGTTAAAAATGGAGGTTTAGTAGAATCCTTTAGAAATGGTTTCATCATATTATCAATTTCGGCTGTCTCGCTTGTGGAGTGAATATGGTGAAATTTATTATGATCAACGCCAGGAGGAATAACTTTAGCTTTGTGAGGTGAAAAAGAAGAATATTGGGAATATTGATACACTGACTCTTGTTTAGTGCTTGTAACGACAATATCTGCAGACTTCAATGCTGTTTCTTCTGCCTCAATTCTCTTATTTATAGAATAAAGTTTTTCTATTTGATTATTTTTTAAACCAGTATCAAGCAATTTCCTTTTTTTCTCTCTTCCTAAAGAATGACCAGTAAAAATAAGAGGAACTTTTAAGGATTTACTTAGTTTCACTCCTACATATCCAGCATCTGCATAATGTGCATGAATAAAATTAGGCTTTTTGTTTTTTTTATAGTAAGAAATAAGTTTTTCAGCTAAGTGATCTAAATAAGGCCAAAGCAATTCCTTTCTTAAATATTTATTAGGTCCAAACTTGAATCTTAAAATTCTGACTCCAGGTTCTACAAATTCTTCTTCTTGAGAATATTCATCCTCTACTTTAGGGTCTTTTATTAAACGAGTAACTAAATCAACTTGATCAACTTCTGAAGTGTTAGCCAAACTTTTAATTAACTCTAAAACATATTGTGTTTGCCCTCCTGTATCTGCATCCCTGCCTAACTCAAGATTTTTAGAACGTATAAGACCATGTAAATGCAAATGTAAAAATTTCATCCTCATTCAGCAAATCCTCCGATCAACGGCCTTTAATACAAATAAACTGAATTTTCCAGGGAAATATTAAGAAAGCATTATGATTTGAAATTTTTTAAATATAAAAGTTCTCAAGAAAGCAGTTATAGAGTAGTTTTATACCCCTTAAAAAAAGAATTTCGTTTTGCTGAAATAATTAAAATAAAAAGAAATACAACAAGGATTTTTTTTTATTCCAGAACCTTTTTAAGATATTTTGCTGTATGACTTGTAAGATTTTTAGCTACATCCTCAGGAATACCTTCTGCAATGATTTCTCCTCCCTTGTCCCCTCCATCAGGTCCTAAATCGATAATCCAATCTGAACATCTAATAACATCTAAATTATGTTCAATAACAATTACTGAATTACCTTTATCTACCAAACGTTGTATTACATCCATTAATTTATGAACATCATAAAAACTTAACCCTGTAGTTGGCTCATCAATCAAATATAAAGTTTTTCCAGTAGCCCTTTTTGACAATTCCGTAGCTAACTTAACTCTTTGAGCCTCTCCACCAGACAATGTAGGAGCTGGCTGGCCTAATTTGACATATCCTAAGCCAACATCAACCAATGTAGATAATCTATCAGCAGCTTGAGGTATAGCAGAAAAAGTTTCTGCAGCTTGTTCAACAGTCATCTCTAAAACATCAGATATATTGAAACCTTTATATTTAACTTGAAGAGTTTCTCTATTAAAACGAGCTCCTTTACATACTTCACATTGCACATAAACGTCAGGTAAAAAATTCATTTCAATAACATTGACTCCCTGGCCTTTACAAGCTTCGCATCTTCCTCCTTTCACATTAAAGCTAAATTGACCAGCCTGATAACCTCTTGCTTTTGCTTCTACTGTTGCAGTAAATATCTGCCTTATAGGGTCAAAAGCACCGGTATATGTAGCAGGATTTGATCTTGGAGTTCTTCCTATTGGAGATTGATCAATAACAATAACTTTATCAATTGCCTTTATACCCTTTAACTCTTTTACACCTTGAGGAAAAGGGACTTTTAATCCTAGAGAATGACACAATGCAGGATGAAGTAATTCATTTATCAAAGTGCTCTTTCCACTACCACTTACACCAGTTACAGAAACTAACCTTCCTAAAGGAAATTCCACAGAAATATTTTTTAAATTATTTTTAGAGCAATCATTTAAAATTAAACTTTTTTTTACAGATGATCTACGTTCTTTTGGAGTAGGAATTGACTTCCTCCCACTGAGATAAGCTCCAGTTAATGACCTTTCTGAATTTAAAACATCTTGATAAGATCCTTTGGCTATTATTTCCCCACCATAAACACCTGCCCCTGGACCAATATCTACTAAATAATCTGCGGATTTCATAGTATCTTCATCATGTTCAACCACAACCAAAGTATTTCCCAAGTCTCTTAAGCTTTTTAATGTTTCTAATAATCTGTCATTGTCTCTCTGATGCAAACCAATACTTGGTTCATCTAAAACATATAAAACACCAGTAAGGCCTGCCCCTATTTGTGTAGCCAATCTAATACGCTGAGCCTCACCACCAGACAAAGTCATAGCTGGTCTATCTAAAGTCAAATAATCTAAACCGACATTAATTAAAAACTTCAAACGTAAACGAATCTCTTTTAAAACCAATTCACCAATCTGCTTTTGTTTTTCTGATAAAGATATATTTTCCTTCTTTGTCTTACCTAATCCCATGATGCGCTCTACATGATTAAGAGTTTCAGAAACGCTTATAGAAGTTAAGTCAGTAATGTTGTATGGACCAAGTTTAACTGCCAAAGCCTCAGGTCTTAATCTTTTTCCAGAGCATGTCTTGCAGGGAACTAATTCTAAATACTTTTCTAATTTTTGCTTTACTGATTCTCCATTAGCTTCATTCAATTGCCTTTCTAATATTGGCAAAATCCCTTCAAAAGGTCTTTCAAAACCACTTGAAGTTTTAAAGCGACTATCTGCTTGAATTAATATTGGTTTGTCTGATCCCAAAAGTAAAACTTTTTTTTGCAAATCACTTAAATCTTTCCAAGGAGTTTTTAATTCAAAACCATAAGCCTGTCCTACAGAATAAAGTAAAGAAAAGTAATAAGTATTATCTTTTTCACTCCAAGGAGCTATTGCTGCATAAACAGGCAATGTTTTATCAGGGATAACTCTATCCGCAGTAAATTTTTTTAAATAGCCAATCCCATGACAATCTGGACAAGCCCCATATGGGCTATTAAAAGAAAATAATCTAGGAGAAAGTTCTTCAACAATAGAGCCATGCACAGGACATGCATAATTTTCTGAATAAAGTTTTTCTCTCTCTAAGTTAGAAGGTAAGTTTTCTCCTTTTTTTGGAACAACTTCCACTATTGCTAAGCCATCACCTCTTTTAAGACAAGTTTGTAGAGAATCATTTAATCTTTCTTGTATTCCCTCTCTTGCAATTAATCTATCAACTACTACCTCAATATTATGAATTTGATTTTTATCTAATTCAATACTATCAGCAAGTTCTCTTACCTCTCCGTTAATTCTTACCCTAGCAAATCCTTCAGCAGCTAGTCCACTTATTAATTTTGTATGTGTTCCTTTCTTACCCCTCACAACAGGAGCCAACAATTGATACCTTGTTCCTTCTGGTAAAAGGAGAATTTGATCAACCATTTCATCAATTGTTTGAGGGGCAATCGGTATCCCGCAGTGGTGACAATGCGGCTCACCAGCGCGACCAAACAATAATCTTAAATAATCTTGTATCTCTGTTACCGTTCCAACTGTTGATCGAGGATTATGACTTGTAGATTTTTGATCAATTGAAATAGCAGGTGATAAACCTTCAATATTGTCAACATCTGGTTTATCTACTTGACCCAAAAATTGCCTTGCGTATGCAGAAAGACTTTCAACATATCTTCTTTGACCTTCAGCAAAAATAGTATCGAAAGCTAGAGAACTTTTACCACTTCCACTAACACCCGTAAAAACTATAAATTTATTTCTAGGTAGTGAAAGATCAATATTTTTTAAATTATGTTGACGAGCTCCTCTAATTTTAATCGAGTTATCTTCTCCAAAACTATTATCAACTTTATTAACCATGTTTAAATCTAATTTATGATTTAAAAAGGTTATTATAGTAGAATTTTTTCTATTTCACGCAGCTGGACAATCAAGAAGTCTAGAGGCATATTCGTTTACTTCGCGAGAACCTCCACCTATAAGTTCTATTAATTCATTTTTTCTTTGATTTCTTGTAGTTAATTTTTCAATTGAAGTGTAAGTTATTCCATTAATTACGTTTTTATTAACTTTAAAATGAGCTACTCCCCTAGCAGCTAAAAAAGGCTGATGTGTAATACATAAAACTTGTTGGTTTTTAGAAATTTCTTTTATAAGCTCAACCAAAGAAAATAGGGATTTACCACTTAAACCACTATCAATTTCATCTAAAAAGAAAGTATTAGGTTTTTTAGAAATACTAGATTTTATAGCTAACAAGAATCTTGACATTTCCCCACCAGAAATAACATTTGATAATGGAGCAAGCTTCTGATCAGGATTAGCAGAGAACAAAAAATTTATGTCATCAATTCCATCGCCAGAAGGGTTGCATTCAGAAAATTGAATTGAAAAATTTGCATTTTCTAAACCTAGATTGCTTAAAATCGACATCACTGAATTTTGCAAATGTTTAGCAATTTTTTTTCTTTCAACAGATTGAATATCAAATAAAAAATTTAAATCTTTTTGTAAATGCTCAATTTGAGCTTTAATCCTGCAAATCTCATCACTTTGATCGTTTTGTTGAAAATAAATCTTTAATTGATCACGCTTTTTTATTAATTGAGGCAAATCCAATGAGAAAGTTCTCTCTAAGTTTTTTAAAAAAAATAATCTTTTTTGTATTTCTGGAAGATTAGATTCATTATTCTCTATGTCTTGTAAATATGAGTTTAAATCAAAAATTAAATCTTCAACATCACTATGGATACTTAATAACTTCTCTCTAAATTTTTGAATCTTTAAATCGAAATCCGCTGTTTTATTTAAAATCTTTATTGATTGATTTATCAAAAAAGTTACGGATGGTTCATCATGACTAAAATTATTTAAGTTTTCTAATGATGATGTAATTGAATTATTAATTTCAAGATTATTTACAAGTTTATTTTCTAATAACTCTAATTCTAAAATTTCTTCACTGGATGTTAAATTAGCTTCTTCTAAACTCTTCAACATGTGTTTAATTACCAAGTTTTTTTCTTCTTGATTCCTATAAAATTCTATTTTTTCATCCATTAATCCTTTTAAAACTTTAGTTTCTGCCCATATACTTTTAATCCTTTCGCTGATATCTCTTGATTCTTGGGAACATAAGTCATCAATTATTAATCTTCTCTTATCTAAAGAATCAAAGATAAAAGTATCAGATTGACCTGCAAAATCAATTAAAAATCGTCCAAGTTTTTCTAATGTCTGTCTGTTAATTGAAAAATTATTAAGGCTATATTTGGATAAAATTTTATTATTTTTTTTATAAGATTTTCTTTTAATTTGTAGTTCTGAAGAATTTATTTCAAAACCATTGCCAATTAACCAATTATTAATTTGAGGAGAAGAAGAAAATATTGCCTCAATAACGCAAAAATCTTTTCCTGGACGTATTAAATGTTTTAGAGGTATATTAGTTCCACCAAATAAAGCATTTAGGGAATCCAAAATTAATGATTTTCCTGAACCTGAATCTCCAGTTATGATATTCAATCCTTTTTCGAAATTAATTTCTATAATTTCTATTAAAGCAATATTTTCTATTTTTAGTTGTATTAACATGATAAACCTTCCTTATAAAAAAATTAACTTCTTTTTTCAAAAAATAAAGGTTTTAAATATATAAAGTTATGAAAGAAGATTTTACTGATTTTATTGAGGTATCTGGACTATTGAATTACGATCCAGATACAATCTCTAAAATTTACAAAAAAAATCCTAAAAGACTTTTAAAAAGACTTTGGCAAACACTCATACCTATTTTTGCTTACATCTTCTCTGTGGGATGGGATAAATTAACTGGAAGGTTGAAAAATGAACAACAAGCAAGATTTAGAGCACGAGAATTAACAAATTTACTAGTAGAACTTGGACCTGCATTTGTTAAGGCAGGCCAAGCCTTATCAACAAGACCAGATATAATCCCTGGGATTCTTCTAGAAGAATTATCTGAATTGCAAGATCAGCTCCCTGGGTTTGACGGCGATAAAGCTATGGAATTAATAGAAGAAGATTTAAGAAACAAAATAGATGAGATTTTTTTAAAAATTGATAAAGAGCCAATTTCTGCTGCTTCTTTAGGTCAAGTGCATAAAGCTAAATTAAAAAATGGAGAGATCGTTGCAATAAAAGTACAACGGCCTGGTCTAAGAGAACAAATAACCTTAGATCTTTACATTGTAAGGAATATTGCTTATTGGCTTAAAAACAATATCGGATTAATAAGAAGTGATCTAGTTGCTTTGATTGACGAATTAGGCAAGAGAGTTTTTGAAGAGATGGATTATCTAAACGAAGCTGCAAATGCAGAAAAATTTAGAGATATGCATAAACATAACAAAATGATTGCCGTACCAAAAATTTATAAAGAAATAACTTCAAGAAGAGTTTTAGCAATGGAATGGATAGACGGTACAAAATTAACAAATTTAGAAGACGTAAAAAAATTAGGAATTAATCCAGATGAAATGATTGATATAGGGGTGCAATGCAGTTTAGAACAGCTTTTAGAACATGGTTTTTTTCATGCAGACCCGCATCCAGGTAATTTACTAGCCTTAGAGGATGGAAGATTATGTTATCTAGATTTTGGAATGATGAGCGAAGTATCCAGAGAATCTAGGTCAGGACTAATTCAAGCTGTAGTTCATTTAGTAAATAAAAACTTCGACAAATTATCCCAAGATTTCGTAAAATTGGGATTTTTATCAGAGGAAGTTAATCTAGAACCCATTGTTCCGGCATTTCAAGACGTTTTCATTAATGCTGTTGAACAAGGAGTTTCGAAAATGGATTTCAAGAGCGTAACAGACGATATGTCTGGAGTTATGTATAAATTCCCTTTCAGACTACCCCCATATTATGCGCTTATAATTAGATCATTACTTACATTAGAAGGAATAGCTTTAAGCGTAGATCCAAACTTCAAAATATTAGGCGCAGCTTATCCATATTTTGCAAGAAGATTGATGGAAGACCCTGATCCACAATTGAGGGAGAGCCTCAAAGAAATGCTTTTTGATAATAAAAAATTTAAATGGGATCGTTTAGAAGATCTGCTATCTAACGCTGCAAAGCAAACAAATCTCGATTTAGAAAAACTTTTAGACGAAGTTATAAATCTTCTCTTTTCTCCTAATGGAGGATTTCTTAGAAATGAGATAGTTGAGAGCTTAACAAATCAGATAGATCTACTTAGTCTAAAAATATTGAAGAGTTTTAATAATTATCTTCCACAATCAATTAAATTAAATACTACTAACGAAAATAATAACTTGAGTGAACTTATAATGTATGTAGAGCCATTAAGAAACTTTTTAGAGATTTTACAAAAAGTTCCAGGGTATTCAATTGACATTTTTCTAAAAAGGGTTCCAAGACTTATAAATGAGCCTTATACAAAAGAAATGGGTATAAAGATTGCAAAAAAAGTAACTGAAAAAGGAGTAATAAGACTTGTTAAGATTGCCGCTGGTGCAAATATATAAATGAAGTTTAGTAAATTTTTAATATTTAAAATATTTTTTATTTTAGTAATTTCTCCATTATTTTTTAATGTTCCAAAAGCTAATACTGCTGAAGAGATTAAAATCACATACAACATATTTTCTAGAACAATTAAAGTAAATTCTTTAAAAACTTTTGCTAAAGAAGGAAAATCAACTAAAAAATTAAAAAGAATTTTAAAAGCAACCGGCTCTCCTGATAAAGAAATTAGAACAGTTTTAAACAAAGATTTTGAAGTTCCTATCACCATTGCAAGCAAACTAGTATATTCTGAAATAGGAAACGTTTTTTTAACAAGACTTTCAACTATTATCCACCCTCCCAGAGCAACTGATGAAAGGACAGGGATGTTGGCCCTTAGAGCAAGCATAATTCAAGGAATTAACATAGGAAATGGAAAAATAAATCTAATAAATTTTTTTGAAGGATATCCAACTAAAACTGTAATTTTAGATGTCAGCGCTTTGAGCAAAGTTATGAATAAAGTAGAATCGATTTCAGAATTATTAACATTTTTCACGAATTCCCCCCTAGAAAAAATCAAAACAAATTAAACAACCATGGTGTTATTAAATAAAATCAAAAATAAACTGCGTATTAATTACAGAAAAAAAAGATGGCCCGGCCTAATAGAAGCTTATAAACAATATCTCCCAGTTACGAAGAAAACTCCTATTATTTCCCTTAATGAAGGAAATACTCCACTAATTCTAAGCGAGTCAATTAGCAATTTAATTGGAAATGGAACAAAAGTTTTTTTAAAATATGATGGCCTTAATCCAACAGGATCTTTTAAAGACCGAGGTATGACTATGGCAATTAGCAAAGCAAAGGAAGAAGGCCGTGAAGCAGTAATTTGTGCAAGTACTGGCAACACCTCTGCTGCTGCTGCTGCATATGCTTCTAGAGGAGGATTAAAACCTTATGTTTTAATCCCAGAAGGGTTTGTTGCACAAGGAAAGCTTGCACAAGCATTAATGTATGGCGCTGAGATAATTTCTATTAATGGAAACTTTGATAAAGCTCTTGAAATTGTTAGAGATTTATCCTCAGAACATCCTATAGAACTTGTTAATTCTGTTAATCCATATCGAATACAAGGACAAAAAACGGCAGCTTTTGAAATAATTGATGACTTAGGTTATGCTCCTGATTGGCTTTGTATTCCAATGGGAAATGCAGGGAACATAACTGCTTATTGGATGGGATTTAAAGAATATTCAAAAATAAAAAGAAATTTAAAATTACCAATAATGATGGGTTTTCAGTCCGAAGGCTCAGCTCCATTAGTAAAAAATATAATAGTTAAGGATCCAGAAACAATTGCAACTGCAATAAGAATTGGAAATCCTGTAAATAGAGAAAAAGCAAAAAAAGTAAAGAAGGAGAGTAAAGGAGACTTTCAGTCGGTTACAGATGCAGAAATAATAAATGCTTATAAAATTCTTGCCAAAGAAGGAGTATTCTGTGAACCTGCTAGTGCAGCATCAGTTGCTGGACTTATTAAAAATAAAAATAGAATTCAGAAAGAATCTACTATTGTTTGTGTTCTTACTGGAAATGGATTAAAAGATCCTGATTGCGCCATAAAAAATAATGATGCTGTTTTCAGAAAAAATATTGAGCCCTCATTAAAAAATATAACTAAAATCTTGGGATATTAAAATCCAAAACAAATAGTGTCTGTGGAAATCAAATAAAAACAAACATAATTTGTTGAAAAATACGTAATAAGTAATCCTATTTGTTAAGTATTTTTTTATTTTTTTGAAAAATTAGGATTTATTCAACAAATAAAAAATTTTTTACACATATTGTTTTCTGCATAAACTAAGTAAACAAGCTATTTGATTTAAGAATTCCACAGTTCCCACAAGAACTACTACTACTAATTTTTTTATTTTATTATTTAACTTTATATTAGAAAAAAGTAAAAAATAAATTTATTGAATTTAATTTACGAAAAAAGTATATTGTATTTGTAAAAAGTTCCAAATTCTGATGGAAATTATTTGTAATCAAAATGAATTAAATAATGCTATACAACTAGTAAGCAAAGCAGTTGCTTCAAGGCCAACGCATCCAATTCTTGCAAATATTCTTTTAACAGCTGACGAAGGAACTAATAAAATTAGCCTCACAGGATTTGACCTTAATCTAGGAATTCAAACTTCCTTTGATGGGACTGTTAAAAATAGTGGAGCTATTACTATACCTTCAAAACTTTTATCCGAAATAGTAATCAAACTACCTAATGAAACTCCTGTTTCTTTAGAAGTTGACGAGAATTCAGATAATATTCTAATAAAAAGTGATAGAGGTTCTTTTAATCTAAAAGGGATGCCATCTGACGAATATCCTAATTTACCATTTGTTGAAAGCGGTACTTCTTTGAATATTGATCCTAGTTCTTTTTTAAAGGCTTTAAAATCCACCATTTTTGCTAGTAGCAATGATGATTCAAAGCAATTACTTACAGGTGTCAATTTTACCTTCAAACCAAATTATTTAGAGTCTGCTTCTACAGATGGCCATAGATTGGCTGTTGCTTTGATTGGTACTGAAGAACATATCGAAAATAAAGAAAATTTATCTTCAAACGTTGATGATTTATCTGTAACTATACCAACTAGATCATTAAGAGAAATTGAAAAATTAGTATCTTTGAGAAGCTCAGAAAATTCAATTAAGCTTTTCTATGACAAAGGTCAAGTCGTATTTATATCTTCTAATCAAATAATTACTACAAGAACTTTAGAGGGTACTTATCCTAATTATTCACAATTAATTCCTGATTCTTTTTCTAAAATTCTAAATTTTAATACAAAAAAATTAATTGATGCATTAGAAAGAATTGCTGTTTTGGCTGATCAGCAAAGTAGTGTTGTAAAGATTAAATTAGATGATACAGATTTAGCGTCAATCAGCGCAGATGCTCAAGATATTGGAAATGCAAATGAATCAATACCAGTTTCTTATTCTGGAGAAAATTTTGATATCGCATTTAACGTAAGATATCTGTTAGAAGGTTTAAAAGTTATTGTTTCTGAAAATGTACTTTTAAAGTGTAATCTTGCAACTACTCCAGCTGTTTTTGTACCAGAAGATAATCTTAATTCTTTTACTTATTTAGTTATGCCTGTGCAGGTTCGTTCTTAATTTGAAATTACCTAAAGAAATTTTATTAAGTGAATTACTAAATTATAGTGTTAAGGGTAATATGGTCCTTAATTATGGAACTGGTGAAAATGTTTGGATGCATCCCCCAGTTCATCGGATTTTAGGATGGTATTCTCGTCCTTCAAATTTTGATTTAAAAAGAAATGTTTGGCGATTAAATCAAATTACTCAAATAATAGATAATGAAATTTATATCAAAGGTGATCCAGCTATTTCGGATTTAGCAACTTTAAATAGGTTCCCAACTTTAATAGAAGCTAATCTTATAAATATAAATGGATCAAAAATAGGAGTTATTGCAGATTTTTTATTTGAAATGAAAACAGGAAAAATTAAATATTACTTAGTTTCTAGATCTAATCCTAAGATACCCGGTTCTAGTAGATGGAAATTAACTATTGATAATATTAATGATCAACAACCGGGATTGGTATTTTGTAAAAGTAATTCTTTAGACGATTTATCTTTAATAAAATCAAGTTTTAAAAATGAATTTATGCAAAAGGGGAAAAAAATTTTTGATAGATTTGATGATATGAAAAATATTGCTTCTAATAGATTAGAGGAATGGCTTGAAGAAGATGAAGATATTAGCCAAAACTTAGATTTTAAACAAGAAAGTTTTTATAATAATGAAAGAACATCTAAACCGTTAAGTGAAAAAAAAGAAGATGACCCTTGGATATAAATAATGATTAATCAAGAAAATAATGATCTATATGATCTTAATGAAGCACTAAAAGTTGAAAATTTAACACTTAATGATTACGAAGAAATTTGCAAAAGGTTAAAGAGAAAACCTAATAGAACGGAATTAGGTATGTTTGGCGTTATGTGGTCTGAACATTGTTGTTATAGAAATTCAAAACCTTTACTATCTAAGTTTCCCACTAAAGGTAAAAATGTTTTAGTTGGACCTGGAGAAAATGCTGGCGTTATTGATGTTGGAAATAATCAAAAACTTGTCTTTAAAATAGAAAGTCACAATCATCCTTCTGCTATTGAACCTTTTCAAGGAGCAGCAACAGGTGTAGGAGGAATTTTAAGAGATATATTTACAATGGGTGCAAGGCCAATCGCAGTTTTGAATTCATTGAGATTTGGTAATCTTGATAAATCATCAAATGTTGATTTACTGCGAGGAGTTGTATCAGGTATTGCACATTATGGAAATTGTGTAGGTGTGCCGACTGTTGGAGGTGAAATTGACTTCGATGATAGTTACTCTGGAAATCCTCTAGTTAATGTTATGGCTTTAGGACTTTTAGAGACCGAGGAAATCGTCTGTTCTGGAGCTAAAAATGTAGGATCACCAGTGTTATATGTTGGTAATACAACTGGCAGAGACGGTGTTGGTGGTGCTAGTTTTGCTAGTTCAGAATTAACTACAACTTCATTGGACGATAGACCTGCAGTTCAGGTAGGTGATCCATTTATTGAGAAAAGTCTTATTGAAGCTTGTTTGGATGCTTTCAAGACAGGGGATGTAATTGCAGCTCAAGATATGGGTGCTGCAGGTTTAACATGCAGTAGCGCAGAAATGGCCGCAAATGGAAATTTAGGGATATCTATTGATTTAGATTTGGTCCCTTCTAGAGAAGATGATATGTCCTCATACCAATATTTATTATCTGAATCTCAAGAAAGAATGTTGTTTGTCGTTAAAGAAGAAAAAATTAATGATCTTATAAAAAAATTTAATAAATGGGGATTATATGCCAGTGTTATTGGTGAAGTGATAAAAACTAATGAGGTAATTATTTCTCATAAAGGTAAAATTGTGGCCCAAATACCTACTTCTGCTTTATCTGATGATACTCCTGTAAATTTTCACAATGTGATTAAAAATCCACCCGATGAACTTTTAAAGAAATGGGAATGGAAAGAAAATGATTTACCAGAAATTCATGAGCAAAAAATATTTTCATTGAAGGAAAATAAGAATTTTTCTTTTTCAGAAATTATTTTAAAACTACTCTCTAATCCATCAATAGCTTCTAAACGATGGATTTATAAACAATATGATTCACAAGTACAAACAAATACAATATTTACACCTGGAAAATCAGATGCAGCTGTAGTAAGACTAAGGGAACAAAATAAAAAAAATAAAAGTAAAGTATTTTCTGGTGTCGCTGCTTCAGTCGATTGCAATAGTAGATGGGTTGCGCTTGATCCTTTTAGAGGATCTATTGCTGCCGTTGCAGAGTCCGCTAGAAATGTAAGTTGTGTTGGGGCTGAACCATTAGCAATTACAAATAATTTAAATTTTTCTTCCCCTGATAATGAAATAGGATATTGGCAACTCTCATCTTCATGTAATGGAATTGCTGAAGCCTGTAAAGCTTTAGAAACTCCTGTTACAGGAGGTAATGTATCTTTATATAATGAAACTAAAACTAAAGACAATCTAATTACTCCGATCAATCCTACTCCTGTTATTGGAATGGTTGGAAAAATTGATAATGTCGGAAAAGCTATAAGTAGTGAATGGAAAAATATTGAAGATCAAATATGGTTAATCGGTTCTTCCAAATCAGAAATAAAAATTGCAGCTAGTTCATATCTGGAATATTTTCATGGAGAAATTACAGGTCGGCCTCCAAAACTAGATTTGTTGGATGAAAAGTTTTGTCAAAGTTTTTTGAGAAATGCGATTTCAAAAAGTCTTGTAGTTTCTTCTCACGATATAAGCGACGGAGGTTTATCTATAGCTTTAGCAGAGTCTTGTATTTTGTCCTCAATGGGAGCAACTATAGAATTAGAGAAAGATTTAAATAGAGTTGATAATTTATTGTTTGCCGAAGGGGGTTCAAGAATTATTTTTTCAATTAGTAAAATCAAACAAAATGAATGGTTTAATTATTTAAAACAAAATCAAATAAATTTTCCATCAAGTGTGTACCTAAAAAAAATAGGATATGTATCTAGTGAAACGCTAAATATAAAAATCAACAAAAAAAATATTTGCAATATTAGGGTTGAGGAATTAACCGAAAAATTTCATAATAGTATTTCAGGTTACTTTTAAATATGAAAAACATTTCTCAACTATTAATCCTTTTAAGATATTAAGTTATGTGTGGAATAGTTGGAATTGTTTCTTCAAATGATGTAAATCAACAAATTTACGATAGTCTTTTGCTTTTGCAACATAGGGGTCAAGACTCAACAGGTATAGCAACAATGGAAAATACTGTTTTTCATATACATAAGGTTAAAGGTCAGGTTAATACTGCTTATAGAACTAGAGATATGAGGAATTTAATTGGCAAAATTGGATTGGGTCATGTTAGGTATGCAACAAAGGGATCAGCAGAAAGTGTAGAAGAAGCACAGCCTTTTTATGTTAATGCTCCTTATGGAATTGTTTTGATACACAATGGAAATTTGACTAATACCAGAGATTTAGAAAAACAGTTATTTAATGTCGACAAGCGGCATACAAATTCTTCAAGTGATACTGAAATGTTATTAAATGTATTTGCTACAGAATTACAAGAACAAATTCATAATCAAGAATTAGAACCTGATATTATTTTTAATGCGGTTAAATCTTTACATAGAAGAATTCAGGGATCATATGCTTCAATTGCATTAATTTCAGGTCATGGTTTATTAGCATTTAGAGATCCTTTTGGTATAAGGCCTTTAGTCATAGGGAAAAGACTTTCATTAACCACAAAAAAAGAAGAATGGATGGTTGCAAGCGAATCTTTAGTACTTGAGAATAATGATTATCAAGTAGTGAGAGATGTAGATCCAGGAGAAGCTGTTTTTATAAATCTTGATGGGGAGTTCTTCTCTAAGCAATGTTCTGAAAATCCAATGTTATTTCCCTGTGCTTTTGAATATGTTTACTTAGCTAGGCCAGATTCAATTATGAATGGAATTTCAGTTTATAAAGCTCGCTTGAGGATGGGAGATTATCTAGCAGAAACAATTAAAGAAACAATCAATTCTGGAGATATTGATGTAGTTATGCCTATTCCTGATTCTTCTCGACCCGCGGCAATGCAAGTTGCAAGACAGTTAGGGATAGAATATAGGGAAGGTTTTTTTAAAAATAGATATGTTGGCAGAACATTCATAATGCCAGGTCAGCAGAAACGTAAGAAATCTGTGAGGCAAAAATTAAATGCCATGAGTGCAGAGTTTAAAAATAAAAATGTATTAATTGTTGATGACTCAATAGTAAGAGGTACTACTTCAAAAGAAATTGTCCAGATGGCTAAAGATGCAGGAGCAAATAAAGTTTTTTTTACATCAGCAGCTCCTCCTGTTCGTTATCCTCACGTTTATGGAATTAATATGCCTAATAGAGATGAATTAATAGCTCATAATAGGACAATAAGTGAAATCGCCGATAAACTTGAAATTGATAATCTTGTTTATCAAAGTGTTGAAAGTTTGCGTAAATCTATAATTAGTGATTCTCCCATTAAAGGTCTAGAGATGAGTTGTTTTACCGGTGATTATGTTACTGGAACAGTAAATCAAGAATACTTAAATTGGGTTGAAAATGAATATAAATCTTAGTCGAGAAAGTTTTCAAGTCTGAAACAATTTTCAAGATATTCGTCATTATTTAATTTTAAAAAATCTATTAAAAAGTTTGATTTATTGGATTTGAAATTTAATTTATTTAAATCCAATCTTGCAGATTTACTTTTATTAGTTTCAATATCAAGGTAATGGTTACTTGCCATTATTTTGAGGAAGTGATCATTCTTAAGTTGGGTTTTTTCATTTAAATATCCCAAACTGTATTCGTTTGAGCAGCATATTTCATTACTATTTATGCAAAAGACTTTTCCTTGTTTAGATATTAAAAAAATATTTTCTCCGTCCTGGAATGTACAACAAGAAACTATTTTTTCAGATGGTAAAAGTTTTGCAATTATTAATCCTTGGGATTGTTTAGAAGTTGGCGTTAAAATTTTATTTGATAAATTAAATTTAAAAATTCTTCCTATCGATGTTAATATTATTAAATCTTTATTGTCATTAGAAATAAATGAATCAACTGTTTTTAAATTATTTTTTAATTTTGTAATAGTGAAAGATCTATTACTTTTAATCATATCTTCATCAAATAAAACTTTTTTAAATCTTCCATCTGAATTTAATATGCATAAATAATTTCTAGCTTCTTTTTTAATTGAATGAAAATTTATTATTTCATTAGGATGGATATTTCCAAGAATTTTATTATCTAATTTATAGTCTTTATTAATACTTGATTCCCAATCAATATTAAATACTTTTCCCGTATTTGTTATTCCAATTAATTTTATATTTTTTTCAATGTTACATATAAATTTTTGAATATTTTTATTATCTATAATTTTATTTGTAACCTCAAATGATTTCTTGTAATTACCTAAAATCATCCTTTTCAAATAAAGTCTATTGTCTATGTATAATTTTGTTTTTTTATTTATAAAGTCTTCTAATATCTGATTATTAAGCGTTTCTATTTCTTCATTCTGATTTATATTTTTAATTATTTTTGTTTTACGTGTTACATTGTATTTTTTCTTTAATATTAATAATTCTTCTATAAGTAATTTAAGTAATAATTCTCTTTCGTTTAATAATTTTTGAAAATAATTCTTTTTTTCTTCTAAATTTTTTATTTCATTATCAATTTGATTTTTTTCTAGATTGGTTAATTTTTTTAGTGGCATATCCAAAACTGAATTGGCCTGTTTTTCACTTAAGAAAAAATTTTCTACTAATTTTGATCTAGCTTGTAAGGAATTTTCTGATTCTTCAATAATTTCGATAACTTTTTTTATGTTTTTGGTAGCTTTAGATAAACCTTCTGATATTTCAAGTTTATCAAGTGTGTTTTTTAGAAAATAAAAAGTTCTTTTTCTAATTGTTTCTTCTCTAAATTCAAGAAAATAGTTGAGATATTTTTTCAAATTTAGTTGAATAGGCTTTCCTTTAATTAATGCTAAGAATATTGCACCAAAGTTTGTTTGGAGAGTTGTTCTTTTATATAAATTAGAAATAATAAGTTCAGAATTAGAATCTTTTTTTAGTTCTATTACAATTCTCATTCCATCTCTGTCGCTCTCATCCCTAATATCAGAAATCCCAATAATCTTACCTGAATTAACAAGTTCTGCGAGTTTTTCAATCCAACTTGCTTTATTAATTTGGTAAGGAAGTTCCTTAATGATTATTGCATTCTTTTTATGTTTCCCTTTACCTAAATTTACTTCTTCCGTATTTACAACTCCTCTTATTGTTATAGATCCTTTTCCAGTTTGATAAAGTTCTTCTATTGCTCGACTATAAATTAATTCTCCGCCTGTAGGAAAATCAGGCCCTTTGATAATGTTAGAAAGTTTTTTATCACTAATATCTTTATTTTTAACTAAGGCAACTAAGCCATCTACAATTTCACCAAGATTGTGAGGTGGAATATTTGTTGCCATGCCAACAGCAATACCTGATGAGCCGTTTAACAATAAAAATGGTAGTTGGGCTGGAAGAACATCTGGTTCTTTTTGAGAACCGTCAAAGTTATTTGAAAAGTTTACTGTTTCTGACCCAATTTCTTCAAGAAATCCTTTATGAGCTATTGGAGCTAATCTCGTCTCAGTATATCGCATAGCTGCCGGTGGATCATTATCAACAGATCCAAAATTTCCATGGCCGTCAAGAGTAGGATATTTAGTTGAAAAATTTTGTACTAGCTTTACTAATGCATCATATACCGCTTGATCTCCGTGAGGATGGTACTTTCCAAGTACATCTCCAACAACTCTTGCACACTTCCTAAATGGTTTATCAGGGGTTAAACCTAATTCGTACATTGCAAATATGATTCTTCTTTGAACAGGTTTAAGACCGTCTCTTGCATCGGGTAAAGCACGACCAACTATTACGCTCATTGCGTACTCTAAATAAGATCGTTGCATTTCTTCTTGAAGCGAGATGGAAGTAAATTTTTTCTTATCCATTAGAGCGCAAAATTGAATAATTCTTAATTAACTAAATTAAGACTAATAGGTAAAACAATATTTACCAGTATTGAACATTAAGATGATTCGTTTATTTTGGATTTTGCCAGTATTACATCTTTTTTTAGTTGTTCATTTTGTAAAAGAATTTCTGTAGAGACTTGTAATTTTTCACCCCATAACTGTTCTTTTCTATAATCATAATTGACATATTTCGGATCTTTAGCCAAAGCTTTTCTTGCAAGTTGAATTGCTAATTCATTATCATGGATATTTAGACATGAGGCTAGACCTAATAATGGTTCTGCATTTTCCTCAATTAAGATTGCACTTTCAAAAAGTTTGATTGAGAGATTTATATTGTTTCTCTCGAAATAAGCTAAACCTTGATTATTGATTGCTTGCCAGAAATCAGGTTTAATTTTTATAGATTTATCAAACAATTTGATAGCTCCTAAATAATTTTTTTCCATTAAAAAAATATTTCCTAATTGAAAAATAGCTTTGTAATTATTAGGCTCGATCTTTATTCCTTTTTCTAAAGCAATCTTTGCTTTTGCTTGTTGGGAAATTTTTAAGTAAACATTACTTTTAGCAAAATATATTTCGCTAATATTTGAGTTGATCTGTTCTGCCTCATTTAGGGAATTTAATGCGTTTTTGTATTTTTTGTTAGCTATTTGTGCTTCAGCTAAAATCAACCATAGTTTTTCATCTTTTGCATTTATTTTTATTGCTAATTTGGCTAAGTTAAGACTGTCTTCATATTGACCAAAATAAAGTAGTTGATATGCATTTTTGCCAATATTTAAACTTTGCTTTTTTAAATTTTTTATTGATGGGAAATAATAATAGGGAACTATTGCTCGGACTATTTCTATTTGAAAAAAGTAAAAACAGATCAAAGAGATCCAGATTGTTTTTTTTAAAAACTTCTTCATATTTTAATTTTCTTATTATTTATATTTGCTTGTATGTTTCTTTTCCACATCCATGGTTTAATTCTTTTTAAAGTAGTTCCTTTAAGATTTTCTTGCCACTTTTTATCATCCCAATTGAGGGATTCACTATTAAGATTTTTAATCCATTCTTTCGGTTTAGTTTCATGATTGTTGTTGTATGGCACTGATTTATTCCAAGGACAAACATCTTGACAAATATCACATCCTGCAACCCATCCGCTTAAATTTTTTTCTATTTTCTTTGGAATAGTTTTATCTCTGCTTTCTATTGTGTGATAAGCAATGCAAAGATCTGATTTTATTACAAATGGTTCAACTATTGCCTTTGTGGGACAACGTTCAATACAAATATCACATTTTCCACAAAGTGATTGATGAGGTGTATCTGGCATTAAATCTTTTGTGAGAATCATAAAACCCAAAGTAAACCAAGAACCATTTTTTTTGCTGATTAAATTACTATTTTTACCTATCCAACCAATCCCTGACTCCTCTGCCCATGCTTTTTCAAGAAGCGGAGAGGTATCAATACATATTTTCCATTTGCAATCAGGGATTTCTAGGTTGATCCATTTACCAATATTTTTTAATTTTTTGTGAATCACTTTATGATAATCTTCACCTTGGCTAAATTTAGCTACCTTGAGGAAATTGTTGTTGCTGTTTTGTGAATTAATGTAAGTAAATCCAACGCTTAAAACACTTTTTGCATCTTCAAAAAGTGAGCCTATATTTTTTCTTTTTTCTGCATCCATCCATTTCATTTCAGCATGATAATTATTTGATAACCATCTTTCTAATGCATTAGTTCTTAATTTTACGCGTGAACTTCCTGGAATTGACGCTATTCCAGCAACTGTAAAACCCTCAAAAATAGCTCTTTCTTTTAATTTTTTACTGATTTCTTTTTTGTCCTGAATCGTATCAATCATTTCTTTTTTTTTATAGCATTTCTTTAAAAAGTCATTTTTGGAGAATAAACTTATAAATAAAATAGATATATTTAAGAAAAATATATCCTAACTTAGTAAAAACAGTTAAATTATTAGTAAAGTTAATAAAGTTAAAACGTTATTTTGGTTGAACCTAATCAAAATCAGGATTCTAATTTAGGATCCAGGCTGCAACAAGATCTCAAAAATGATCTTATTGCTGGGTTGTTAGTTGTAATACCCTTAGCAACAACAATCTGGCTGTCATCATTAGTTAGTAAATTTGTTTTAACGTTAGTTACTTCAGTTCCAAAGCAACTAAATCCTTTTATTACTTTAAATCCTTTATTACAAGATTTAATTAATCTAAGCTTAGGTTTAACCGTTCCTTTATTAGCTATTTTGCTCATAGGCTTGATGGCGAGAAATTTTGTAGGAAGATGGTTATTAGAATTTGGAGAGGGTACTTTATCAAAAATTCCAGTAGCTGGGGCGGTTTACAAAACTCTTAAACAATTGCTAGAAACTTTCTTAAGTAATAAATCTAAGAGATTTAGACGAGTTGTTCTAGTTGAATATCCACGTGAGGGACTTTATAGTGTAGGTTTTGTGACTGGAGATGTAGGACCTTCTCTACAGCCAGAATTAGAAGAAAAGTTACTTAGTGTTTTCATACCTACAGCACCAAACCCAACTACTGGTTGGTATACGCTAGTTCCTGAGTCATCTGTTAAGGACTTGGATATTACTGTTGAAGATGCTTTTAGAACAATAATTTCTGCTGGGATAGTTAATCCAGATGAGAAAAATAACACTACAAATCCAACATTTTCAAAATTGTTTTCTCAATTACGAGCTTCCACTAATACTTCTTCTTAATTGATGCATAATAGATCCCTTTCTAGAGAATTATCTTTAATTTCTCTTGGCCTCATAAAAGATAAAGGTGATTTTAAATTAAAAAAATTTCAGATAGAGGAAATTTTTGAATCTGCTTTGGATTCTCTAATAAATCATTGCAGAGAGGAATTAGACAATTGCGAGTCAGAGTTAGAAAATGCTTCACAAAAAATATTAGATAGTGAATTGCAAGAAGGTGTAGATTCCTCTTATTCAAACGTTCGAGATGAGTTAAAAAAATCTTTGATAAAAATTGAAACTGTAATGAATACACTCTCTGTCACTTTAGATTTTCCAAAATTAATTGTTTCTAGCGGTCAAATAGATATTAGAGAGGATGTAAATCAAAGGATTTGTAGTATTGTTAATAATCTTAAAAGTATTGATTCTGATATTGATCAAGTAATGGATGGCTGGAGATTAAAAAGATTGCCAAGAATTGATAGGGATATTTTGCGTTTAGCATACGTGGATATCAATTTTTTGAATACACCTGTCGCTGTTGCTTGTGATGAGGCTGTTAATTTGGCTAATAAATATAGTGATTTGCAAGGAAGAAAATTTATTAACGGAGTTTTAAGGAGATTACAAACAATTTAATTGTAGTAATTATTTGATATAAATAAATAGTATTTAGAATATTTTAACTACGAACTAAAGATAATAATGACTAATACTGATTCTGATAATTCTCGTGAATGGGCTGCACAAGCTTATGCACTTTTAAAAAAAAGACAGGAAGAGCAAAAGCAAGAATTAGAGAGACAGGAAGAGCAAAAGCAAGAATTAGAGAGACAGGAAGAGCAAAAGCAAGAATTAGAGAGACAGGAAGAGCAAAAGCAAGAATTAGAGAGACAGGAAGAGCAAAAGCAAGAATTAGAGAGACAGGAAGAGCAAAAGCAAGAATTAGAGAGACAGGAAGAGCAAAAGCAAGAATTAGAGAGACAGGAAGAGCAAAAGCAAGAATTAGAGAGACAGGAAGAGCAAAAGCAAGAATTAGAGAGACAGGAAGAGCAAAAGCAAGAATTAGAGAGACAGGAAGAGCAAAAGCAAGAATTAGAGAGACAGGAAGAGCAAAAGCAAGAATTGATTGATATTCCTAATAAAGAAAATATTGCTGGACAGTCTAAAACTATTGTTGAAACAGAATTAGGAGAATTTGATGATAATTTTACCTGGTCTGCAATGGTATTAGCTGCCCAAGGAAAAAAATTAAATCAAATATCAGTTGATGAAATTGATTGGTTAACTAAATTACGGAGAGGATTAGAAGAAACCCGAAAAGGATTCGTTACTGAATTATTGGATAAATTGGGAGATGATCCTCTTACTCCTGAATCTCTTGACGATTTAGAGACCCTATTAATAAGAGCTGATGTAGGAATTGATTCAACCGATAAAGTTATAAGTTCCCTTAGAACAAAATTAAACGAGGAAGTCGTGGGTGGAGAAGCAGGAATAAAATTCTTAAAGAAGGAATTAAAATTAATTATCGACAAACCAATAAAAAATTCTGGTTCTGATCTTTTAGTACCCAAAAAGGGTAAGCTAAATGTCTGGTTATTAGTAGGAGTTAATGGTGTAGGCAAAACTACTACATTAGGAAAATTAGCATACTTGTCATCAAAAAGTAATTATAAAACTTTGATTGCTGCTGCTGATACTTTTAGAGCCGCTGCGGTAGAACAACTTAAAGTGTGGGGAGAAAGAAGTAATGTTGAAGTAATATCTAATCAATCAAAAAATGCTGATCCAGCTGCTGTAGTTTTTGATGCAATTAATTCTGCAAAAAAAAGAAATGTTGATTTATTACTTGTTGATACAGCGGGCAGATTACAAACAAAAAATAATTTGATGGATGAATTAGCAAAAATAAAAAAAATTATTGATAAAAAGGTCCCAGATGCAATTGTTGAATCATTATTAGTTTTAGATGCAAGTCAGGGACAAAATGGCTTAAAGCAAGCAAAAAGTTTCGCTAAATCAGCAGATTTAAGTGGAGCAATTATTACTAAATTAGATGGTACTTCTAGAGGAGGAGTTTCTTTAGCTGTATCAGAAGAAGTAAATTTGCCTATAAGGTTTATTGGAGCTGGAGAAGGTATAAAAGATCTTAGACCATTTAATAGTTATGAATTTGTAGAGGCTATGCTTGCAGATAAATAAATATGTAATTATTTTTTAAAAAACTTAAATTTAATGTTAAAACATATTTATCTATTAGAGTTGTTTTGACAAATAATCAAAAAGAAAAAATATTTTTGAATAAATTTATCCAAAAATTTTTAGAAAATGATCCTAATGTAACTAAAAAAAATAATTATAAATTTGCAGAAATTGCATCTTCCCTAGCATATTATTTAAAATCATTTTCTAACATAAATAAATTTCTGGATTATGTATGCTTAATTTTTAAACATATTTTTTCTGAGAATATAATTTTAATTATTCCTTTAAATTTCGAAGGGGGGATATGGAATGAAAATATAAAAATTTCAGTTAATAATGAATATTTAACAATTCAAGAAGAAATTAATAGTTTTTTGAATCAATTTCATTTTTCAAAAAATTTTAAAATAAAAGAAATTCTAATTTTTGAAAATGCTTTAAAAATTAAATTTAAGGAATATAAAATTGAAACAAAAAAAATAATATCTAGAGGTAAATGTAGAGGATTTATTTATATTTTTAGCAAAGATATTTCTAGTCAGTTGATATCTGAAGATAGTAATTTTAATTTTATTGAAAATTGTCTAGCTGTTGGATTAGAAAATCACTTCTTAATAAAAACGAAGAAAAAACATGAAAATGTTGATAGAGAAATTTCTACTGGTGCTGAAATTCAATCTCAATTACTCCCTGATTATTGTCCAATTATCCATGGTATAGACATTGCTGCACATTGTAGACCAGCTCTTCAGCTCGGTGGGGACTACTATGATTTTATCTGCTTAAAGACGAATATCCCTGAAAAAAGGAAAGAAAAATCAAAATGGGCTTTTGTAATAGGTGATGTTATGGGTAAAGGTATTCCAGCTGGTCTTTTAATGACTATGTTAAGAGGAATGCTACGTGCAGAGGTTCTTACAGGTCTGCCTCCAGATAGAATTTTGCATGATTTGAATCAATTAGCAATAAATGATTTAGATCAATCGCACAGGTTTGTGACATTATTTTACTCAGACTATGATCCTAGAACTAGAAAATTGAGATTCGCTAATGCAGCACATAATCCTCCTCTGCTTTGGAAAAGTTTAGATCAAAAAATTATTAAATTAGATACGAAAGGATTTGTACTTGGACTACAAAAAGATGCTGAATATCATTGTGGTGAAATCAAGCTTAATCAAAATGATTTAGTTCTTTATTACACAGACGGAGTAATTGATACTTCTAACTCTTTAGGGCAAAGATTTGATGAAGAAAGATTAATTAAAATTCTTACAAAACTATGTAAGCAATCTTTTACATCTCAAGAAATTTTAAATAAAATATTCAAAAAGTTAGATGATTTTACAGGGCATAATAGACATCTTGAAGATGATGCTTCGATGGTTATTTTTCAATTGAAATAGATATTTTTGTCACTTATATAAAAAAATGCTTTATTAGAGATATTTAAAGTTACTAACTGATATGGCAAAAGTTTGGAGTAAAAGGTTTGATAATGCACTTGACCCTCATATCGAAAAGTTTAATGCCTCAATTGTTTTTGATAGAAAGCTTATTTTAGAAGATCTAGAGTGCTCGATTGCTCATGCGAAAATGCTTGGCAAAACAAAAGTTTTATCCTCTTCTGAAGTTTTGCAAATTATTAATGGTTTAAAGTTAATAAAAGTTGAGTATTTGGAGGGTAAATTTTTTCCTGGCCCACCTTCTGAAGATATTCACTATTGCATAGAAGAAAAGCTGATAGGTTTAATTGGTGAAACTGGAAAAAAATTACACACGGGAAGAAGTAGAAATGATCAAGTCGGTACAGATATAAGATTGTGGCTAAGAAAAGAGATTGACAACATTGAAACTTTAATAATCGATTTACAAAAATCCTTCTTAAATCTTGCGAAATCTAATATTTATACTTTAATTCCTGGATATACCCACATGCAAAGAGCTCAACCATTATCTTTAGCTCATCATTTATTAGCTTACATAGAAATGCTTCAAAGAGATCGTGAAAGGTATAAAGAAGTACGCTCAAGAGTTAATATTTCTCCGTTAGGAGCTGCAGCATTAGCTGGAACAAAAATAAAAATAGATAGGCACTTTACAGCTGCAGAATTGGGTTTTAATAAAATTTATAAAAACAGTATTGATGCAGTAAGTGATAGAGATTTTTGTATAGAGTTTGTTTCTGCATCTGCTTTGTTGATGTCTCATTTAAGTAAGATTTCAGAGGAAATAATTTTATGGGTAACAGATGAATTTTCTTTTGCAAAATTAACAGATAAATGTGCCACTGGAAGTAGCTTAATGCCGCAGAAAAAAAATCCTGACGTTCCAGAATTGATCAGAGGAAAGACAGGAAGAGTCTATGGGCATCTCCAGGCATTGTTAACGATGGTTAAAGGAGTACCACTGTCTTACAACAAGGATTTTCAAGAGGACAAAGAGCCAATATTTGATACCGCAGAAACAATATCTTCCTGTATTAAGGCAATGACTATTCTTATAAATGATGGCATTGAATTTAATATTAAAAATCTATCTGATTCTGTAGAAAACGACTTTTCTAATGCTACTGATTTGGCAGATTACTTAGTTGGTAAAGATGTTCCTTTCAGGACCGCCTATCAAGTTGTTGGTCAAATGGTTAAATATTGCCTCGAGAGAAAAATTTTATTAAAAAATCTCAAAATTGAAGAATTTAAAAAATTTCATCCCGAATTTGATGAGGATGTTTTTGTGGATCTTAAACCTGTTAATGTTGTTAAATCAAGAAATAGCGAAGGTGGTACAGGTTTTGCTCAGGTAGAAAAAGAAGTAAATAATTGGAAAAAAAGATTGTTACTTTGAATATCAATTATTTTTCTACAACAAGGGTAAGCTTTGAAGTAGAATAATTAAGCAACACTATGAGACTACTCATTGTAGTTTTTTTATAAGGTATTTTTTGTTGAGTTTAAAGTGAGTATTTTTGTTGGCAATTTGCCGTTCCGCGCAGAGCGTGAAGATGTTATACAATTGTTTGCCCCTTTTGGTGAAGTTTTAAATTGTTCCCTTCCTTTGGAGAGAGATACTGGAAGGAAAAGAGGATTTGCATTTATTGAGATGGCAGATGAAGCGATTGAGTCAACAGCTATTGATGGTTTGCAAGGCACGGAACTTATGGGTAGACCATTAAGAATTAATAAAGCTGAGCCTAGAGGTTCTGGTGGATCTCGTAGAGGAGGAAGAGGCGGCTATGGCGGTGGCGGGTACGGCGGTGGCAATAATGGCGGCTACGGCGGTGGCGGTTACGGCGGTGGCAATAATGGCGGCTATGGCGGTGGTGGCTACGGCAGTGGCAATAATGGCGGCTATGGCGGTGGTGGCTACGGCGGTGGCAATAATGGATCTAATAGCTCTGACGCTAATAAATCTTCTGGAGCAGAGGGTTGGGAAGACAGAAGTTATGGAAATTCTTCTGATAACTCTGAATACGAAAATGGCAGGAGCAGAAGAAAAAGGGGAATATCCAATGGGAGCAATGCTTCAAACGAGACAAATTAGTAACCCATTTCTTCAAGGGATGTTGTTAATTTAAATAGATTTTCAATATTTAATTCTTTTTTTATAGATTTATTAGAAATTTGATTTCTCCAAATTTTTGCTTTTGGTATACCCTCAACTAAATTTATAAGATGTTTACAAATATCCCAAGATTTTCCTCCATTATTTAGATGCGCTTCTATGTATGGAATTAAGGAAAATATAATGTTTGAAGCAGTTTTAGGTTTTTTATTTATTCCATAAATCTTTTGATCAATTTCAGACCATCTCAAGGGATGTTTATAAATTGACCGTCCAATCATGACTCCATCAAAATCATTCAAGGCTTTTAATGATTGATCGATATTTGTTAAACCTCCATTGATTTCTATTAATAATTTTGGATTTGTTTTTTTCAATTTTTTTACTACATCATAATTTAGTGGAGGTATGGTTCTATTTTGTTTTGGATTTAGACCCTTTAATATCGCTTTCCTTGCGTGAACTGTAAATCTGTCTGCACCAGCATTTGCGATAATTCGTACGAAATTATTCAAGTTCACGAAACTATCATCATTATCTACACCAATTCTGTGTTTGATCGTAACCGGTAAGTTGCAATTATTTTTTAAGGATTCTATACATTTTGCTACTTTTTCAGGTTCTTTCATAAGTGAAGCGCCAAAATTTCCAGAACAGACCCTTGGACTCGGACAACCAACATTAAAGTTTATTTCGTCATAACCCCAATCCTGTGCCATTTGCGCGGCCTCTTTAAGGATTCTAGGATCGTCCCCACCAAATTGGATCGATATAGGGTGTTCTTCATCATTAAAATCTAGAAAATTTGCTTTTTTATTAGTATAAACTAAGCTCTGGGCCACAATCATTTCCGTATACAATAGAGCTTCAGAACTTATTTTTCTCATTATCATTCTAAAGTGTTTATCAGTACAATCCATCATTGGAGCAATACTTAATTTGTGAACATTTTTAATAGAATTGGTTTGAATAAGATGCATTACTTTTTTGTGATTTAAATATATGAATCAATTTCTATCAAGAAGAACTTTTATTCTAATTCCTACTATGTCAATCTTAAAAAAAATCTTTAATCCAATGCAAGTATTAGCATCTTCACTTGCTTCTAAAGAAGAGTGGAATTTTTCAAAAGAAGAATGGAAAGCTAGGCTTAGTCCAGAATCTTATTATATTCTGAGGGAGGAAGGTACTGAAAGAGCTTTTAGCAGCCAATTAAATTATGAGAAAAGAAAAGGGATGTTTCACTGTGCAGGATGCGATTTGCCGCTTTTTTCTTCAGATAAAAAGTATGATAGTGGTACAGGATGGCCAAGTTTTTGGGAATCAATTCAAGGATCTGTAGAAACAAAAGTTGATTTTAAATTAATTGTCCCCAGAACCGAATATCATTGTTCTAGATGCGGAGGTCATCAAGGGCATGTCTTCAATGATGGGCCACTTCCCACTGGTAAAAGATACTGCAATAATGGACTAGCATTAAAGTTTGTTCCCGACTAAATATTTGTGCGGCCTTCCGCAACTTGTTTTGTGCATAACTTTATTGGAGAATAGTTTTATTAAATTTTTGAAAAAATGATTGAAAATCAATCAGACATTATTAATAAAGAAAATGATGATTCTAATCAGGATAATTCTACTGAAGATCTATCATCCACTCAAAATTCAACTACCGAAAATGATGAATTATCTTCTCAAAAAACAGAAGAAATAAATACTGAAGAATTAAAAAATACTATTTCAAATAATGATGCAAGATTAGAACAATTAGAAAAAGAACATGAAACATTAAAAAATCAATATGTAAGGATTTCAGCAGATTTTGATAATTTCAGAAAAAGACAGTCTAGGGATCAGGATGATTTAAAAATCCAACTCGTTTCAAAGACTTTAACGGCAATACTTCCTATTGTTGATAATTTTGAAAGAGCAAGACAACAATTAAAACCAGAAAGTGAAGAAGCTCAAGCTCTTCATAGAAGTTATCAAGGATTGTATAAACAATTGGTAGAAGTATTAAAACAACAGGGAGTTTCACCCATGAGAGTAGTTGGTCAGCAATTTGATCCAAACTTGCATGAAGCTGTATTAAGAGAACCTAGTGAGGAGTTTGAAGAGGATTTTATTATTGAAGAATTACAGCGAGGATATCATTTAGAAGGTAAGGTTCTGAGACATGCATTGGTTAAGGTTTCTATGGGGCCTGGTAAACAAAATTCACAACAGGAAGTAGAAAAGGATACAGTTGAAGAGGATGTCAATTCAGAGGTAAATACTTCTGAAGATTTGTAAATTCTAAATTTTTATTTGAGCATTATCTAATGGCTGATTTTTACCAAATACTTGGAGTTTCAAGAGATGCTGATGCGGATACCTTAAAAAGGGCTTATAGAAAATTAGCAAGACAATATCATCCTGATGTTAATAAAGAACCTGGAGCAGAAGATAAATTTAAAGAAATTGGTAAGGCTTATGAAGCTTTAGCCGATCCTGAAACAAGAGCTAGATATGATCAGTTTGGTGAGGCTGGCTTGGGAGGCGCGGCTGGAATGCCAGATATGGGGGATATGGGTGGCTTTGCAGATTTATTTGAAACTTTTTTTAATGGCTTTGGTGGACAAAATCCTCAGGGAGGAAGAACTCAAAGAAGAGGCCCTCAACAAGGTGATGATCTTAGGTATGACCTTAATGTTGACTTTAAAGATGCAATATTTGGCCAACAAAGAGAAATTAAAATTCCTCATCTTGAAACATGCGATGTCTGTAGGGGAACAGGTGCAAAACAAGGAACTGGACCAAAAACTTGTTCAACCTGTGGGGGCAGTGGACAAGTTAGAAGAGCTACAAGAACTCCTTTTGGTAATTTTACACAAGTAGCTGAATGTCCTTCATGTAATGGAGCTGGTCAAATAATTGTAGATCCATGTGTAAGTTGCAGCGGTAATGGAGTAAAGCAAGTCAGAAAAAAATTAAGAATTAATATCCCTGCGGGAGTCGATACTGGTACTAAATTAAGAGTTTCCGGAGAGGGAAATGTTGGTTTAAAAGGGGGTCCACCTGGAGATCTTTATGTTTTTATCAAAGTTAAGAATGATTCAAAACTCAAAAGAGATGGTGTAACTATTTTCTCAGAAATAGATGTAAGTTATTTACAAGCTATTTTAGGTGACACTGTTAAAATTACTACAGTTGATGGAAATGTAAATTTAAAAATTCCAAGTGGTACCCAGCCAAATACAACTCTTTCACTTGAGAATAAAGGGGTACCAAGGCTTGGCAATCCGGTTGCTAGAGGAAATCATGAAGTTTTAGTAAAGGTAAAATTGCCAACTCGTATAACTGACGAAGAACGAAAGCTTTTAGAAGATTTGGCTTCTCAATATTCAGATAAAAATATTAATTCTAGTAGTGGACTTTTTAGTAAATTTTTTGGTAAAGAATCATAATGACTTTTTTAAAGCATTTGGATCTTAAATCTGTTCCATGTCCTTTAAATGTTGTCAAAATCAAATTAGCTTTAGAAAAGTTATCTAAACATGAATACCTTATAGTTGAATTAGATAAAGGTGAACCAGAAGAAATGGTACTAAACAACTTAAAAGAGATGGGTTGTTGGTTTAAACAAATTAAAGAAAATGAAAAATTTATAAAAATCAAAATATTGAATGAAAATTAATAATAAACTTTTAGGCTTAGTTACGAAAAAATTTAATGATTTTTTTTTAGTTGATTTAAAAAATCAAGAGAATTCAGTAATTAGCGAGAAATTTTTATGTAAGGTGAGGAAGTCCATAAATTTCAAGAATCAATTAATTTATGTTGGAGACCAAGTTGTAATTGAAAATATTGATTTAAAAAGCAAACGTGCAGTAATAACAAGTTTTAAAAAAAGAAAAAATTTATTAGTAAGACCCTCGGTTGCCAATATTTCTAACATATACATCACTTTTTCCGTTGAAGAGCCAGCGTTAAATTTATCTCAAGTTAATAGGTTTTTGATATCAGCAGAATCTATGGGTGTTGAAGTATCATTAGTTTTGACAAAATGTGATTTAATTTCAGATACAAGAAGATCTTCATTAATTGATAAATTTGAGAAGTGGGGTTATCAAGCAATAACTTTAAATCTAGAGAAATCTGACTACTTTAATAATTTATTAGTTGAGTTAAAGCAAAAAGAGTGTTCAATTTTAATGGGCCCATCAGGTGTTGGTAAAACTACTTTGCTTAATATGATAATTCCAGGTCTTCAAAATAGTACTGCTCAAGTTTCCAATAAAATTAAGAGAGGTAAAAATACTACTCGAAATGTTGAGTTATTTCCTTTATCAAATCAAAGTTACATTGTCGATACTCCTGGTTTTAATATGCAACCTCTAGAGGTTGATATTAGGTTGTTACCAAATCTTTATCCAGAAATATATAAACAGTTAATCGATGAAGAAATCAAGTGTAAATTTCGTAACTGCTTACATTTAAACGATGAGGGTTGTAATTTAAATAAATCTTTCGAAAGATATTCTTTTTATAAAGAAATGATTGAGTCTTCTAAGAGTCACTATTCTCAAAACCTGGAAGATTAAGATTTAATCCACCAGTCAAATCATTCATCCTTTCTTTCATAGTTGTAGTTGATAATTCATGAGCTTTTTGAATAGCTTGTAAAATATTCTGCTCTATTTTTTCTTTATCTGAATTTAAAATATTTTCTTGTACTTCTACCTTTAAAGGAAGTTGGTTTCCACTTATCCAGACTTTAATCATTTCATCATCACTTTTTCCTTCAATCTCCATATTTTCAAGTTCATCTTGTAATTTTTGAGCATCTTGCTGAATTTGTTTCGCTTTTTTAAAAGCTTCTGTAAGTTGTCCGAAGTTAGGAAGTCCAAAACCCGCCATTTTGTTAAAAAGTTTCTTTAGTTAGGATAGTCAAAACCAATCATTCTTACTTCCGGTTGCAAAAAAATTCCTTTTTTTTGTAGTACTTTTTGTTGAATTACTGTTATTAATTCATAAATGTCTTTTGAACTTGCTGAAGAAGTGTTAATTATAAAATTTGAATGTATTGTAGAAATTTCAGCACCTCCAACTTTAAATCCTTTTAAACCAATATCATCGATTAATTTTGCGGCATAATTATTTTCAGGGTTTTTAAAAACACTACCAAAACTTGGTTGATGATATGGTTGTGTTTTTGTTTTTAATTTAAGGTTATTTTTGGTTGTTTGAATTAATTGTTCTAGATTCCCATTAGGCTCAAAATATAATCTTGCACTAATAATAGCTAAATCATTTTTTTGAAAAGAGCTAAATCTATACTTAAAATTAATATCTTTTTTTTCAATTTGAAGTTTTTCATGAGTTTTATTATTTATAACTTTTACAGAAATAAGATTTTTTGCTAGCGATAAATTACCAGTGCCAGCATTCATATAAATTGCTCCTCCTAATGTTCCTGGAATTCCGATAGCCCATTCCCCTCCTTGTAATCCGTTTTTAGCAAGAGAATTAGATAATGTTGGGAGCATTACACCTGCTTCCGCTTCAACAATTCCTGAATATGGCTCTACCTTTAATGATTTCAATTTTTTTGTACATATAACTAAGCCTTTTATGAAAATATTATTTATTAAAAGATTTGAACCTGCGCCAATTATTTGACATTTTTGTTTGTTTAAATTAGCCCATTTCATTAGATATGAAAGTTCGTCAATGCTTCTTGGTTCAGCAAAATATTCAGCTACTCCTCCAACTTTTATAGTTGTGTAACTACTCAAATCAAAGTTTTCAGAAAAAATCTTTCTATTCATAAATTAGTTTTTTACTTTAAATGTTTTTCATTTAAAATTGACCAGAAATTATGACAATCACCAGCTCCCATATTCAAAATTAAATCTCCTTTTCGAGTTAATTCGTAAAAATTCTTTGTAACTTCATAATAATTATTTATGTAACTAACATTTTTATTTCTTTTATAAATCAGATCAGTGATAATTTTCGAAGTAATTTTATCTTCGTTTTCTTCTCCTGCTCCATAAATACTGGTTACATAAATAACATCTGCTTTTGATAATTCTTCAGCGAATTCTTTAGTAAATTGCTTTACGCGAGAGTATCTATGAGGTTGAAAAATTGCTATTAATCTACTTTTTTCATATTCATTATTATTTTTTTGCTGAATAAATAATCTTCCTAATTTAATCGTCTCTTTTATTTCGTTTGGGTGATGTGCATAATCATCATATAAACTTCTTTCATCTATTTGGCCTCTGAATTCAAATCTTTTTTTTGGTAGTTTCAGATATTTTATATTTTTTTTAATTTCTAAAAAATTTACTCCTATCATTCTTGAAGCTGCTATTGCTGCAGTAACATTAGATAAATTGTGCAATCCAGGAATTGGAATATTTAAACTACTAATAAAATTTCCATTTTCATAATATTTTCCAATTGTATACTTTGAATTAATTTCAGTCGGGATTATTGCATAAGCTACATTTTTAGCCGTAGTGTTTGACCACTTACAATTAGAACAAAAATTATTTCTTGAGGTTTCACAATCAAAATTAAGTAATAATTTTTTAGAATTACTAGCGAAATTTTTAAAAGAAGATATGACTTCACTTAAGTTAGAAAAGTGATCGCAATGATCAAAATCAATGTTATTGATTATTCCAATATCAGATTTATATTTGTTAATTGTTCCGTCAGATTCATCAACTTCAGCTACTAGGTATTTTGTATTTTCTAGATGACAATTAGAGTTATAGATAGGAATTATTCCACCAGTTATTGAAGAAGAATTATTTGTACATAACTCAAGTATTGTAGAAAGAAATGTACTGGTTGATGTTTTTCCGTGGCTGCCTGCTACCGCCAATACAGTGTAAGTGCGCATTAGCATTGCAAGTATCTCTGAACGATGTTTTATTGATAAATTTTTTTCTCTGCAGTACGAAAATTCTTCATTTTCTGGCTTGATCGCAGAACTTACAACAAAATTAATCAATTTGTTGGTAAATTTTGAAATTACAAATTCGATATTTTGTCGAACTTGAGTAGTAAATATGACTGCACCTAATTTCTCTAATTTATTAGTTTCGTCGTTTTTAACCAAATCAGACCCCGAAACTGAACAACCTTTTTTAAGTAAACCTATTGCTAATGCTGACATCCCAATACCTCCAATCCCTACAAAATGAAAATGACTTTTAGACAGTAATTCTTTATCCAATTTTTATCTTTTACTTAAATCAAAATAACTTCTAGGTAAAATTTTGCTATTTTTTTCTTAAAAAAAATGGTTTTTTTTCTTGAATTAATACAAAACTAGACTTATTTGCTTAATAAATCAAAAAAACCTTACGTTATTGCACAAAATTCAGTATGATCAGCAACTTAGGTTAATCATTTAGAAATTATTAGTTATGACTTTGCGTGTTGCAATTAACGGCTTTGGCAGAATTGGTCGAAACTTTATGCGTTGTTGGCTTAGTAGAGGTGCTTACACCAATATTGAAGTAGTTGGAATTAACGTTACCTCAGATCCTAAGACTAATGCTCATCTATTAAAGTATGACTCAGTCCTTGGTCAACTTGATGGTGTTGATATTCAATATACTGATGATACTTTTGTAATTAATAACAAGACAATTAAGTGTTTCTCTGATAGAAACCCAATGAATCTCCCTTGGAAAGACTGGGGTGTAGATTTGGTTATTGAATCTACTGGAGTATTTAATACAGACGTTGGTGCAAGCAAGCACTTAGAGGTTGGAGCAAAAAAAGTCATCTTAACTGCTCCTGGTAAAGGCGATGGTGTTGGTACTTATGTAGTTGGAGTCAATGCTGATACATATAAACATAAAGATTATGATATTTTGAGTAATGCTAGTTGTACAACGAACTGCTTGGCTCCAGTAGTGAAAGTTTTAGACCAAACTTTCGGAATTAACAAAGGTTTGATGACTACAATTCATAGTTATACAGGAGATCAAAGAATTTTAGATAATAGTCATAGAGATCTAAGAAGGGCTAGAGCCGCTGCTACAAATATCGTTCCTACTTCCACAGGAGCTGCAAAAGCAGTAGCTCTGGTATACCCAGAAATGAAAGGCAAATTAACAGGAATTGCAATGAGAGTTCCAACTCCTAACGTTTCAGCAGTAGATTTTGTTTTTGAATCTTCTAAATCTGTCACAGCAGAAGAAGTTAATAACGCCCTCAAGGAAGCATCCCTAAGTTCAATGAAAGGCATTATTAAGTATGGAGATGAACCATTAGTGTCAAGCGATTATGCAGGAACCAATGAATCATCAATTGTAGATAGTGACCTTACTATGTGTATCGGAGATAACCTTGTAAAGGTCCTTGCATGGTATGACAATGAGTGGGGTTATAGTCAAAGAGTTGTAGATTTAGCAGAGATTGTTGCTAAAAATTGGGAGTAATTAAAAGTGTTTGAAAGGTGTGTTATTAAACAATTTGTTTTTTTTATTATCTTTAAATTCTATTGACGGTTCACCATCAGAAAAAAAACCAATCTCGTGAATATCTTTATTAAACTTAGATAAATTCTTTGCCCATTTTTTTGGCAATGAGAAAACTAATTCATAATCTTCGCCTCCAAAAAAATAATATTCGTCCCATTTATCTCCTTTGGGCCAATCTTTATCTTTAGGTATTTTTTCATAATTTATGATAGCTTTGCAGTTGCTAGCGATTGCTAAATCTTGTAAGGCTTGAAATAGACCATCACTGCTGTCAGTGCATCCTATTCTGCTTATATTTTTGTCGGAGCGAGTTTTGAGGAGATTATTTAAAAAATTTGGGTACACGCTAGGGCGACAAAAATGTTCAATTGACTTAATGATTAATCTTTCATTAAGAGAAATTTCATTATCGAAATTAATTTTATTTTGTATTAAAAATCCCAGTTTGCTTAGACCATGAATTCCCGTAGTTAAGATTATATCTCCGGGTTTACATGCATTTCTTCTTAGTTCGAGTTCGCCTTGTATGCCAAAGGCCGTAATTGAAATGATTTTTTCATTCCCCTTTGAGCAATCTCCCCCTAGAATCACCCCGCCATATTCTTTTAATGCTTTATTTATTCCTTTGTATAATTCTTCAACCCAAATCCACTCAGTTTTGGCAGGTAGAACTAGGCTTATTGTAATACCAATAGTTTTTTGCTTCCACTGGATAATAAGTCAGAGATGTTGCTAACAACTGCTTTCCACCCAAGGTCTCCAGGACAAATAGTAATTTCATCGAAATGAACATTTTCCACCAAAGAATCAGTATTAACAAGTAAATTTTCATTTTTAGTGTTGATTAAAGCGCAATCATCTGAAATTTGGTTTTCAGGCATAAATTTTCCTAGCCTATTTATTAATTCTTTTTCTCCAATATCTTTTAATATTTCTTTATGCATTTAATTTGAGGTTTTCAATCCCTTCTAAAACATCGATTGAAATTATTGTGTCATCTTTAGTCAGCTTTTCTAATACATCAAATCCATTTACAACGTAACCAAATGCAGCATTCCTCCCGTCAATTAAATTGCGACCTGCTGGATTTAATTCTGCTTCATATAAAAAGAAGAAAAATTGCGATGAGCCATCATCAACTGAGGAATTTGAATGGGACCATCCCATAGTTCCAAGTGTTGCAAAAGGTAAAGTTGGCGTCTCTGTATAAAAACCTAAATCTTCAAAAGTTTGATTATAAAAAGTATCTTTTTCGTCAGGAATTCTAATTTCTAAGGGAACGTTACGCTCTTCGTTTGTTTCAGGATCTACATAACCAATATCTTCACCAATTGGATCACCTGTTTGCAGTACAAAAAATTCTTCTGCTCTGTTGATAGGTAAATCTTTGTAGAAGTTTTTTGAAGATAAATCTATAAATGCTCCTGCTGTAAGTGGGGCGTTAAATCCATCCACAATTGCTTGCATATCTCCTTTGGAGGTTTTTATATTGACTTTTGCTCTTCCCAGTAATCTTGGTAAATTATCAAATTCCTGAGGAATAGAATATGGAAATTCATTAGGTAGGAAATATTCTTCTAATCCACCTATTTTATCTAAAGCATCTCTTCGTGTCGCTATAAATGAGTATTTATCCTTTGATTTAGTGAAATCTTGAAGACTATCAAAATTTTCTTTGAGCTCTAAAAATGTTTTTTCAGCAATTTTCTTTTTATCGTTTGGTATTTCTTGAATAATTTTATTCTGGTATTTTTTTAGTAAAGATTGACATTTTGTAACAGTTTTTGTAAGAGCAGGCCATCTTCCTCCTCTTATAAGGTCACTAGTTTCTTCTAATTTGTGTTGAAGTTCTTGTAACTCAAGTTGCTTGATAGGGAGTGCGTTTCTGAGGATTGCATTTGGGTCTTTTACTGCATTTCCAGTAGGTAAATCAGCTAGTACTTGAATCGGTTTTAAGAGAAAAACCTGTAAAATAACAATCGAAAGAATTAAGAAAAGTTTGTTCTGATTTGATAAGAATTTTTGCATAGCACTCTTGCAGGTTTATGATCCTTGGGGATGTAATACAGGAATGATTTCCAGTAACGATTTTCGCACAGGTACTACCATCGAATTGGATGGACAAGTTTGGCGTGTTGTAGAATTTCTACATGTCAAGCCTGGCAAGGGTTCTGCTTTTGTGCGAACAAAATTAAAATCAGTTCAAAGCGGCAACGTGGTTGAAAAAACTTTTCGAGCCGGAGAATCAGTACAGCAGGCTATCCTTGAGAAGTCTAACCTGCAGCATACTTATGTGGAGTCTGGTGATTATGTTTTTATGGATATGATAAGTTTTGAAGAGACAAGACTTACCTCTGAACAAATCGGCAAAGGAGCAAAGTATTTGAAAGAGGGAATGGAGGTTAATGTAATTTTTTATAATGGTAAAGTTTTAGAAGTAGAACTTCCAATATCTATTACCTTGAAAGTTACAGAGACTGATCCAGGAGTTAAAGGTGATACTGCAAGTGGGGGCACGAAACCCGCTATTCTAGAAACGGGTGCTCAAGTTATGGTTCCTTTATTTATTTCTGTCGGAGAAATGATTAAAGTTGATACTCGTAATGACAGTTACCTTGGACGTGAAAATTAATGGCTATGAAATTAGATCATGATGATTTAAACCGCTTAATAGAGAAACTCTCTACAAGCGACATACAAGAGTTCTTGCTGGAGGGGGAAGATTTTAAACTCGAAATAAAAAGGAATGTATTTGATCAGAACCAAGTTATTAATAATTTAGTTTCTAGTACTTCATTTGATAAGCAAACAATTGCTAATCAAAAGTCTATTAATGATCACATCCCTGTCGTAAATGAGCCTGAGGAGCCTCAGGTAGCTCCCCTAGGACGTTCTGATCTAACTGAAATTACTTCTCCTATGGTAGGGACTTTTTATAGGGCTGCAGCGCCTGGAGAGGAGCCATTCGTCGAAGTGGGGAATAATGTAAAGGTCGGTCAAACTATTTGTATTTTGGAAGCAATGAAGTTAATGAACGAAATTGAATCTGAATTTAATGCTGAAATAATTGAGATTCTCGTTGAAAATGGAACACCAGTAGAGTTTGGTCAAGTTTTAATGCGTGTTAAGCAGTCTTGAATTATTAGTCATTTCTACGGCAGACTTAATAGCCTCAATCATACTCTGAGATTGAGCAATTCCTTTGCCAGCAATATCAAATCCCGTTCCATGATCCGGAGATGTTCTTATAAAGGGTAAACCGATTGTGGTATTGACTGAGTAATTAAGAGCTATCACTTTCATTGGTATTAAACCTTGATCATGATACATAGCAAGAATGCCATCATGCTTTTCAGCATTTTTGTCACTCCATGCTTTTATAGAAGAATTCCAGCAACTATCTGGTGATAAAGGGCCTAATAATTTAATACCTTTATTTTTTGCTTTCCAAGTAACTAATGCATCATTGAGCCAATCTTTCTCTTCATGACCTAGGATCCCCTCTTCACCAGCATGTGGATTTAATCCTGCCACTCTTAAAAAAGGTTTATCAGTATAGGTATTACAAAAATCTTTTAAAAGATCCAATTTAGAGTGGATTAATTCTGTTGTTAATTTCTTGGGAACCTCAGAAAGGGCTATATGGGTTGTCGCTAATAAAGTATTAAATCTCCAACCTGTAATTGGTGATTTAGCTGTGAATAGCATGCCAACGTTTTTTACTCTACATGATTTTGCTAGTACTTCAGTTTGACCAGAGAAGTAATGACCTGCTAGAGCCCATGATTTCTTGCAAATTGGTCCAGTTACAAGTGCTGAATTGGGATATTGTTTTACAATTTCTATTGCTTTTGTTAGATATTGAAAACTTGAATTGCCGTAACTTGATTTAGGGTTATTGTCTGATGAAAAAATTTCGAGATCATGAATCTTGAAATTTTTTGGATTTGCAAGGTTCTCTAATCCTAATGATCTAAGATGTGCATATGTATTTTGTAGATTTTTTTTTGATCCAACCAATATAAAGTCAATATTTTTTGGTATCTGATTAGAACAAAGTGCTTTTAAGATTATTTCAGGTCCAATACCTGAATCATCTCCTACGCTCAATATTATCTTCACTATTTTTTTTGTATTTTGAAAATTCATAAAAAGTTTTTAATTTTTTTTAACTGTTTAGATAGCAATTTTTTAAGCCTAATTTATAGTTTTTATAAATTAGTTTATATCCGAGTATTTCGCATAAAAGTTTGTTTGAAACTCTTCTATTTTCCATCCAAAAAGATTGAGCGATAGGGGATAGTTCATTTTTTACATCCTCAAATGATATGGGCTTTGGCATTAATACACCCAGTAAATCGTAGCAATATTGAATAACTTCTATCTGAGAACAGGGTTCATCATCTGCAATATTAATAATTTGGTGAAACTTTAAATAATCTTTATTTTGTAATAAAAAAATAATCGCATGTGTAATATCAGCAACATGAACTCTTGAAAAAACTTGAGCTTTTTTTAAGATAACTCGAATTTTTTTATTTTTGATTGCTTCAAACGTAGATCTTCCAGGTCCATAGATACCAGGTAATCTAAAAATTTGCACGGGCAAACTAGATTCAATCCATTTTTTTTCGCAATTTAATCTATTATGACTCCTTTTTTGAAAAGGATTAGGCTGATCTGTCTCAGAAACCCACCCACCTTCAGTATTTCCATATACTCCTGTGGTAGACAAATATCCAACCCATTCAAGGGGTAAATCTTGTAATTTACTTTGAAGGCTTTCTAATACGGGATCATTTCCATTTTTGTCAGGAGGTATGCAACTAAGAATATGCGTGACTCCATCAAAAATTTTTTCATCAGGAATCATTCCGTTTTCACTGTTGAAAATAAAACTATTTGGGTCTTTTCTTGCAGATCTTGAGCTTGTTAAAACAGTGCAACCGAATTCTCTAATAGTTTTTGCAAAAAAACTACCGCTGAAACCACATCCCAAGATTAAAAATTTATTTTTATTTCCGAGTAGACTTGCAGGCTTCTTCATTTTGGACTAAAGTAGTACATATGTATTAATTAATGATGAAGACAAGTTTTGAGCCTGATTTAAAATCAAAAACTTTCCGTGTTAACAAAAGTTACTCCAGTCTTGTAGAGAAAGAATTAAGTTTAGTTAATTATAAATTCTACCAAAAGCTGTTTGTCTTTCTTATTTCATTGTCGACAATTTTAATATTCCCAGAATCGCCAAAAGAATTGGAAAATATATGCGAGAGTTACAACTCTAGAAAAATATGTAATGTTTGGTAGTCAAGCTGCTTTATACTCTGATTCATCTTTTATGTGATTTTTATTTTTTAAATTAAAATTAGGACTAGCCCACTGTAGTAATCTAATAGCTAATCTTAAGTCTCCTTCTAACCAAGCTCTTATAGCCATTGCTCTTCGGGGATCATAAAATTTTTGCCTTCTATACCAATACAAAGCATTTTCATCTGATTTATCCCCATTACATGAAAGACATGCAGGGACGCAGTTTTCTGTTGTACTTAATCCTCCCTGGCTTCGTGGTATTACATGATCAATAGATTCAGATGGTTTTCCGCAATATATACAACTTTTGCCAGTAAACTTATGAATAGATTTTCGCCATTGTCTAAATCTGAACTTAGGACATAAATCCTCTAAAAACACCGCATCATTAATATGCATTCAGAATGTTTAGTTAAATAAATAATCGCTTGAATATATTAAAAGTCAACATTTATTTATACTTTTTAGGCTAAATTTGCCAGTAAAAATATGATTTAGTGTGTTTAGCTACAAAATAGTATTTATAAAATTTATTATCTTTTGAAAACCTTAACTAATAACTATATCTATCAAGTGTTTCATCAGTAAATTCATCATTAAACTCTTCAGAAATTTCTTCATTAGTTTCTTCTAATTCTTTTTTTAATCTTTTTCTTTTGTCTTCTCTATCTTTTGCTTCTTTTTCTTTTCTTTTTTCTTCTTTTTCTAAATCTCGTATTAGTTTTCTATTTGGATGCAGATTATCCAAAAATTCAACGCAATAACTAAATTTTTCTCTTTCTCTTATAACTGTTTCAGTAATTTGCGCTGCTGCATTTTTAGGTGAAACTTTGAAGAATCCTCCCTTTTGTTTTTTTATATACGTGTAAGCTGCGTCCCAACTACTTTCATGGTCATTTCCGCCATCTCTCATAGTACAAAAAATTTCCGCTCCAAATGCACTTGCATTTACTCTTGGTGTAGTAAAGGTGAGAGGAGCGAAAATTCCCAACGCTAATGATATTAGTTTTTTCTTCTTCAATCTTTGCATAGGCTTTTATCTTCTATTTAAAAATATCTTTTATTGTGAATATGTCTATAGAAATTTAAGATTTAATCACTCCAAATATATTCAATAATTTCACAACTAAAGGAAGAATTAAGAGTACAGTAATCAATCTGACAGCGTGTAAAGTTGCTACCGCAGGTCCTACTCCGTACTCAGAGCCTACAAGACTCATTCCGCTAATTCCTCCTGGTGCAGCTCCTAGAATTGTTGTGATTATATCTATCTTAAGTAATCTGCTTGTCCATAATCCAATTGCTAATCCAGTAATAACTAAAGTAAAAGTTATTAATATAGCTGGTCTCCATAAATTTTGAATCTCAACTAATGAGTCTTTTGTTAATGATGTACCAATGACTGTTCCAATTCCGATTTCTAAAATTGTTCTTGTTCCTATTGGCCACTCTGCGATGTCGACTTTGCCACTTATGCTAAGTATGCTTGCTCCTATTAAAGCACCTGCCAGAGGTGCCGCAGGAATACCTGTTTTTAGAGCTAAAGCTCCAAAAATACAACCTGCAAAAAGATAATAGATTAGATTTATGTTAGGCATAAATTTCAAAGATGTTTGAACATAATATTAGAAAAAATTTTTTTTGTTTAAGTTTATAGTCAAATAATATTTTTAGTTTCTCTCGTAATGTCCCCTTTTGTTGGCATAATATTAACTAAAGCATGAACTTTTATGTCTTCACAAATTTCATACAAAGATAATAGAAACCGCATAAAGAAAAAATTATCTTTTTTTGAGGGTGGCCACCAGCTTGAAAAATTAGAGTTTGCCCTTGCAATTGCTCAAACGAAAGGTGATGAAAAAAAATCAATAGTTCTTAGAAAAAAGATTGTTGAATTAGGTGGAAACGTTGAAGAGCCAGGTACTTAACTTAATTTCCCTCTAGATATTTCGATACCATAATTAATGCTTCACCAGCTTGCTGGGCTGTAATTGTACCAAGGTTGAGAAGAGTATTACTTATAGCAGAAACTACCGTAATAATATCTCTATCATTTACATAACCTAAATGACCGACTCTGAATATTTTACCCTTCAGATGATCTTGGCCACCGGCAAGTAAAATGTCAAAATTATTCTTTATTGTTTTTCTAAATTCTTCAGCATCGATTCCTTCAGTTTTTATTGCAGTAATTGAAGGACTTAAATATTTTTCGTCTGCAAATAATTTTAGATTTAAAGCTTTTACTGCATAGCTCATAGCTAATTTGTGTTTATTGTGTCTTAGGAAAATGTTATCTAAGCCTTCTTCTCTCATCATTTTTAAAGCTTCATCTAAAGCAAAAACTAAATTAACCGCTGGAGTGTATGGATTACTGTTAGTTAAAAGGCTTTTTCTGTAGGATTTTAAATTTAAATAAAATTTTGGTAAATTAGATTTCTCTGCAGCTTCCCATGCTTTTTGGCTCATTGATATAAAGCTAAGCCCTGGAGGTATCATATATCCCTTTTGTGAGCCTGATGCAACGATATCTAATTTCCATTCATCAACTGGTACATTGCAGGCTCCAAGACTTGTAACGCAGTCAACAATTGATAAAGCTGTGTTGTGTGCGCGAATATATGAACTAATAGTTTCTAAATCATTAATTACACCTGTTGAGGTTTCAGAATGAGTCAAAATAACCGCTTTTATTTCTTTTTGTTTATCTTCTTCTAATACTTTTTTGAATTCTTCTGGATTAAGTGGGGTTCCCCATTTGGAAACAATTTTTATTACTTCTAGACCAAATTCTTGAGCAACTTTTACCCATCTTTCGCCAAATTTTCCATTTTCTCCACAAATTACTTTATCTCCTTTACTTAAGGTATTTATGATTCCAGCTTCCATTGCGGCAGTTCCACTACCAGTGATTGTTAGAACATCATTTTGAGTTTGATGAAGCCACTTTAAATTTTTAGTTGTACTCTCCACGAGATCTTGAAATTCTTTACTACGATGGCCTATTGGATGCTTACTTAATGCATGTAAAACTTTTTCTGGAACTGGTGTAGGTCCAGGAATCATCAATGATAATTTTTGTTGTATGGCCACTTTTTATTAAATAGGTCATTCTTAGATTAGTTCTCATTATATATTTTTCAATTACTTGATTTGAAAAAAGGATTTTCTTTACCTTTGTGGGTTGCTGGAGCTGCTAGGTCAGCATTAAATAAACTAGTAGGGTTACCATTTAAGAACTATGAACTAATAAAAATTCCTAATGAAAAAAAAGAGATAAAAATCAAGATTCATTCTGTTGGTTTATTGAAAGATGACTCCCATGCATTAGGAATCACCTTTGCAAAGTCTGGCTTAGATCTTGATATTACACAAAACTTAGAGATATGGACAATAGCCTCTTTAGAAAAGATTTCTTTTAATAATCCTGTTCAAACAATTCCAATAAATATTATTGCAGGATCTGGTGTAGGTATAAAAGAAGATACATCAGAGATATGCATTTCTAATTTTGCTAGAGAAGTTTTATATGAAAATTTATTAGATAGTATTCCTGCGGGCTTTTATTTGAAATTAGAAATTATTTTCCCAAATGGCGCGTTTTTAGCAGAAAGAACTAGTAATAAGTCATTTGGTATTGTTGATGGATTATCTATAATTGGTACTTCTGCTGAGACTTATTCGAGTGCTTCACCTGACCAATTAGAGGAGGCTAAAAATAATCTTGCAAAGTTAATTCAAAATGATTTTAAAGGGGAAGTTATATTTGTTATTGGTGAAAATGGGTTAAATTTGGCCAAAACTTGTAGCGTTAATTTGCCAATTATCAAAATTGGAAATTGGATTGGACCATTATTAGTCGATGCAGCAATAAAAAAAGTTAAAACCGTAATTCTTTTTGGTTATCACGGGAAATTAATTAAATTAGCAGGAGGTATTTTTCATACACATAATCATTTGGCTGATGCAAGAATTGAGATTCTTGTTTATTTAGCAGTTCAAGAAAAGTTACCATTTGAAATAATAGTTGAATTATCTCAGTTAGATACTCTTGAGAATGCATTACATTTTCTTGAAAAATTTAATAAATCTTTAGCTGATAAATTATTCAAGAATTTATCAAATACTATCGAAAAGCGTTCTTTGACTTATGTAAATAGGTACGTAAAAACAGATATGGAAATTGCATCAATCATTTTTGATAGAAAAAGGAAAATTAGATGGGCTGGAATTAACGGCAATAATTATATTTCTTATTTTCAACAAGATTAATTTGTGATTCATTATGCTTTTGTAAATAAATTGAGTTAACTTTTATACATGAGTCAAATAATTTTAAAAAAAGAACGAGATCCTTCAATATTAATTTTGGATTTCGGATCTCAATATTCTGAATTGATTGCAAGAAGAATTAGAGAAACTAATGTTTTTTCTCTTGTAGTAAGTAATTACATTTCAATTGAAGAAATTAAAAATATTAATCCTAAAGGGATTATTTTGAGCGGAGGCCCAAATTCTGTATATGAACAAAATGCTCCTAAGTGTGATAAAAAAATTTTTAATTTAGAAATCCCAATTCTTGGTATATGCTATGGAATGCAATTAATGGTCAAAGAACTTGGAGGATCTGTTATTTCAGCAACCAAAAGAGCTGAATATGGTAGAGCACCAATAAATATAGATCAAGAATCTGACCTCCTTTCTGATGTAGAAGATAAATCTATTATGTGGATGAGTCATGGCGATTCTATTAATCGTTTACCTGATGGATTTAATAAAATTGCTCATACCGAGAATACTCTTCATGCAGCAATTTCAAATGATTTAAAGAAATTATTTGGCGTACAATTTCATCCTGAAGTTATTCATTCAGAGTTTGGGATGACGGTAATTAAAAATTTTGTTTATAAAATTTCTTGTTGTGCGGCTGACTGGACAACTGAAACCTATATAGAAGAAACTATTCCCAGGATAAGAGAGCAAGTTGGTAATAAAAAAGTTTTGCTTGCCTTATCTGGAGGAGTTGATTCCTCGACTCTTGCTTTTCTTCTCAATAAAGCTATTGGAAATCAGCTTACATGCATGTTTATAGACCAAGGTTTCATGAGAAAAGGTGAACCAGAATTTTTAATGAATTTTTTTGATAATAAATTCCACATAAAAGTTGAGTACATTAATGCAAGGGAAAGGTTTATTGCCAAATTAAAAGGTATTACTGATCCAGAACAAAAAAGAAAAATTATAGGTGAAGAATTTATTAGAGTATTTGAGGAAGAAAGTAATAGATTGGGACCTTTTCAGTATTTAGCCCAAGGTACTCTTTATCCTGACGTTATTGAAAGTGCTGGTACTAATATTGATCCTAAGACTGGGGAAAGAATAGCTGTAAAAATAAAGAGTCATCATAACGTGGGTGGATTACCAAAAGATTTACAATTTAAATTAGTTGAGCCTTTAAGAAAACTTTTTAAGGATGAAGTCCGAAAAGTAGGCTCTGCTTTAGGTTTGCCCGATGAAATTATAAAAAGGCATCCATTTCCAGGCCCGGGATTAGCTATAAGAATTTTGGGAGAGGTAAATAATGAAAAACTTGATTGTTTAAGAGATGCAGATTGGATAGTAAGAGATGAAATTAAAAACGCAGGACTTTACAATGATATCTGGCAAGCTTTTGCAGTATTGCTGCCTGTTAAAACTGTGGGAGTGATGGGAGATAAAAGGACTTATGCATGGCCAATAGTTTTACGTTGTGTATCAAGTGAGGATGGTATGACAGCGGATTGGTCAAAAATTCCTTTTAAGATTTTGGAGAGGATTGCAAATAGAATCGTAAACGAAGTAAATTCAGTTAATAGAGTTGTTTATGATATAACAAGCAAACCACCTGGAACTATTGAGTGGGAATAACAAGTACGAGATAAATCTAGTTATAGGTCAAAAAATTAAGTTTCACGTGAAGTTTTTAGTTTTAATTGTTCTATAAGTTTTTCTATGATTTTATCTTTAGTAGTGTTAGAAATAATAGATGTATGTGACTTGATTGATATACCTAATTCATTTGCAGCATCCAATATGAATTGATTATTTAAATTTAAGCGTTTGGCTAATTCGTAAATAGTTATCCCATCAATTTTTGTATTTTTAGAATCTGTTTTTTGATTGATTATCCAAGGGGTATATTCTTTTCTTACTGTCGCCATTCCTGGTCCTTTTGATATTTTTTTTACGAGTCCATATGCTTTATATTGCTCTGATTGTAATAGGCTAATTGAGGGTGGCACAACTTCAGATAAATTATTTTTCACTAAGAATGACCAAATATCATTAAATACGCTAAATTTTTCTTCAAATTTATATCCGCTAATGATTTCTAAATATTTTTCTTTAATTAAAATAATCTCATTTCTTAATTTTGTTGATTCATTGAGAAGTGATTCCCATAAATTATCTTGAGGGTCAATTAATTCTGGAAAAATTTTTTCTTTGTTAAGCCTATTTGCATTTTGTTGAAAATATTTTTTTAGCAAAACTTTTACGTATTCTTTAAGTGACTTTCCGTCAATTTCAGGATCAGCTATTAATTCTTTTTCTAAGTTTCCTGGATCACCTTTTTGAATAAATGCCGGTTTTTCAATGCACTCTGCAATACAAAGATTTAAATATAACAACATAATATCTCTACTTCTTCCTACACCAGTTTGAATTCTTTTAGTTACTTCTGCATCGAATGGAATTAGAGGAGTGATATTACCCAAAAACTCATTATTTGGTATTGTCACGTTTTGTTGAGTTGAATGCACTATTCGATCTTCGCTATCTTCTTTGATAAGCCAGCATTTTGGAGCAGTACCCCAAGGCAAAGCAGGTAAATGAGTTTTATTAAGTAGAGGTAATACATCAGTGAAAAAAATATTTTCTTCATCATCTTTGGTGATATTGAATAACTGGATAAAAGCTTGCCAACCTATTGATTGATTGATTGTGTCTAACGTCCGCATAAGATTTTTCACGGCAAATTGTTTTTTATGCTTCGAATTTTTTAATTCTTGATAAATCTCAATATCATTCACTAATTCATCCGTAATTATTTGCTGGCAGGAAATTACCTCTTCTATTACTTTCGAAAGATTATCTTTGTTTAATTCAACTAGCTTATTACTTGTAATTGAAACCATGACTCTAATCTAGTTTATATGTTTATTATTTTAGACTATATTTCAGATTTTGACATTTAATAATATTTTATTTTTAATTTGCTGTAATTGGAAATATGTCTATTAGCAGTACTTGTCAAATGGTCTAATTTTTTAGACTAGTAGCCTAATTAGTATTTTTGTGTTAGATTTTTTGTAGCCATTAAAAAAAGACTGTTAGAGGTGCAACTCCAACAGTCTTGCCCGAAGGCTAAGTCCCTACTAATAGAACTTATGAAACCTATTCAAGCACGTAGAGGAAAACTCTGCAATTTAAAAAAGTCAATTAAAGACTTTACTCCAGAACAGTTTCGAGAATTTAAATATTTTTCTAGAACTGTTCATAATCCAGAAGCCTTTTATCAGGGGGAGGATTAAGGAAGTGACTCAAACCAATAAGGATGATTTATCTCTTGAAGATAATTTACCCACCAAACAACTTTTGTTGTGTGAGCAAGGAATTTTAAAAGGAGTTAGTTCCCCAATTTTGCATAGCAAGATTGGTAAATTTATCTTTGCTTCAGTATATGATCCTATTTCAGATTCATTGGGTGATTGTTTAATTGATCTTGAAACTGAATATACTCTTGGCTTGGTTAAAACTTTAATTGATGAAACTTTAAAAGTTTACCCGTGTAGTAACTATTTAAGGTTGAGAGCCCCAGAATTTCAATCACTTGAGGTGCAAGAAATTATTAGTAATTATTTAGCTAATGAAGTTGCTGAATCTAGTGAAACTATAAATCCCTCACCAGTTCAGGGGGACGACTATTTAGAGAATCTGATAATGAGTATTGCAGAGCAATGCAATTTAAAAGAAATACCAGCAGCAATAGCAATATTTTTACCGAATAAAAAAATTTAAAACACTTAACAACATTTAATTATGGATTTTTCACAATTTAATAGAAAGGCTTCGGGTTATGAATGCCTAGGTCCAAGTGTAGTTGCAGAAGCTGCAAGTTATGCTAATTCATGTAACTTATCTCTCTGGATGTCCACCAGATTCAAAGCTCCCGTAGATAATGATTTTTTAGCTAAATGGGAATTGAGGCATACCGCAGTTCTGAATCACCTAAAACTGAATATATTAGATAAATTTCCTCATGCAGAAATTGACATGGAACTGCCATTACAGACAGTCAATTTGTGTGGAAATAAGCTTTTTGGTGTTGCTGATGCAGTTTGCAAGTTTCCAAATGGTCAACTAATGGTTTGTGATGCTAAATCTGGCAAAAAGAAGTTATCTCATTGGATCCAAGTTGGTCTATATGGATATATGATTCAGGGAGTAGCCAGAGCAAAAGGGGCTTCAGTGCCTGAAATCTGCGGCTTTGCATTATGCTATGGCAATTATGATAAAGAAGGTGGATTCAACAAAAATAATATTGAATTTCTTACTATCACAGGACCTGATTCCTTAACTGAGGTTTTACCAGAACCTACTCGTAAACGTATTCGCGAAATTCTTGCAATTTCTGGTAGTGATGAGATTCCTAATCCAACTCCTAATTTTCAAAATTGCCGTTATTGCAAATGGCAAGATGGATGTGAGCAAGCAGTACTTGAGAGTAGTGATCAAGTTGTTGATGTAAGCGATTTATTTTAGGGGGAATTATGAATTTATCTATAGCTGAAGAATTTTTAAAATTTAAAAAATTATTTTTTGTTGATACTGCTAATAACAAGAAATTAATAGCAAACTTAAAAAATCAAATTCATTCTCAAAATAATGAATTGCAAAACTTAAAACATAAAATTTTTGCTCTTAATCATCAAGTGAAAGGTTTGCAGGACCAGATTCTAATACTTGAGGAAAAGTTCAGAAATTTAAGTGAAGATAAACAAGATCATGCTATACAGGAATGGCTACAGAGTCTTGAAAAAAATGGAAATATAAAAGTGATCAAGCATGGGGGGGGAATTTAATATGGAAAATCTTAGTAGACTAACAGTCCAAATTAGAAAAGACCAACATAAAAAGCTTAAGGATAAAGCTGGACCAGGAGTATCAATTTCTCATTTAGTTAGGCATGCCATTGATTCAACTGATATTGCTCCTTTTTCTAGAGTTAGTTTTGAGCAATCCTCTTATGCTGAATATGAATCTAATTCAATAGATGGTCTAAAAAAAATTCATGCTCTTATTACTCTTAAAAAATATGATGTAATAACAGATGACGAATTTTTTAATATTAGAAAAAGATTAGATTAGAACGAAATGTAATTTTAAAAATAGATTTCCTACTGTAGCTCCAGCTCTTAATAATTCATTATTTGAGTTATTAGGAGCTGGTTTCACGTGGGTTTCACGTAGAAAATTTTATGTTATTATATGCTCATATCCTTTGGTATAACTGCTTTTTTTATTTACTTTTTTGGAGGGACTATTGAGTGGGAGTAAGTTAAAAAATTTTCTAATAAATTTAATACTTTTTTATGTAAGAAAAATTTTTATATGAGATATTAATTCTTATGAACGAGATTATTAAATTAAGTAGATCTACTGTTGAGAAATATCTTAGTTGTCCAAGATGTTGTGTACTTGATAAAAAATATAAAATCAAACCACCTTCATTACCATTTACTCTAAATATTGCTGTAGATAATTTGTGTAAAAATGAATTTGATTATTACAGAAAAATTCAAGAGCCTCATCCATTATTTATTGAACATAGTATTGATGCTGTTCCTTTTAAACACAAAGATTTGGAACGTTGGAGAAGCAATTTTCAAGGGATAAGATATAAGTCAATTGAAAATAACTATGATTTTGGTGGAGCTGTGGATGATATTTGGCAGAAAAAAAATGGTGATCTTATTATCGTTGATGTAAAAGCAACATCTAGAAATAATTTTGATTGGTCTGAGACTTTTAATAAATATGAATATGCAAAAGCTTATAAGAGACAATTAGAAATGTATCAGTGGCTATTTAAAAAAAATGGTTTTCCAGTAGCTAAAGAAGCTTATCTTTTATATTTCAATGGGAAGAAAAATGAAGAGTTATTTAATAACCAATTAAATTTTGACGTACATCTAATTAAATTAGATTGTTCTACTTCATGGGTAGAAAGTAAGATAATTGATACTGTTAATTTATTACGCTCGGATGTTTTTCCAAAACCTTCTTTAAATTGCGAATACTGTAATTATTTAAAGAAGCGCTGGCAGTTATCAATAACTTGATATTTATAGGATATTTTTTTTAGATTTCTGGAAAAATAGTAAATAAAAGATAATCTTTAATTAGATTATTAATTTAGACTTTTGATAAAATTAAAAAATTCTGAAAAAAAGATAACTAATCATCTTCAACAAGATGTAGTCAAAGTATCTGGTAAAACAATTTTTATTAATCCTTTTTTATATTGGCGGAGATTTGACGAAAATACTAATAGATGGCTTAGAGAACCTGGTCAAATGTCAGAGGATCAAATATCACCAAACAGAAACCGTTTTTATCCAGAAATAGAGTGGGCTGATTTAAGTCATGAGCAAAAGCTCATAAAAGATGCAACTGTCGAGATGTTTTTAAAAACTCTTGAATTGATAAGTACATTCCATCCTTATCTTAGCTCCGGACAATTATTAGAAGTCGAGAGAAAAATGGCGATTATAAAAAAGATTCCTTTCGAAAAGTGGGTAACAAAATCTTTCGCCAAAAAAGCGAGAATATTAGAAAATGAAAAAAGAAAATTTCAAAGAGAAAGATTTTTTAGTAGTTGGAGGGAATGGTTTAGCCTTGTAAATACTCAACAAGCAATTATGCCGTTAATCGTCACAATATTTATTTTTTCATTTGTTGGATGGTCTTTAGGGATATCAAAGAATAGTTGTAATCCTTATTTTGAACAAAATATAGATCAAATAAATTAATTTGTTTTTGATATTTTTTCAGTATCTAAGTTAATATAATTTTGAAAAAATAAATTTCTTATTTAAGATTATATCATTTAGAATAAATGCTCTAAAAACAGTAAAAATCTTATGAGTGGAAATTTTAATTCAAATAATGTTGAAAAAGATGAGTTTGATATGAACACTGAAGATAGTGATTATGAATATTTAATCATAAAACTTAAAGAGATAAAATCAAATATTGCTTTATTGGAAAAAACAATATTCAAATAAATTTTATATTTTTGATAAAAACAAGTCCTAATAAAAAACCTTTTTCACTAAAAAGACAACCTTTAGTCTTACTTATTTTTTCTTCTGTTTCGTTTTTATTGATACTATTTAGATTAATTTTTTTACAACTTTTTAATTTTGAATCTTTTAGGGAGATGTCAGATGAGAATAGGATCAGACTTATAGCTTCACAGCCAATTCGTGGAAGAATACTAGATAAAAATGGGAATACCTTAGCAGATAGTAGAGTGAAATATTCTTTAATAATAAAGCCTCAATCTGTTAAAAAAAACAATTGGGAAAAACATAAATCAAGAATTTCCAACTTGTTCAATATTGATAGTAATGTAATTCAAAAGAAATATTCTGATGGTCTAAAAAATCAAAAACTTTCAGTAACTATTTTTGATGATTTAAATGTAGATCAATTAATAAAGTTCAAGGAAAATGAAGACAATTTGATTAGTTTTGAAATAGCTACCAAATTAATAAGAAATTATCCTTTTAAATCCCTTGCTGCTCATGTAATTGGTTATACTCAGCCAATTACCGAATCAGAATATAAATTTTTATCCAAGAAGGGCTATAAATTAAATGACTTAATAGGAAGAACAGGTATTGAATATGTTTACGAAGATTTTTTAAGAGGTGAATGGGGTGGAGAAATGGTTGAAGTGAATTCAATAGGAAAATTTCAAAGATCATTAGGTATGAGACCTTCAGTACAAGGTAATGATATTGAACTAACAATCGACCTCAATTTGCAATTAGTTGCTGAGGAAGTTCTTAAAGACAAAAAAGCTGGAGCGATAATAGTTATGGATCCAAGAGATGGTGCAATAAGAGCGATGGTAAGTAGGCCTAATTTTGATTTGAATTTTTTTTCAAAAGATTTTAAGCCTGAAAAAGAATATAATGACATATTTAATTCTCCTGAAAAACCTCTTTTTAATAGAGCATTAAATGCTTATGATCCAGGGAGTGTTTGGAAAATTGTAACTGCTTTAGCGGGTTTAGAAAGTGGAAAATTTCCTGGAAATACAATGTTAGATACGAAACCATGTATTACTTATGGGAGTCAATGTTTTAGAGAGCATAATGATTTAGGCTTTGGGTTAATAGGTTACGAAGATGCTTTAAGAGTTTCTAGTAATACATTTTTTTATCAAGTAGGTTATGGAGTAGGAGTTGATGAAATTCATAACGTCTCCCGAAAGCTTGGTTTTAATTCTTTATCCGGAATTGAAATTTCTGAACAAGAAAATATAGGATTAGTAGCTAGTAGTAAATGGGCTAAAGAAGGTAGAGGATGGGGGCAACCTGGAAGAACCCCTTGGGTTCCAGAAGATATTGCGAGTATGTCTATTGGACAATTTGTCGTTCAAGTAACTCCGATTCAAATAGCTAGAGCATATGCTGTAATTGCAAATGGAGGTTATCTTGTTACTCCTTATTTGGTTAAAAAAGATGAAGAAAATCTTTCGGATAAAAAACTTATTAAAGTCGACATTGATTCAAATAATATTCAGTTGATAAAAAGTGGTCTCAGGAAAGTAGTAGAGTCTGGTACAGGAGTATCAATTAATTATGGAGTTTCAAATTTACCTCCAGTGTCAGGTAAAACAGGAACTGCTGAAGATGGTGAAGGTGGTTTAGATCACGCTTGGTTTGTTTGCTTTACTCCCTCTGAAGAAAGCGAATTACTTGTAGTTGCTTTTGCACAAAATACTCCTGGTGGCGGATCTGTTCACGCCCTGCCAATGGCAAGAGAAATTTTAAAAGTTTGGAATGAGAAAAAATGAGATTAATTTTTTAGGTATTAAAAGTTTAAGTTGTTAATTTTTTCATTTGTAAAAGTCTTTGAATAATATCTTCAATAGTTTTTGTATCTATAGGTTTACTATATGAGGATAAAAGTTGTCTTCCTAATACTTGACTTCCTAAATGCACTAATTGGATCCGTAATGATGTCAGCAGTTCTAATCCTATGCCACCAGAGAATGTTGCAATCGCAATGGGTTGACCATTAAATAAATTCCTAAAGTCATCTCCTGAAATAGAAAGCCATGCTATGAAGTTGGAGAGAATGGGAGGTATAGATCCATTATATTCAGGCGCACAAATCACCCACCTTTCAATCTTAAAAAGCTTTTTTTTTAAATTTTCTATTTCATGCGGAATATTTTCTTTGTTGTGAATTCTTGGATTAAACAATGGAATATCAAGAGTAGTAAGATCTAAAATTTCAGAACTTATTTTAAGTTCATTACTTTTTTCAAGAAATTTTTCAGAAAGTTCTAGATTTTTACCACAACTAGCCGTAATGATTATTAGATCTTTTGTTTCAGTCATAAATTAGATAAATAAATTTAATAGTTAGCACCTGTTTTGCGGTGATGAACTGCCGTTAGACTATCGGATTTTAGTATATTACCGTGTTGTACTTCGGCGTAAATTACCCAATGATCTCCACATTCCATTCTCTCTTTTACAGAAGCATCTAACCATGCGAGCGATTCAGGAATGATTATCTGTTCATTAGGAGTTAATTCAATATTAATTCCTTCAAATCTATCTTCTCCAGGTGCAAAGGGCTTTGTGAATCTTTTCAAAGGTTCTTTAAAATCTTTTTCACCAAGAATATTTAATGCAAATGAATCTCCTATTTGCAGAAGAGACTCCACTGATCTATCTTTTGCTACTGCAATACTTAACCCAGGCGGAGAAAAACTTGCTTGACTAACCCAAGATGCAAGCATTGCTCCTTTAATATTATTCTCATCTTTGCCTTTAGAGGCTGTCAGGACACAAAGTGAACCAATTACTCTTCCAAGAGCTTGTAGCTTTGGATCCGTTTTGCTTGTAATCATTCCAGTATCTGATTTTCTGGGTTTTTTTCTTGCTTTTTTTATAATTTTTCTTCCAAAGTGAGTTCCTATTTCTTCTAACTCTTTAATCTTTGGTTTATTTGGACTGAATTTAATCCTAATAGGGTCAAAACTAAACTTAAAACCACCGTCTTTTAATTTTGTTTCGAGTAAATCTATAGCTTCGCCGCTCCAGCCAAAACTGCCAAAAATTCCTACTGGCTTATCTCTATTACCCTCTGCTAACAATGTTCCTAGTGCACTAACTATTGGAGTTGGGGCGTGACCACCCAATGTGGGTGAGCCTATTAAATATCCATCAGCATTTTGGATGGATTTTACAAGGACATCATTAGGTGTAAATTCACAATTAATACTTTCAACTTCTACAGAGGTTCTATTTATCCCTTTAGCCAGTGCATCACCTATTGAGGCTGTATTTCCATATGCACTTGCATATATAAGAGCGATCTTATAATTGTGGGTTGAGAGATTCTCTCCCCATCTAATGTAGTCATTTAAAAAGCTTTTTAAGCTATATTCGATCGCGGGACCATGTAATGGTGCAATAGTTTTAATGTCATAATCTGCAATTTTTTCAGTTATTGATACTACTTGATTAGACATTGGTGCCATCAAGCAATCATAAAAATGTTTTCTATCAATTTCTGTACTAACTCGATTTGTTTCAGACCAATCTTTAGATGCAATATGTGCAGAGAAAATTTTTTCACTAAGAAGTATTTCTTGATTACGTTCATAAATTATCAGGCCACCAGGCCAACGTGCTGTTGGAATAGGAATTAACTCTAGTGAAATGTTATCTAATTCTAAATTAAGTTCTTTTTTGATTATGTTTATTTTAGGTAATTGAATTTCAATAAAGTTTTCTAAGGTAGGATTCCTTTGATTCCAAAGTTCGCTAATAAGTTTATAACCTGGATTAGAGCAAGTAATAGTTGTATTTTGAAATTGGGTACTTATATTCTTTATAGTTTCAATAATTTGGGGATTAATATGACCAGAAATGAAGTTAATTTTACTTAATTTAAATTGATCGCAAAACCTAGAAATTACTGTATTAAACGAATCTAAATATTGTTTCTCAGGTGGATGAATAATAAAAAGTTCCTCATGACTTCTAATGAAAAAAGTATTAAAAGAGGTTCCTTTCTCAAGGTTAAATTCAAGTTCAAATCTTTCTTTATTTTGGTCTAAGAATCTTACACAAGAAAAATTTTCAGTAATTTCAAATTCTGATAAATTTTGATTTTCTGCAACTATGCCTATATTAATATCTGACATTTCAAAGACTTATTTTCTAATAGTGATTAGCAACTTTTCTGTGATGAACTGCTGTCTTACATGATAAGTCAGAAACATTACCATTTTCAACAACTCCGTAAATTATCCAATGGTCTGGAGTCTCCAGTCTCGAACTGACTTTACAGTCTAAAAAGGCGAGTGAATCTGAGAGAACAGGTCCTCCTTCAGCGATGTTGCTAATTACATCTACATCCGCAAATCTATCAGCTCCGGGTGCAAATCTTTTTAAAAAATGTCTGAACATTTTTTGATAGTTATCTTCTCTCAAGATATTCACAACAAAACCTTTACCTACTTGCATATATGATTCAATAGCTCTATCTTTTGCTACTGCAACTGTAATACCTGGTGGTGAAAAGCTTGCTTGACTCACCCAACTTGCGACCATTGCACTTTGTCTAAATGTCGAACCTTCCCCTTGACTAGCTGTTACTACATATAATCCTCCACTTAATCTACCTAACGCTTTATCTAAATTTGAATCAAGGCTCTTCATAGAGGCAATATTCTTCTTTTTATTGATCAATTGACCCAAATCAGTGCCAGCTTCTTCGAATTGTTGATAAACAATCGGATCTGGAATATTTTTAACTCTTAGGGGAGAGAAAGCTTCTTTTTGACCAAGTTCTCTTAATTTATTTGCTAAGGAATCTATAGGTTCATCATTTCCACCAAATGCATCATAAACTGCAGTAAATTGTTTTGGCTTTAATGCTGCAAATAAAGTACCGAGAGATTCTTTTAATTCATTATCTGAGTCTACAGGCCATGTGGGAATGACTACTGCTTTTGATTCGGAAATTAAACTTGTTAATTCTTGCGGGTCAGAAGATCTTAAATCTATTAATTGAACCTGTGCATCTGCTTTACTTATTCCATGAGATATCGCCTGACTGAGTCGATCACAATAACCATAGTCGCTTATGTAGCAGACTGACACAAAATCATTGCCTTTGCTTTTATTGCTACTCCATTCTAGATATTTTCCTTTCCAAAATTTGACCTGATTATGGAGCAAAGGCCCATGACCAACAGCTATTGTTTTTAATTCAGGTAGCTTATCTATTCTTTTAATTGCCTGCATAACGCTTCTAGCGTTCGGACCCATAAGGCAGTCGTAATAAAAACGGAAATCATCGTATATTTCTTTTTGATCAGTGTCAAAAAATTCGTCAGAACAATAATGGAGTCCAAAAGCATCGCATGTATAGAGAACATTTGTGCTGTGATCATATGAAAATATGGTATCTGGCCAATGCAAATTTGGTGCACTTATAAATTCAATATTATGTTCTAAACCACTATTAGGATTAGTTCCGAGATTTAAAAACTCTCCACTCTTAACCTCTAGACGTTTAAAAGGAATATGTATTTGGTCTTCAATAAATTTAAGTGCTAATTTTGATCCAACTATTGTGATATTTTGATTTAATTCTAAAAGATTACCTATTAAACCAGAATGATCAGGTTCTGTATGGCTAGTAATTAGATAATCAACTTCTTGCGGATTTACCTTTTTCAGTAATTCTTCAAACCATAATTCTTCAAACTTTGCGTGACTAGTATCAATGATTGCTAGTTTCTCGCCCTTAATAATAAAACTATTGTAAGTAGTTCCATTTCTTAAACCAAATTCAATATCAAATCTACTGCGATCCCAATCCAAAGATCTTATGGCACAAGAATCATCAGCAAATTTTTGAGATTGAACCGTCAACTTGTTATTAGTTTGTGCCAATTTAGAATTACTTGTCTGGGCAGAGGCTATCATAGAATAATTAGCTTTATAAATTAACTTTAGTTATATAGAATATAAATTCGCGTGATTATCTTTGCGAAATAACCGAAATTACGCTTTTCTTTAATTTTTAATCTTCTTATTCTGGATAAATGACATCTCAATTAATTAAAAAAATAGTTACTGGAGATGAGATAAGAAATGCTTTTTTAAAATTTTACAGTGAAAAATTACATAAAATCATTCCAAGTGCATCTTTGATTCCAGATGACCCTACGGTTATGCTCACAATTGCTGGAATGCTACCTTTTAAACCAGTTTTTTTAGGTTTAAAAGAAAGACCATCAAAAAGGGCTACATCTAGCCAAAAGTGCATCAGAACAAACGATATAGAAAACGTTGGAGTTACAGCTAGACACCACACTTTTTTTGAAATGCTTGGTAATTTCTCTTTTGGAGATTATTTTAAACGAGAGGCTATTCAATGGGCTTGGGAATTAGTTACTAATATTTATCAACTTTCTGTTGAAAATATAATTGTGAGTGTTTTTCACGAAGACGAAGAGTCTGCAAAAATTTGGAGAGATGAAATTGGTATTCATCCAGATAGGATAGTCAAACTAGGGGAGGAAGATAATTTTTGGTCATCTGGCAAAACAGGTCCATGTGGACCTTGTTCAGAACTTTATTATGATTTTCATCCTGAAAAGGGTCTGCAGAATATTGATTTAGAAGATGGAGATCGTTTTATTGAATTTTATAATCTTGTTTTTATGCAATATAATCGTGATCCTAATGGAAAATTGACAGATTTAAAATTTAAAAATATTGATACAGGAATGGGTCTTGAAAGGATGGCTCAGATACTACAAAAAAAGCAAAATAATTATGAGACAGATTTAATTTTTCCTATTATTCAAAAAATTTGTGAGATTGCAAATATTGATTATTTTTCTTCAGATGATAAAAACAAAATTTCTTTAAAAATCATCGGTGATCATACAAGAGCTGTTATTCATTTAATTTCTGATGGAGTATCAGCAAGTAATCTCGGTAGGGGATACATATTAAGAAGGCTTATTAGAAGAATGGTGAGACATGGCAGATTATTAGGTATAACAAATGAATTTTTACCTCATATTGCTACTGTCGGAATTAACTTAATGCAAAACAATTATCCTGATTTAAAAAATAATAATGATTTAATTTTGAATGAGATAAAAATTGAAGAAATAAGATTTAGGGAAACTCTTGAAAGAGGAGAGAAATTGCTAGATGAGTTAATTAATTCAGGGCAGAAATTAATTTCTGGTTTTAAAGCTTTTGAACTTTATGATACTTATGGATTTCCTCTAGAACTTACTGTAGAAATTGCTGAAGAACATAGTATCAGTGTAGATGTAAAGGGTTTTGAAGAAGAAATGAATGTACAAAAAGAGAGAGCTAAAGCTGCTTCAAGTAATATTGATTTGACATTAGAGGGATCATTAGAGCGAGAAATAGATCTTTTTAACAAAACTGTTTTTAATGGTTATAAGTCACTCCTTTCGGAAGCTGAAATAAAGGGTATTTTCTTGGATTCAACATTAGTTAATGAAGCAAGTGAAGGTCAGAAAGTTTTAATTGTTCTTGATCAGACAACTTTTTATGGAGAATCTGGCGGTCAAGTTGGTGATACTGGGACGATATTTTCAAACGATGTTGAGGTTTTGGTTGATAATGTCATGCGAAAGAAAAATGTTTTTTTACATTATGGAACGATCAAAAAAGGAAAATTAACTATTGGACAAAAAGTTAAGACTAATGTTAGCTCCTCTAATAGAGCTAAGGCTGCTGCAAATCATACAGCTACTCATTTATTACAATCTGCACTTAAATCAGTTATTAATCAAAGTGTTGGACAAAAAGGTTCATTAGTAGCCTTTAATAAATTACGATTTGACTTTAATTCCTCTAATCCTATTTCTAAAGATCAAATTTCTAAGATTGAGACTTTAGTTAACTCTTGGATTATGGAAAATCATGCCCTAGATATAAAAAATATGTCTAAGAGTGAGGCTCTTGAAAAGGGCGCAGTCGCAATGTTTGGAGAAAAATATGATGATGAAGTGCGCGTTGTTAATGTACCAGGAGTTTCAATGGAACTTTGTGGTGGCACACATGTTAAAACTACATCCGAATTAGGTTCTTTCAAAATAATTAGTGAGGAAGGCATCTCAGCTGGAGTCAGAAGAATCGAAGCATTATCAGGCCAATCAGCATTAGACTATTTCAGTGATAGAAATTCATTAGTAAACCAACTAAGTGATTTGTTAAAAGCAAATCCTAATCAACTTTTTGAAAGGGTTAATAATTTGCAAGCAGAGCTTATTAATAAGAATAAAGAGATACAAAAAATGAAAGATGAAATTGCATATTTTAAATACTCTTCTATAAAATCATCCGCAGAAATAGTAAATTCTTTTTCAATTTTAGTAAATCAGATTGATGGCTTAGATGGGAATTCTTTGCAATCTGCAGCACTTAATTTAACTTCTCATTTGGGAAATAAAGCAATAGTGATTCTTGGGGGAATACCAAATCCAGAAAATAGAAAGTTGTTATTTGTAGTTTCTTTAGGTGATGATGTAGTAAAAATAGGATTGCATGCAGGTAAATTAATTAATGAGATTGCAAGAATTTGTTCGGGAGGTGGAGGAGGAAAGCCTAACTTTGCTCAAGCAGGTGCTAAAGATATTGATAAGTTAAGTGATGCTTTAGATTATGCTAAAAATTATTTGCAAAAAACATTAGCTAATCATTCTGATAAATAACTACTTTTTCTGAGACTAATTTCGATTTGATCCATTAATTTCCTTGCTTCTTCAATAGTTAATTTTTTTTGATCAATTGCTGATTCAGTATTAATTCTTATAGATTCAACCAAAGAAGCTGAACTGTAATCTAATAATTGTAAAATTTCAGATTTACTGTCCTCTTTAATAATATTTCTGACCTTATATGAATTATCTTGATTTATGTCTATATGAACAACGTTTGTATTGCCAAATAAATTGTGCAAGTTTCCTAATGCTTCTTGATAGGCTCCAGTCATAAAAATTCCAATTAGGTAATCTTTATCTTCCTCTGGCTTATGCAAATTTAGTAGTGATTTAATTTTGCCATTATCAATAAAATTATTTAGTTTTCCATCTGAATCACAAGTTAAATCTGCAAAGTTGCCTTTGCAGAACGGCTCCTCTAAGTGCCTATGTATTGGTACTATTGGAAAAATCTGATTTATTGCCCAGCTATCAGGAATAGATCTAAAGATAGATAAATTTGCATAATAAGTTGATGCAAGAGTTGCTGTAATTTCAGATAAATCAGGGTGATTGATTTCATCATTATTTAGGTTATTAGAAATTTCTTTTGCGCAAGCCCAAGTAAGTTCTTCGGCATAAGCTCTTTCTGCCAAACTTAAAAATCCTAATCTAAAAGCGACTAAGCAATCTTCTTTAAACTTTTTTGCATCATTCCATAGTTCAATTATTTGAGATAAATTTATTTTTTTATTTTTAAGTTTTTTTAATTCATAGAAAGTATCAAGTAAATTTGAAATTATTAATTGTTGATTTTTTTTATCAAAAATTTGTAGTTTGGAACTGACATGACTTGTTCCTAAGACATTAAAAATTAAAACTGAACAATGACTAATTATTGCTCTTCCACTTTCTGAGATTATGGTTGGATGCTTGATATTATTTAATTCACATGAATCCTTAATAGTTGCAATTACATCGTTAGCATAATTTTGGAGAGAATAATTAGTAGAAGTGTTGGAAGAGGTTTTAGTCCCATCAAAATCTATTCCTAATCCACCCCCAACGTCGATATATTGCATTGGGGCTCCTAGTTTGCATAGTTCAACATATATTTGACTCGCTTCTTGTAATGCGTCTTTGATCACAGCAATATCACTTATTTGACTGCCTATATGAAAATGGAGCAATTTCATTTCGTTGATAAGATTTGCCTCTTTTAGTTCTTTTATTGTCAACATAATTTCTGGGATTGATAATCCAAATTTGGAATTATCTCCAATAGATTTACCCCACCTACCACTACTTTTACTTGATAACTTTGCTCTAATTCCTATCAATGGAGTAGCGTTAAGTTCTTGAACTGTTTGAATAATTCTTTTAACCTCATCTCGTTGTTCAATAACTATTATTGGATTTTTGCCGAGTTTTCTGGCCAAAGTAGCAATCTCAATATATTTTTTATCTTTATATCCGTTGCATATTAATAATGAATTTTGGTTTTCAAGAAGTGCAAGGCCAATTAATAGTTCTGATTTACTTCCTACTTCTAAACCAAAATTCCATTGGCTACCAAACTCTATTATCTTTTCTAGGACATTTTTCTGTTGATTACATTTGACAGGAAAAACGCCTTGATAAATATTCTTATATTTATAGGTTTTTATTGCTTTTAAAAAAGAGTCATGCAATGCATTTATTCGATCTTTCAAGATATCATTAAATCTTATGATTAATGGAGGATTTATTTCTCTACTCTTAAGTTCTTTGACAAGCTTAAAAAGATCAATCCTATTTTCAGATTTTATATCTTTAGTTACTGATATATTTCCTTTGGAATTTATAGAAAAATATTTATCTCCCCATTTGTCTATGTTATAAGTCGAAATACTATCTTCAATAGTCCAAATATTCTTTAATTTTTTCGGCTCAAAATTGGTCAATTTATGTCTTAGTGATTAATAAATGTTTTTGAAAATAACTTAAAACAATATCTTTTATTTTAATGATTACTTGCCAAGTTACCACCCAAAAGTTGAATATACATAGAGTGATTATTAACTAAATGACTAAAGAGAGAACCTTTATTGCAATTAAACCAGATGGAGTTCAAAGAGGATATGTTTCTGAGATTATTGGCAGATTTGAAAAAAAAGGATTTAAATTGGTTGGATTAAAGCAATTAATTCCTTCAAAAGAACTTGCTCAAAATCATTATGGAGTACATAGAGAAAGGCCCTTTTTTGGTGATTTAGTAGACTTTATTTCAAGTGGTCCTGTTGTAGCAATGGTTTGGGAAGGCAAAGGAGTTATTTTGAGTGCTAGAAAACTAATAGGTGCAACAAAACCTCTGGAAGCAGAGCCTGGAACAATTAGAGGTGATTTAGCTATTGATATTGGGAGGAATATTATTCATGGTTCTGATGGAGAAGATACAGCAAAATTTGAAATTGATCTATGGTTTAACGAAGAGGAATTATGTGAGTGGCAAACTTCTGATTCGAAATGGCGATCTGAAAATTAAAATTTAAATCGTAAATCTATCTAAACTAAATTTTTCTAAAAAGCTTTTTTCTATTTCTTTGAGATTTTTATTTTGAACTATTTTCAAAAGAAGATCACTTGTTATTGCAGAAAATAAAACTCCATTTCTGTAATGTCCTGTAGCTATAAAAAGATTTTCAATTTTTGATTTTCCAATTATTGGTTTTAGATCTGGTGTGCAAGGTCTAAATCCCCACCAATGTTCCATTTGTGGCCAATTAATAGCTTCTGGTAATAAGGAGCGGATGCCTTCTTGCAGTTGTTTTATTCCATTGGGAGTATTACCCTGATTAAATTTTGAATCTTTTTCAACTGTCGCTCCAACGATAATAAGTCCATCATCCCGAGGTACTAAATAAGTTTTTGGACCAAAAATAACTCTTTTCAAAAAATTTGTTGGCCCCTGTATTGATAGCATTTGTCCCTTAACAGGAAAGACTGGAATCTTATTAAAAATTTTTCTACTCCAAGCACCACTGCATATAATTGCTTTTTCGCAGTAAATTTTTTTATGTTCCCCAGTGGCACTTAAAATTGTTGCACCAATAAGTTTGTTGTTTTCTAATGTCAAATCCTCTACTTCTGATCCTTCTTGAAATTCGACTCCATGTAAGGAGCATGCTCTTTCAAGAGCACGCATAAGTCTTCTTCGATTATCTATTTGACCATCTTGTTCAAAAAGTAAACCATGTTTCCAAATAGAATTCATTCCTTTAATTTCGGTTTGAAGATCTTTGTGATTTAAATATTTTCCATATTCATAAGTAGGAAACCTTTCAAGATCTTCTTTATTTTTAAAAGGAACTACTATGCCACATTTTTTTAAACCGCATTTAATATCACTATCTTTTTCGATACTTTTAATCCACTTTGGAATTAGACTTTGACTTTCTTGGCCAAATTTTAGTAATTCATCTTCGAGCCCTTCGGCATGAGCAGCTAACATTCCTGCAGCAACAAATCCTGCTGATTCATTTCTGTTTTTGCTTAAAACTAAAACTTTGAAATTATTTCTAGAAAATTCATAAGCTATAGATAAACCTACAAGTCCACCGCCAATAATTAATATCGAATTTTTTGTTTCTTGTGTCATTTAATAGTTAATATTTTTCTTGTGTTTTGGTCCTCTTTCCCTTTATATCCAATAATATTAATAAAGAGACTTTTTATAATGAACAATTTGGAATCCTGGGAAGCTGTGATTGGTTTAGAAACTCATGTACAGCTTAATACTAAAAGTAAAATATTCACATCTGCGTCAACAGCTTTTGGGGATGCTCCAAATACTCATATAGATCCTGTAGTTTGTGGGTTGCCAGGAACTCTTCCAGTTTTGAATGAGACTGTTCTTGAGTATGCTGTAAAAACTTCTTTAGCATTAAATTTAAATGTTGCAGAACATTGTAAATTTGATAGAAAACAATACTTTTATCCTGATCTGCCTAAAAATTATCAAATTTCACAATTTGATGAGCCACTAGCTGAAAATGGCTGGTTAGAGGTTGAAATAATTGAAAAGGATAAAGAACCTTATATCAAAAAAATTGGTATAGAAAGGCTACATATGGAAGAAGACGCCGGAAAACTAGTGCATTCAGGTAGTGAAAGATTAGCTGGTTCTAAATATTCTTTAGTTGATTACAATCGTGCTGGAATAGCTCTTTGTGAGATTGTGAGTAAACCAGATATTAGATCAGGTAAAGAGGCATCTGAATATGCTTCTGAGATTAGAAGAACAGTTAGATATCTAGGAGTATCAGACGGAAATATGCAAGAGGGTTCATTGCGCTGTGATGTCAATATTTCAGTTAGAAAAGGGCCTAATGCGCCTTTTGGTACAAAAGTGGAAATAAAGAATATGAATTCATTTTCTGCAATTCAAAAGGCTTGTGATTATGAAATAGCCCGACAAATAGCAGTTTATGAAAATGGAGGAAAAATTTTCCAAGAAACAAGGTTATGGGATGAAGGTAAGCAATTAACAAAAAGTATGCGAATGAAAGAAGGTAGCAGTGACTATAGATATTTTCCTGATCCTGACTTAGGACCAATTGAAATAACAAAGGCCCAAAAAGAAATATGGTTAAAAGAACTTCCCGAATTGCCTTCAAAGAAGAGAAATAAATACGTAAGTGAATTTGGGTTATCTGCATATGATGCAAGGGTAATTTCTGATGAAATTAACATGGCAAACTTTTTTGAAGAAACAGTATCTAATGGTGCTGAGGCCAAACTTGCTTCAAATTGGGTAACAAGTGATATTGTGGGTTATTTAAAAGCAAATAAACTTAGTTTTAGTGACTTAAAACTTAGTCCTGAAAATCTTGCTGAAATGATTAGCATGATTGCAAATAATACTATCAGTGGAAAAATTGCAAAAGAAATATTACCTGAACTAATTCAAAAAAATATTTCTCCGAAAAAATTAGTTGAAGAAAAAGGGTTAGCTATGATATCTGATTCTTCAAGTATTTTACCAATAATTAATGAACTTTTAACTCAACATCCAGATGAGGTTCAAGCATTTAGAAATGGTAAAACGAAATTACTTGGTTTTTTTGTTGGTCAACTAATGAAAAGAACAAAAGGTAAAGCTGACCCTAAACTTGCAAATAAACTTCTTGCAGAAAAATTGAATAGCTAAACCTTCAAAGAAGCTCTTTTATTGTCTTGATCCATTTATTTTGATCATCTGAATTATCTAAAATAATATCTGAAAATTTTATTTTTTCTTCAAAACTTAGTTGAAGATTTATAGATTCATATGCTTCTTTTTCGCTAATTTTATCTCTTTTAATAAGTCTTCTTTTTTGTAGTTCTTTAGGACATTTGACTAACCATATTTCAGTACAAATATCTTGAAATTTTGCTTCAAATAATAATGGAATAACCAATACTATAGTTTGATTATTTTTGTATTGACTGCATTCTTCTATCATTTTTTCTTTTATTAATGGGTGAAGTAGTTTTTCAATCCATTCTTTGCTTTCCGAATGTTTAAAAATAATGTTCCTTAAGAGCTTTCTGTTTATTGCTCTTTCTGAATTCTTCTCATTATCAATAATGTTATTTCCAAAATAATCTAAAATTTTCTTATATCCATAAGTGTTTGGTTTGATTAATTCTCTTGATAAATTATCTGCATCTAATATTGGTATATTTTTATGTTTTCTAATGTAATTAGTTATGGTTGTCTTCCCACTGCCAATACCTCCTGTTAAACCAATTCTTCTTTGGTTGCTTTTTAATTTTTGAAGAATATCCATATAAATAATAATAATCTAATTACCTGTTTCTTTAGTATCAAAGAGTAGTTAGTATGAATTAAAGTACCAAAAAGTTTGAGCGAGTTAGATTCCAATTGGTCGTTTGTTGATGACAATAAGGGAATGCCTAAGGGTTTTCTTTTTGCTGGGATATCTGCTGGATTAAAAGCCTCTAATAAAAAAGATTTAGCACTTATACTCGCTCCAGAAGGAAGTATTTTTAGTGGGATGTTTACCCAATCAATCGTTCGCGCTTCTTGTGTGGATATTTGTGAGGAAAGGATTAAAACAACTTCAGGTTTTTTAAGAGCAATACTAATTAATTCTGGCCAAGCAAATGCATGTACAGGAAATCTTGGAATTGAACATTTTCAAATTGCTACGACAAAGATTGCGGAACTTTTAAGAATAAAAGAAGCAGAAGTTTTAATGTGTTCAACTGGTGTAATTGGCGTTCCAATACAAATAAATAATTTAGTAAAAAATTTACCGAACTTAGTATGTAATCTAAAGGATAATAACTTTCAAAATGCAGCAGAAGCAATTTTAACTACTGATTTGACTTTGAAAAAAGTTTTAATAGAAACGATTATTCAAGGTAGAAAAATAAAAATAGCAGGATTTGCAAAAGGTTCAGGAATGATTTACCCCAATATGGCTACAATGCTTGCTTTTCTCACCTGTGATGCGGGTATTCAAAAAGAAGAATGGGACAAAATGATTGCTATTGCGGTTAAAAAATCTTTTAATGCAATATCAGTTGATGGAGAGACAAGCACAAATGATTCTTTTGTTGGAATAAATGCAGGAGAAAAAATTGAAAAAAGGTTTTTTCCAATTATCCAAAAAGGGATTAATATTGTATGTCAAAAATTAGCAAAAAATATTGCAAGGGATGGAGAGGGAGCAAATTGTTTATTAGAAGTTTTGGTTCAAGGAGCAAAAAATACAGATGATGCAATTATGCTCGCGAAATCTATTTGTAATTCTTCCTTGGTAAAAACTGCGATACATGGTTGTGATCCCAATTGGGGAAGAATAATTTCTGCTGCAGGCAATTCTGGAGTTAAATTCAATTTAAATCAAGTTGATTTGTTTATTGGTAATGCTCAGATTTTGGAAAATGGCAAGTTAAATAAATATGATCCCCAAAAAGTTAAAGACTATATTAAGTCCAGAATGCAAGGTAAATATTTAGTTGATGATATTGTAAAAATTTCAATTAATTTAAATTCTGGCGAATCGAAAGGTACAGCTTGGGGGTGCGATCTTTCTAAAAAGTATGTTGAAATCAACTCGGAATATACAACTTAACCCTAAAACGTAGTTATATTAACTGATTTGAAGATTATTAATATGTTGCTTACGGTCTGCTTACATTAAATTAGGACTTATTATTACTAATTTAATTTAGTCGCACTAGGTTAAACATATCCATTAACTATGGTTGGATGTTCTTTATTTCTGAACATTTTTCTATAGTCATCATGCAATCTTTCAGTTGCCAATTTTCTTTTCTTCATTGCATCTCTGATTAAATCCATCTCATTGGATGCACGATTGAGAATTGTGAATGGAGTAGTTAGTTTCATAAAACCTCCTTTTTTAATAAAGACTAAAAATTAATAACTCAGTCGCAGTAAATTAAACAATTTTGATTTGTTGGATGTTCTCTACATTCTTTCTCCCAAAAATTTTGAAACTCAGGGGTGCATTTCTCAAGTTCTTTTGGAGTTTCGTTTAGATTTAATCCTGCATAATTAAATGCAGTTAAGTATCTTGGAAGAATGTTAAATTGATTGAATAGTTTCATAAGACCTCCTGGATCTATATCTATATTGTCCTCCTATTGACTTGAAATTCATAGAGTATTATTACCCGAGTAGAATTGCTTTGTGGTTGTCACGACTATCTTTTCTTATGCAGTAGGAGTAGAAATAATTCAGGAGTCAAAAGCACTTCATCGACTTTGTGGACAGCGAGGTGCATACGACTCGAAGAGGGCAAACAAATGCCCTCTTATTTTATTTTTAGTAAACTTTTACTCATTCTTTTTGCTACATTTTATCGACATTAGTATTTAGGATATGAATGGTTAGATTTATCTAAATAGGAAGTAATTATGTTTGTAAGTATTGATTTATGTTTAGTCCCTATTGGAGTTGGAACTTCCCTATCTCCTTATATAAAAGAGTGTATTGAAGTTATCAAAAATGAAGGCCTTAACTATGAATTAGGAGCGAATGGAACTGCAATAGAGGGAGATTGGGATAAAGTTTTTGAATGTGTTAAAAAATGCCATAAAAAAATTCATTCAAAAGGTGCGCCTAGAATTTATACAACAATGAAAGTAAATACAAGAACTGATAAAGAACAAAAATTCTCAGATAAAGTAAAAAGTGTATTAGATAAATAACGGAAAAAGAGCGAAATTACGATAATGATGGATAAAACTAACACTTGGTTATTTAGAGTATTTGCTGTTGTTCTTATTTGTGTTTGCCTTTTTGCATATCTAAATGCACAAGCGAACCAATCCTTACTCCGTTCAAAACCTAGCATTGAGAATTTGGACTATAAAGCATTCTTACTCCGTCCAAAACCTAGTATTGAGGATTTGGAATATAAAGCATTAGATAAGTTAAGGGGAAATGCTGAATTTGCTGCGAATAGAGATTATGCGGACTATGAAAAATTTGGAAGTATAATTTTTTGCAATACTTCATTCAATAGTCGAATTGAATCAGCAAACTATTCGAAACAAATGGAATTATATATTTCTGGGAAAGAAGCAGATTTATCAGAATGGGATACTGCTATAAAAAATTATGAAAACGAAAGATCAAAATGTAGAGACTTTAATCCTTGAAACGTTGAAACTGCGTGTAATTTAAGTGTTTCAAGAACCTTAGTTATAAGAAACAAAATATACTGATAAGAAATCATGTCAATATTTCATTTTTTTATTTAATTTGCTGTTTCAGAAAGCATGTTCTGTTGCTTACAGTTTGCTTACGGTTGCAAATTAGAAATTTAGTAATAACTTAATTTTTAATTACCACTTACACTTTGCTTACAATCGTATTGACTTATAAAAAGTCAGTTGTTGCAGTCAATTTTGAGTGATTATCTTTGTATAGAAATGAATAGCGAATATACGACGTAGTTTTTGTGATTTTTGGGATCGGTTGATATGACTATATAAAATCCCAAAAAGAATACACACCTTTTGCGACTGTGATAATACTGTAATTATTATTTACTAATTTTTTTGAAGTTGAATCCTTTATTCAACTCTTGGAAATTGATAGTATTAGATGCTAAATCTTTTGAATCTACTTTACCTAATGCTACTTTTTCTAGTCTCTCTAATCTTGCTAAAAGTTCTTGGTTCTTTTCTTCAAGCGAGATAATTTTCGTTTGGAATTCTTTTTCTTTCATACTTATAAGTTCTGAATTTGCTGGTTTTCCTAATTTCCAAACTAATCCAGCTCTTGCTGAAAAGGTATCTTCAAAATCACCGGCATAATCTTGACCTGGCATAGTAATCGATGCGGCATAGTTAACTGATAGAGAGTTATTGATTTTGGATGCACAACCTCCGGAAAATGCGAAATCACCTCCATGAGTTCCAGTTCCTAAACCACAAGCAAGAGTTGTATCAGT
>JAOIPS010000020.1 GCA_028141225.1 Prochlorococcus sp. AH-736-L23
ACAAATATAGTCTTTATTAATAAGTAATAAATTTCAATAAAAGCATTATTGTATCTACTCTCTTTATTATATCTACCAAAAATGTAACTAAATAACCCCCATGAAAATGATAATGTAAATAACTTTAAATTATCTATTGAATTTATTTTTATAGAATTACTTAAATAAAAAAAAATAAATATTGCAAGGTCTAAGAAGTAAAAAATTAATAAGCTTTTTCTACTTTGTATCCATATTGGCAAGGTAAGGCCAAAATAATTTGCGATATTTTCTAGCAGAGTATAATTTATTTTTAATTTCATTTTATTTTAAATATTCCCACCAATTTCTATTTTTTAAATACCAATTGATAGTTAATTCAATACCTTTATCAAATGATATTTTAGGAGCCCAATTCAAATCTTTTGTTATCTTTTTTGAATCTATTGCATAGCGCTTATCATGCCCTGCTCTATCCTTTACATTCTTAATTAATTCTATGTGTGGATATTCCTTAGGAAATAAAATATCAAGACTATTGCATATTTTTTCTAATACTTCTTTATTGGTTTTTTCTCCAAAACCACCAATACAATATTTCTCTCCAATCCTACCTTTTTTGAAAATGATAATTAGTGCATCTATATGATCATCAACAAATAACCAGTCTCTGATATTTAAACCATTTCCATATAAAGGAATTGGTAAATTTTTAATCCCATTAGTTATTGCTAGGGGAATAAGTTTGTCTATAAATTGAAAAGGCCCATAATTATTGCTGCAATTGGTAATAATTGTCGGTATGGAATAAGAGTGGAACCATGCATTAACGAAATGATCACTAGCAGCTTTTGATGCAGAATATGGACTTCTAGGATCGTAATTTGAATGCTCATTAAATTTACCACTAGAACCAAGGCTCCCAAAGACCTCATCGGTACTTATATGCAGAAACTTAAAATTTTCTCTCTTTGAACCTGTAATTTTATTCCAATGAATCCTGGTTGCCTCTAGTAAATTAAATGTACCAAAAACATTACTTTGTAAAAATTCTTCTGGATTACTTAGGGAGAAATCTACATGACTTTCAGCTGCTAGGTGAAAAATAGCGTCAGGTTTAATTTGTTCTAATAAATCTATTAAGAGTTCTTTATTAGTTAAATCAACTAAATAGTGCTTGTGTCTATGATATTTATTAAATTCCTCAATTCTAGTTAATCCATTTTTATAAGATAACTTATCAATATTGTAAATAATATTATTTTCCTCTCTAAGTAATCTTTTTATTAATGCCCCCCCTATAAAACCTGCTCCTCCAGTTATTAATATTTTTTTAGTCATAACGATAATTATAAAATAACCAAAAATTAAAACTTTTAAATATTAAGGTTTTTTTCTTTTAATTTTTCTAATAGCATTTGGTGAATTGATTTCTGCCAAGGGATTCTCTTTATATTTAATAATTTTTGGGTCGAATTGCAATCAAGAACCGAAAAAAGGGGCCTTCGCGCATTTGTTTTATAATTTGAGCTCTTAATGGGTCTTATTATCTTATTTTTTTCTATCAATCCTAATTTTGAACTTATTGAGTATATTTCAAGAGCTAGATCATACCATGATGTAATACCATCATCAGTCCAATGATAAATAGGGTATTTATTTAAGTTATATTGTTTGATAAATTTATCTTTTGATATGAGCTCCCATAAAACATTTGCTAGTGATATTGTTGTGGTTGGTGAACCAAATTGATCTGATACAACATCAATTTTATCCTTTTTAGAAAGTAGCTCAATAATATTTGAAGAAAAATTACCCCCTTTTTGGCCCATTAGCCAGCTTGTTCTTAAGATGTAATAATTTTTTGGATTTTTCATTTCTTTTTGAATCTCATCCTCTCCTTCAGCTTTACTTTTGCCATAAATATTTATGGGGTTTTTTATTTGATCAGTTTGATAGGGATAATTCTGTGTCCCATTAAAAACATAATCAGTACTTATTTGAATTAAATTACCCCCAACAATATTTAATGCTTTTGCAAAATATTTTGGTGCATCCTTATTGATCCTAAAACAAAGCTCATGATTTGATTCTGCTAAATCTACTGCTGTATATGCTGCACAATTTAAAATCCAATCTGGTTTAATTTCTAAAGTTTTGTCAAAGCATTCTTTAGGATTGCTTAGGTCTAATTCTTTTCTATTAGGAGTTATTAAACAAATATTTGCAGGCTTTGATTTAATCAAGCTATGACCTAATTGACCTGATGATCCAGTGAGAAGAACTTTAATCAAAAAACTTCTCCCTTTTTTATCAAATAATCAATACTTTTAGCATCGCTATCTCTCTTTGACAACTTAGGAAGGGTTCGATTTATTTTATTTAATGGCCATTTTATTCCAATTTTATTTTCATTCCAAATCAAAGACCTCTCATCTTTTCTAGACCAATAATTAGTCACTTTGTAAGATACTCTTACCTTTTCACTCAGAGTAAGGAATCCATGAGCGAATCCAGAGGGGACCCATAATTGAAAATTATTTTCTTGATTTAGTTCTGTCCCATACCAATCTAAAAAAGTACTGGAGTTTTTTCTTAAATCCACGATTACATCGAATATTTCTCCATTTGTAGCCCTTACTAATTTCCCTTGCGAAGCTGGGCTTAACTGAAAATGTAATCCACGCAAAATGCCAATCAATGATATGGATTCATTATCTTGTACAAAATTAACTTTCTGGGCTACTACATCATCGAATAATCTTTTGTTCCAACTTTCAAAGAAATACCCTCTTTCATCGATTGTTAAATCTGGTTTTATTAATAACGGACCTGAAATCAAATTACCTTTATTACTAATGATCTTTTCAATTTTCATTTATTAATTTTCTAATAGATTTTTTAAGTATTTCCCATATTCTTGATTTTTTTCTTTTTTGACAAGTTCTCTAAGTTCTATATCGTTTATTAAACCAGTTCTCCAAGCAATTTCTTCTGGACATCCAACCTTTAAACCTTGTCTTTTTTCTATTGTTCTAATAAATTCACCTGCCTCTTGTAGAGCATCAAATGTACCAGTATCAAGCCATGCCATACCTCTTCCAAGAATTTGAATATTTAATTTCTTTTCATCAAGATATCTTTGATTAATATCGCTTATCTCTAATTCTCCTCTTGAAGAGGGTTTTAATTCTTTTGCAAAATTAATTACTTTGTTATCAAAAAAATAAATACCCGTGACTGCGTAATTACTAGATGGTTTCTTAGGCTTTTCTTCAATACTTATAGCTTCGTTTTTTTTATTAAAATTTACCACTCCATATCTCCAGGGGTCACTAACCGGATAAACAAATAGAGTAGCTCCTTGATAATTTTTGTTTGCATTTTGAAGTTGAGAAATTAAATTATTCCCGTGAAATAAATTATCTCCAAGAATCAATACACAAGAGGAATTTTTAAGAAATTGCTCTGCGATCAAAAATGCTTGTGCTATGCCCTCTGGTTTCTTCTGACATGCGTATTCAATTGATAAGCCCCAGCTATGCCCATTGCCAAGTAATTTTTTAAAAGAAGATAGATGATCTTTTCTGCATATAATTAGTATTTCCTTTACCCCAGACATCATTAATGTTGTAAGAGGATAATAAATCATTGGTTTATCGTATATTGGTAGTAATTGTTTACTGATGGATATTGTTAACGGACTTAGTCTTGAGCCTAAACCCCCTGCAAGTATGATTCCCTTTCTTTTTTTAATTGAATTATTCATATATATACATCCCTAAAAACATTATTCTTTTCAAAATGAATTTATTCATTACTTTTAAAAAATCTATAAATTAAATCCTTTTTTTAGATTTATAGGGTATTTATTTTTAATAATTATAGCCCTTAACCCTGCTATAAATATCCAGCTTGAAATGCTTATTCTTAAGTCATAATAGAGAACATCATACATATGAGACAAAATAAAAACTAAAGTAGCTGCCCACCAAGACCTATCATTAATAATTTCTAAATTATTTTCGAATTTAAAAATTAAAAAATAAGAATTAAATAGAATTGAAAATATTACAAGAAAAATAATTAGTGAAACAATTATTCCGTAATTTATAGATAATTCCAAAAATAGGTTATGAGCATGATTGTTGAAAAGATTTGTTTTTTTAAAATATAATATTGAAAAAGTTGAAGCTCCCCATCCCAAGAATGGACGATTACTTATAAATAACAATGATTTTTTCCAGATATCTAACCTTGGAAAAGCTTGAAGATTAAAGAAGATTTCACTGAATTTAGAAAATACTTTTTCAGGAATAAATTGCACCATTAGTTCCCTATATTGGAGTGGCATATTTGGTATAAAAGTAATTAGGATTATCATCAATAAAATTAGTATTAATGGCATTAACCAAAACAAAGTAATTCTTCCAAGTACTAAAGGAATAGAAACTATTAACCCAATCCAGGCCCCTCTGGAGTTTGTTAGAACTATGCTTGTTGTGAATGTTATACAAATAATTAAAGCAATTATCGACTTAAATTTAAATCTTTTCTTTCTATTTATGAAAAGCACAGATAAGCATAATGGAAAAAGCAAAGTAAGCCATCCGCCAGCATAATTTGGATTATTAAATAAACTTGTTAATCCTCCTCCATCTACAGGTCTTTGATACCAAATAACAAGACCGTTCATTAATTGAAATGGACCATTTACTTTAAAGAAAAATTGTGCAATTCCACTTATTAATATTGGGATGGAACTTGCAATGAATACCTTTGATAAGACAAGTCTTTTTTGTGCTGAATCTAGATATGGTTGAAAACCAATAAAGCATAGGAAAAGTGGAATCCAATTTAATAAGCCAATCCAATTAAGAATAGGATCCCAAGAATCTAGATATTTTATTTGATTAAAGTGACCAACTATGCACTTTAAAACCATAATAAAAGAAACAATAATTAAGGCGATGTTGTATTTATCTCTAAGGATTTCAGCCCTTTTTTTCATGATTCCTTTTACTAGTGGATACAAAAGAACAATAGTTCCGATAAAAGGTGCTGAGGCGAGGAAGAAGACTCCCAACAAAAATAATTTATTATCAATATCCTTTTTAATATTTCTAAATAAAAAATTATTTGAATTTATTAATTTCATGAAAATTTATTTTAGCTTTCAAAACTATTTATGAAATTGAATTTATAAATAATATTTATCATCTTCACCAACCCATTTTATGATACTTACGCTTCCTGCAGGATTCGAACCTGCGGCCCACTGCTTAGAAGGCAGTTGCTCTATCCAGCTGAGCTAAGGAAGCACTTAATTATTATATCTGACAGTTATTGGTCAAACAATAATCCTAATGCTTTTAAATATATTATTACTAAAAAGTTTTTGATAAAATAAACTTTCTATTATTTTTTAATAGAATATATAAAGTTGCGAACTGATAGTGGCGAAAAAGCTGTCTGAGAAACAAAAAGAAGAAATTGTTAATTTTTTTAAATCAGGAAAATCTATTGATCAACTATCTGAAGAATTTAATTTTACAAAATTAACTATCGTAAGAAATTTGAAGAAAAGTCTTGGTGAAAAAAGATATTTAGACTTATTTAAAAAAAATAAATTAACAACTCAAAGCTTTAAATCTAAAGAGAAAGAATCTAAATTTAATGAAGAAGAAGATAATTCAAGTATAAAAAACATAAATGAAAACACCTATGATAAAGAATTACTTAATAAAAAATCTGAGGAATTATTTCCATACCAAAATCCTTTTACTGAGATAGTACCTTTAGATTATGAGATTGAGAATTCGACGCAAAAAGATTTATCTTCAATACCTATCTGCGAGGTTGATTTCCCAAAAGTTGTTTACATGATAGTGAATAATAAAATTGAATTGGAAACCAAATTTCTTAAAGATTATCCAGATTGGCATTTTCTAGCTGAGGAAGAGTTAAATAGAAAAACAATTGAAATTTATAATGATATGAAAATCGCAAAAAGGTTATGCAATAAAGAACAGAAGATAATTAAAGTTCCAAATACTGAAGTTTTTAAAATTGTTTCTCCCATATTAATTTCCAGAGGAATTACAAGAATAATCAATGAAGAAAAATTGATAGCCTTATAGAGGCCTTAATTAATTTCTTTATTTGGACTAAAAGAAAGAAAACTACCCATTAAGGTTCCACTTATAAAACTAACACCAACAATAAAACTAACGGGTAATTTAATCGTTTCACTAATTATTAAATTGACTTTTCTTTTTTCTGAACTATTTTGAATTCCGACCATAAGTATTAAAAATAAACAAACATTAAAGGTTAAGTTCAGAAATATTTTTTTTGGCTGCAAAAACATAAAGAATTTGATAAAAAAGTTTTAGTACATATTGTAAATTATACTTTTGGAAAGGTTATTTTTTTTTGCTAAATATCTAGAAGCTGCAGATAAGCTTAAACCTGCATTAATTAAATTATGTAATTCTTTCTTTAATTCAATATCATCAAATTCAGAATCCTTAGAGTTTTTATCAATACCTTTAATTACCACAGTAATCTCACCACGAACATCTTTTCTTTCAAAAAAAACTACAGCTTCATTGATGTTTTGCCCAATATGCTCTTCAAATTTTTTTGTTAATTCCCTTGATACTTGAATTTCTCTATCCCCTCCACAATATTCTTTTAATTCACTCAATAAATTTTTAAGGCGATTTGGGGACTCAAATAAAACTGTTGTTTTTTCATTCCTACTTATATTGAGAAGAATTTTTTTTCTTTCCGAATTTTTTTTGGGCAGAAAACCTTCAAATATAAATTTTGAAGATGGAAGACCACTTGAAGCTAGAGCAGTTATTGCTGCACATGGACCAGGGATGCAAGTTATATTTAAGCCAACAGATTTTACAGCTTTAATAAGGTCCTCACCTGGATCACAAATACTAGGCATGCCTGCATCACTAACTAGGGCAATAGATTTGCCAGATTTTAAATCATCAATCAATTTTGGGATCTTTTTGAAAGAATTATGCTCATTGAAGCTTATTAGATTGTTAGTAAAGTCATATCTATGCATTATCTTTCTTGTTTGCCTAGTATCTTCGCAGATAACCAAAGAGACATTTTCTAGAATTTTGAGAGCTCTTATTGAGATATCATTCAAATTCCCAATGGGTGTGCCAACAATATATAAAAAACCACTTTCAGGTTCTTGTTTTTTATGCGAAGATGAATATTTAATATTCATTTTGTGATTAAATTACCATCCGGTGTAGAAATAAATAATCTTATAGATGATTTGAAAGTTTTTAGTTGGGAAGCTTCTGAAATCTTGCTTTATTATTCTCAAATACTAAAAGATTCAAGCAATAATAGCAATATCATTAAAAACAATAATTTTGAAGATCCAGTTACTTTGGCTGATCTGGAAGTAAATAAATTAATTATTCAAAGAATTAATGGAAAATATAAAGACATTGGTTGGACAATTCTGAGTGAAGAAAACGTAAAAATAAAACCTCACAGTTGCGATATAAATTCTGATTGGGTTTGGGTTCTGGACCCTCTTGATGGTACAAAGGATTTTATCCAGGGAACTAAAAATTATGCTATGCATTTAGCTCTGAACTATAAACAAAGACCTTATTTGGGCGTCGTTCTCATCCCGGAAAAGGCTGAGCTATGGATTTCTGATGGGGAAAAGACATGGTGTGAGATGAGGAATAGTAAGACAAGTGGCACTAATTCTTCTAGGAGTAAAAAACTTAAAGAAATGATTATTGTCACAAGTAAAAATCATAGCAATGCAAACCTCCATAATCTAATAGAAAAAGTTGGCTTTAAGGATGTTAAGGTTATGGGAAGTATTGGTTGTAAAATCTCCTCAATTTTAAGAGGGGAAAGTGACATATATATCAGCTTAAGCTTGCCAGGTAAAAGTTCCCCAAAAGATTGGGATTTTTCGGCCCCAGAAGCTGTTTTAAAAGCTGCTGGAGGAGCTATTACAAATTTGGAGAATGAGCCTTTATCTTATGGAAAAAAAGATTTTGAACAGAAGGGAATTATAATCGCATCTAACAATAAACTTACACATAAAGAGGTCTGTTTTGATATTAAAGAAATTATTAAGAAATATGATTTATATCCCTTGTAGCTTTAATTAAGTGGGGCTACTGGAGTTGGAGTAGGTTCGGGATAAGACATCCCTCCATTTTGGGTAACTCCCCTCAAAGTTAGATTTATTCTACCTCTACTATCTATTTCTCTAACCCTTACAGTAACATCATCTCCTTGTCTTACTACATCCTCAACTCTTTCTACTCTTGCTTCTGATAATTGTGATATGTGCACCATTCCTTCTTTGCCAGGGAGTATTTCAACAAATGCTCCAATTGGAATAATTCGAGTTACAACTCCTGTGAAAATCTCACCTTCATGTACTTTGCGAGTTAGACCTTCAATAATTTTTTGAGCTTCTTCCGCGGCTGCACCATCATGTGAAGCGATGGTTACAATACCTCCGTCTTCAATATCAATTTTGGTATTAGTCCTCTCAGTAATACCCTTAATTGTTCTTCCTCCAGGTCCAATAACTGTACCAATAAGTTCTGGATCAATTCTGAAACTTAAAAGTCTTGGGGCATGAGGTGATAGTGATTCTTGAGGTTTATCTATAGCCTGTTGCATTTTTTCTAAGATATGTAATCTTGCAGGACGAGCTTTTTTTATAGCATCTGAAATAATTGATACTGATAGCCCCGTGATTTTCATATCCATCTGTAACGCTGTTATACCTTTCTCAGTTCCTGCGACTTTAAAATCCATATCTCCAAGGAAATCCTCAATTCCTTGAATATCTGTAAGTATTCTGACTTCTTTTTCATCTTTTATTAAACCCATGGCAGTTCCACTTACAGGAGCCTTAAGAGGAACCCCAGCATCAAGTAAAGAAAGTGTACTACCACAAACAGATCCCATAGAAGTGGAACCATTAGAACTCAAGACCTCACTGACTACACGAAGTACATATGGAAATGTCTCTTTACCAGGTAGTACAGGGATGATCGCCCTTTCTGCTAATGCACCATGACCAATTTCTCTTCTTCCAGGGGTTCTCATTGGTCTAGTTTCTCCTACAGAATAAGGTGGAAAATTATAGTGATGCAAATATGTCTTTTCAGTGCTTGGATTCAGATCATCCATTTCTTGAGCGTCACTTGGTGTCCCAAGAGTTGTTGTTGATAAAACTTGGGTTAAGCCTCTTTGAAACAATGCTGAACCATGAACTCTCTTTGGAAGGATTCCTGCTTTAGCAGATATTTTTCTTACTTCATCAAGATCTCTCCCATCAACTCTTTTCCCATCATTAATGATTTGCGACCTCATTAATTTTTTGGTTAATTTTTTAAAATCGGAGTGTATTAACTTATCATTTTCTGATGTTAATAGTCTTAATTGATTATCTTCTTTAAGAGAATCTATTTTACTTTGTACATCAAGTTTTATTTTTTCTAATTCGAGATCTCTTTCTTCTTTAGACTGATCAAATTTCTTTAGTATTAGATCTATTGGCTTAGTACAGTTTTTCTCCAAATATGAGAATAATGTTTTGTCTTCTTCAGGATCCGATGGTTTGATTTGTTTTATTCCTAAATCTTTTAATAAATCCTCTTGAGATTTAATAAGTTCAGTTACAGCCTCATATCCAAAATCTATAGCTTCGATTGTATCTTGCTCTGATAATTGATTGGCACCAGCCTCAATCATGACAATCCCATCAGGTGAGCCCGCTACAACAATATCTAGGTCACCTTTTTCAATTTCTCTATAGCTTGGATTTAAGATGAAATCATCGCCTATTAGACCAACTCTAACTGCAGCCATAGGACCATAAAATGGTATTTCTCCAAGTAAAGTTGCAATTGACGCACCTGTTACAGCTAACACATCTGCAGGCACCCTTTCATCAAGAGAAAGGCAAGAAGCTACTATTTGAATTTCATCTCTCATCCATGATGGGAAAAGAGGTCTCATAGGTCTATCTATTAATCTTGAGATTAATGTGGCTCTTTCTGGTGGTCGCCCCTCCCTTCTCATGAAGCCGCCAGGAATTCTACCGGCAGCATACAGTTTCTCCTCATAATCACAAATTAGAGGTAGAAAGTCTGAAACTTCCTTTTTCGAGGTTTTTGTTGCCGTAACTAATAACGAGGTGTCTCCACACTCAATCATTACTGATCCATTTGCTTGAGGAGCATATAGTCCTGTAGTTAGTCGTATCTCTCGTCCGTCAAACGTGATCGACTTATTTTGTCCTTCCACTTTTTAAATTATAAATCTATACATAATTTATTCTTACATTTTATAGGGACATATTGAGTAAATTATTTAGATAAGCTATAAAAACTTTTAAATATGCCTCTAAAAGTAAGATGAACCTTAATTTATTTAATTAATATTTTTCTTTAAAAAATATATTATTTAAGTAAAAATAGACTACCAACTTGATTTAACCACGCCTGGAAGTTCACCATTATGAGCTCTTTGTCTTAACTGATTCCTGCAAAGACCAAAGTCTCTGTAAACTCCCCTAGGCTTACCTGTTGCCCAACATCTATTTCTAACTCTGTTTGGAGCAGAGTTTCTTGGCAGTGCTTGAATCTTTCTATGTATTTCTAATCTTTCCATTGGATCTTTAGCTGCATTGAATTCATCTAATAATAATTTTCTTTTAGCAGCATATTTCTTCACAAGTTTTTTGCGTTTGACCTCTCTTGCAATCATGGACTTTTTCGCCATTTATCAGAATTTTTAAACTAATTACTATATTAACAGCTTGTCTAACAATTTTTAAAATTTATTCATTGGTTTAAAAATCTTTGTACTATTAAAAGTTGACTTGTATCTCTAATAATAAGTAAAACACTTAGTCCAACTAAAAGAAAAAAACTGGACTGGGTAACAACCATTTGTACCTTAACTGGGACAGGTTTTCCCCTAAACCCTTCAATTAAAGTGAAAACAAGTTGTCCGCCATCTAATAACGGTAAAGGCAATGAATTAAGTACCGCTAAGTTAATAGAAATTAAAGCGGCAAATAATAATATCCCTGTCCCACCTTGTTGTGAAAGTTGCGCTCCGATTTCAACGATTTTGACAGGACCACTTAGTTGTTGAGCTGTTGAGGAGAAATTTGTTATTAATCCTTTATAACCTTGAATTGTTTTTACCAAAAGTGTGGAAAACTCTTTATTGGTGTATTTAAAAAGTTCGTAAACGTTTTTTGTTTTTTGGGTTTCTTTTCTTATATTAGGCTGTAATTGAGCACCTATAGTTCCTTTCCCCTCAACATTCTTAGGTATCAAAGTTAAATCTTTAAAAGTTCCATCTCTCTCGATTTTTATTGAAATTGGGTCATCTGAAGAATTTTGAATAGCTTTAACTAAAGTGGAAACAGCTTGATCCCCTACTCCTAGGGTCCGAGTTTCAACCTCTAATATTTTATCTCCTGCTTCTAAGCCAGCTATTGAGGCAGCCTTTTCAGGTTGAGTTGCCAAAACTAAAATGCCCGGTTCTGGATCATAAGGAATACCAATAGTAGTTACATTTAAAATTAAAATCGTATAAGCAAGGATTAAATTAGCGAATACTCCAGCAGAGATTACAATAACTCTTTGGATTATTGGTCTATTTTTTAAAAGGTTTGGATCTTTAGGGTCAATATTATTTAGTTCTTCATCAGGGAATGAAACAAATCCTCCTAGGGGAAAGGCTCTAAATGAATAAGTAATATCTTTATATTTTTTCTGAATTATTGAAGGGCCAAAACCAATTGAAAATCCATCAACGTAAATGCCTTGCAAAATTGCTGCGAGGAAATGACCCATCTCATGAAAAAAAATGAGAAATCCAAGAACTGTTATTGATGTTAAAACATTCATTATTTTATATTAAGCAGTTTTTAAAAAATTTGATCCAAAGTAAGGAACTAGAGCATCTGGAATCTTAACGCTACCATCTTTTTGTTGGCCATTTTCAAGAATCGCAGCCATTGTTCTTCCAATGGCGAGGCCACTTCCATTTAAGGTGTGTAAATATGTATTTTTTTTATCAATTTTTGTTCTTATTGAAGATCTGCGCGCCTGAAAGTCTAAACAATTGCTGCAACTCGAAATTTCTCTATAACATTTACTACTAGGTAGCCATACTTCAAGGTCAAATGTTCTACTAGAAGAAAAGCCTAAGTCTCCAGTACAAATATCTATTAATCTATAGGGTAGGTTTAGCTTTTTTAAAATACTTTCTGCATCAGAAGTTATTTTTTTATGAGCTTCAGTAGATTGGCTTGGATCACAAAACCAATACAGCTCAACCTTATTAAATTGATGAAGTCTTATTAAACCTTTAGTATCCCTACCATAACTGCCAGCTTCTCTCCTAAAACATGGGCTATATGCAACGTACTTAAGAGGTAATTGCTTGGCATCGATTATCTCATTTTTATGAAGAGCAGTAAGTGGAACTTCAGCAGTTGGAGAAAGCCACAGATCGTCATTAGAGCACTTAAAACTTTCATTAGAGAATTTAGGTAATTGTCCAGATCCTCTGAGACTTTCTGAATTTACCAAAGCTGGAGGCATTAACTCTAAATAACCATTTTTACTATGCATATCCAGCATGAAATTAATCAATGCCCTCTCTAATCTTGCACCATTGCCAATAAGAGTAATAAAACGACTTTTTGATATTTTTGTTGATTTAACGGAGTCAAAAATATTAAGACTTTCGCCAATCTCCCAATGAGATTTAATATTCTCTTTTACTAACGGATCTCCCCAAGTTCTTATTTGTACATTTTCACTTTCATCTTTTCCAACAGGTGCATCTTTACTAGGAAAATTTGGTAAATTATAAATCTCATCATCAACTTGTTTATCTAATATTCTTTGTTTCTCTTCAAGTTCAGAAATTTTGATTCTGTATTGGTTTCCCCTTTTCTTCAAATCAATCAGTTCTTTTGGATTAGTGTTTTGTGATTTCCCAATTACTTGACCAATTAATTTGCTTAATTTTTTACTTTCAGATTGAATACTCGATATTTCTATGTCAATTTCTTTTTTTTTAACAGTTAATTCGTGTATATGGGATATCTTATAGATTTTTCCCCTTAAGGATAAATTATCTTCAACGGAAGTTGGATTTTCTCTTATTAATTTTTGATCTAACACTCTTTTTTTTTTTATACCTTAATTAAGATAGTTAATCTCTATTCATTATTAGGGATTTTTGATGAAAAATTAACTTAATTAATGTTTCCTAACTTATGTAATATTCTTCATAAATAATATTTCGATTAGGACGCAGAACGAGCTCTTCCTGTAGATGACCATTCTTTTAGTAAATCAATTTGCTCTTTAGCAGTTCTTGACAAAGGAACTAATTCAGAAACTGCTTTTATTAAATCTTTCTCCATAAGTTCTCTATTTTCAGAGAATGAAATATGCATGCCCTCTATCACTGCTTGTTCAAGTTCTGCGCCTGAAAATCCATCTGTTCTGTCTATGATTGTGGTGAGTGGGAAACTGTAATTTGGTCTTCTTTTTTTTAAATGCAAATCCAGAATACTTAATCTTTCTTCAGAATTTGGTAAATCAAGAAAAAATATCTCATCAAATCTACCTTTTCTTAATAATTCGGCAGGAAGCTTGTCTATAGCATTAGCTGTAGCTATGACAAATACGGTGGATTCTTTTTCAGCCATCCAAGTTAGCAAACTCGCCAAAACCCTTTGACTTGTTCCCCCATCACTTCTAGCATCGCCGCCAAAGCCCTTGTCAATTTCATCGATCCAAAGGATACAAGGTGACATGGCCTCAGCTCTTAATATTGCTTCTCTTGTTCTTGCCTCGCTTGAACCAACAAGGCTGGAAAATAGTCTTCCAACATCAAGCCTAAGTAACGGCATCGACCAACTCTTTGAAATTGATTTTGCCGTTAGCGATTTTCCTGTTCCTTGAGCTCCAAGGAGTAAGACTCCCTTGGGGATTGGTAATCCATAATCTCTAGCTTCTTTAGAAAAGGCCCTGTATCTTTGATTAAGCCAAACTTTTAAAACATTTAAACCACCAATATCATCTTGACTTGATTTAGTTTCGAAAAATTCTAAAATTTCACTTCGGGCGATTACTTGTTTTTTCTCTTCAAGAATATCTTTAATATCTTCTATACTTATTTTTCCTCTTTGAGCAAGTGCTTTTGCAGTGACTTGTTTTACTTTTATTTCGGTAAGTCCACTTGAAGCTATGGAAAGTTCGTTTAAGTCCTGTTCCTCTAGATTTGAATTGGTATTGATAGCAATTTGTTTTATAAGATTCTTCAATTCTCTTTGATCAGGTAAAGGTAAATTTACAATTGTCATTAATTCATCCAACTCTTCTGATGATGGAAATAAATGAGAACTAATAATTAAATTATGACTAGTTTTTTTAAGCACTAAAGATAGTTCTTTAATAGTTCTATTGATAGATGGATCATCATAAAATTTATGAAAATCTTTAACTAATAAAACTGTTGGAACTTCAGAATTTAATTCTTTAAGCCAATTAAGTACTCCTAATGGATTGTTAGAAAATTTACTTTCTTCATTTATTAATCCTTTTATACCGCTAACGCAATCCCAGGAAATGAATCTTTTTATATTTAGTCTTTCACAAGAAAAATTAACTAATTTTTCTAATCTTTCCTCTTCTTTAGTCCTGATCCAAATTAATGAAGTTCTTGATCTTATAAGTAATTCTAAATTTCTACACCAAGAATTCATTATTTAAGATTAAAAATTATTTTTTGCTGTTGGGTTCAAAAGGTAATCTTTTGTCTGAAATAGTTGTGGCAGCAGTATTTATTACTTCATTTTTGGCTAACATTTGTTGGTCTAAAATTTTCTGCAGATTCTCAGGAAGAGATTCTTTATTAAGCAGAAAAGTCTGAAATGCTTGGAAAATATTAGCAACAACCATGTAGAGTAAGACTCCAGCTGGTAGTGGGAAAAACAGAAACATTCCAGTTATCATAACTGGTGTAATTTTATTAGCTGTTGATTGCTGTGGATTCGCAGGCATCCCCTGACTTGATAAAACTTGAGAGAGAAGTAAGGTTAATCCAAAGGCACCAACTAATGCAGCAATATCCCAATTAATTGCCCCATCTACATAAAAACCAACTTGACCAAGAGCCTTAATAAATAAAAAACCACTTTTAGCAGCTAGACCAGGAATTTTTGCCTCGATTGTTGCATCGCCTGGTTTAATTGCTGTTACTGTACCGTCTTGGGAAACTTTAAGATTTTCGGATCCTTTAGAAACCTTCCAAGTGGGGAGGAATTTTGATCCGTTGTCGTATTTAGATAAAACATCCGAATAGCTATTGCCATTTGTTGTTTGTAAATTTACCTTTATGGATTCTTCTGCTCCTAATTTTGTTCCACTTGGAATAGTCGCTATAACAGGAAAATGTGATTTTTCTGTAATAAATATAGAGTGTCGGGGGGATTTGTAAGGTTTTGGATCAATTGCTGCTACTTGATCCTGTGGGACGACCTTGAGGTTTATGTTGTAGGGTACATCAGCGAACGGAGAGCCTCTTAGGGTTGCAAACAATGCAAATAGCACGGGCATTTGAACAATCAATGGAAGGCAACCTGCGAGGGGACTGCCAAATTCGTTCATTAATTTCCCAAGTTCTTCTTGCTGTTTCTTTGGATCACCTGAAAACTTAGATTTTATTTCTGCTTGCCTTTTTTGCATTACTGGTTGGGCAATCTTCATCCTCCTCGCGCTTCTAATGGAACCAGCGCTTAGAGGAAAAAGTGCAATTCTAATGACGACTGTCAATGCAACAATCGCTAAACCATAACTAGGGACTAAACCGTAGAAAAAATCTAGAATAGGGATAAGTAGTTTTTCAGAAATGAACCCTATCACGATATTAAAGAGATTGTAATTTTAATTGACATTTTATTTTACAGGAAAAAAAGATTTTTGTAATTAATTTATTTAGGATTTAGTAGCAAATCCTTCTACCTCGTTAAGATTTGGTATTTGTGATCTTATAGTCATATTCTCTTCAATGAATTTTTGTTTTTCTCTAAATAAAGGTAATGATTTCATTTCAACCTTTGATCCATCGTTAAGGATAAGAACCATGTCACCGTATGAACCGAATCCCCTCGGAATGGATCTAATTTCTTCAATGTTACTAAATGAGACTTGAGTTTTGTTTTTACCAAACCAGCCACCATCAATGGTGATTCTTTTGTTTGTAATTTTATATCTCAACCATAATGCTCTAACTATTGCAGCAAAAGTAAATGGCAAACCAAGTATAGTTATTCCTGCAAGTAGATTTATTATTAAATCACTTTTAGCGGGACCACCTTCATAAAAGGTTGCTTCATTAATGTTGATCATTTGATTAGACGAGATTTGTACATTAAGTTTTGAAATTCCTCCAAAAGTCTACTTTTATCATTGCAGAAATCTCCAAACTTAAGGTTAACAAGTAACCAATAAGGTTTGTGGTTATTAATTTTTTGAATGTTTGTTAATAACCATTCTTGCAGAATTCTTCTTAATTTATTCCTTTCAACAGCTTTTTTTGAAACTTTTTTGCTAATTGCAATTGCAACCTTAAACTTGTTTGCGGTATTTGTAAATTTATGGGTTAAGAGTATTGCTGGATTTGGTCTTGCAACTTTAAATGTCATTAATTTTCCATGATATGTTATTGAATTTTTGTGAATATAATGAAAAGTCCTGTGACCTTTTAAACGCATATCATTAGGTAAGGCCATTTAAATTCGAATTTATACAGCTACTCTCTCTCTACCTTTTTGTCTTCTGCTTTTAATAACTCTTCTACCTGTATGAGAACGCATTCTTACTCTAAAACCAGATACACGTTTTCTTTTTCTTGAAGTTCCGCCAAAAGTTCTTTTAGTCATTTGTTTAATTACCCTAATCTAATTTATCATTTAATCGATCCCTATAGTCCAGCTTCCTAAATAACTTGAAAATGATTTCCCTTTAGGTTGCCCAAATGAATGAAATTGAAATAAACCTGATTTTTTTGGATTAAAGACGTTTAAAACAATTGCATAACTTTCTTTATTAGAGGGAATTGGGCTGTAAGGGTAAATATCTAGGGACCGTAAGCCTGATTCATCAGTATTGATTTCGATATCAGCTGGAATGTCTTCTAAACATTGAGTTCTACTCTCAAAACCACCTATTTTTACTTTGCAAAAACTAATTTTTTCTCTTTTTAAAGTAGATTTAAAGGTCTTGGGAATTGCTAGATTAATTTTTAAAAGATCAGTTTTTCTATCAGAAGGCCTAAAGAAAAAATAAATTGTATTTCTAAATCTCCTTTTATTTTCCTTTTGAAACCACTTCAATCTTCTAAAACTATCGTCTTGATCCCATTGGAATTCCAACCCCGCTTTAGCATCTTGGATTTTATTAAAAAAAGGAGTTAAAACAAAAATTGTAGGGATAATAAAAAATCTTAAAATCTTAAGACTTAAATTATGTTTCTTTGTGATTTTTAACATTAAGTGAATGAAATTTAAAGGTTTAGTTCGTGCTATTCAAATTTAAAGCAGAAAAATAATTTCACTAAGGTTAACATCTATCTGCCCTTAATTTTGCAGCGCCTTTTAAATAAGGGTGCTTTATTGAATAATTTGGTGGCAATAAAACTTGAGCCATTATTCTTATACAAAAATCAACATCACTTGATACGTGCATTTGTTGACAGTCTAAAAAGGCAACTGAATCAAGTCCATTAAATTTCCTTGCAATTGAAGCTGGGAAACATGCATTTAAATCTTTTGTCGCTGTGAATGTAATAGATAGTATGTTCGACTTAATAAGATTATTACGTGAAATTAATTCATCAATTAATTCAACTACGGCAAATTCTATTTCCCTAACAGAATTACCTGATGCTGTTGTAGCTCCTCGAATAAATGTAATTTTATAATCATCTTTCATTTTTTCATACCAATCGATTTAAGGCTTGTATAACCAAAGTATTTTATTAGATGAGTCAAACTCAAAAAAGATATTTTTGATAATGTTCTCTATCATTCTACTTCCAGGAATTAGTCCAAGTAATTTTTTCTTCTTCTTACCAAATGTTAAGGGCTGAATTTTAGGATCAATATTAACCATTTCTGCAGCAAGCTCCCTTGCTACAAATTCATCTCCAACCCTATCAACAAGACCAAGTTCGAGTGCTTGTGTTCCAGTGAAAATTCTTCCATCAGCAAATTTTCTTACTTCTTCAACAGGTAAATTCCTTCCTTCAGCAACAGCTTCCGTAAATTGTTTATAACTTTCATCTATAAGCCCTTGGAGTAGACTTCTACCTTCCTCACTTAGAGGTTTATCTGGAGAAAGTATGTCTTTAAATACACCGCTTTTAACAGTCTCAAATTTAATGCCGATTTTATCCAATAATTCAGATAAATTATTTCCTCTTATAATCACACCAATAGATCCTGTAATTGTGCCTGGATTAGCAACTATTTTGTCAGATGCAACACCAATGTAAACCCCTCCTGACGCGGAGATGTTCCCAAAACTAGCAATGACTTTACATCCTTTGTCTTTTAATCTTTTAATAGCAGAGTATATCTCTTGGCTATCCCCTACAGTACCCCCTGGGGAATCAATTCTCACGATTAAAGCAGGAAATTCTCTATCCTCAATTTGTTTAAGAGCTTTAAGGACTGAAATTCTTGTTGAACTTGTAATAGGCTCATCAATTACTATACGAGCTATTCTTTTTTTTGACTTTCGTCTAAAAGGCCAAATCATTCTTTTAAGGTAAATTCATAAAACTACTTTAAAAAGACTATCAGCAGACCTAATGAATTCAATCCTAAATTGGTTTTTAATGATACTCCCTTTTGCACTTTGGGGTACTTCAATGGCGGCAATGACTCCTTTAGTATCTAGTGCTGGGCCAGAGTTTGTAGCTTCTTTAAGATTACTTCCTGCAGGGATTCTTGTTCTAATAACAACATATTTGTTTAAAAGAGATTTAAAAATTTATAAGTGCGATTTGAAGTGGTTTTTTGTTTTTACGATTGTTGATGCCACTTTTTTCCAGTTGTTTTTAACTTATGGTATTGAAAAAACTGGAGCAGGTTTAGGTTCTGTTTTAATTGATTCTCAACCGCTTTTGGTAGCTATTTTAGCGAGGGCAATTTTTGGGAATTTAATTAATCCAATAGGATGGTTAGGACTACTTTTTGGCTTGGGAGGGATAGTATTTTTAGGAGTTCCACAAGAAATGTTAGGGAATTGGTGGTTGATGTCTGATAAGTCTATAAATGATGTTGTTTTTAACTTTGGAGAACTTTGGATGCTTGCAGCTTCTCTCGCTATGGCATTAGGAACAATATTAATTAGATTCACTTGTACTAAAAGTGATCCAGTTGCAGTTACAGGGTGGCATATGGTTTTTGGGAGTTTGCCCTTAATTATTAAGCACTGTTTACAATCAAATTTCACAATAATTCCTGATTGGTCAATATTTGATTGGGGACTTATGTCATTTGCAAGTATTTTTGGAGGAGCAATAGCTTATGGATTGTTTTTCTACTATGCTAATAATAAAGAAATAACTGGATTTAGCACTCTTGCATTTTTAACACCTGTATTTGCTCTCCTTAGTGGAGGTGTTTGGCTAGATGAAAGACTAACTATTGTGCAGTGGATAGGAGTGGTGTTTGTTCTTATCTCAGTATTTTTTGTTAGCCAGAGGAAGAGTTTATGGGAAAATAAATTTTCTGATACTACTATTTAATTAGTTTCTTTTTGTAAAAAGTCTAATAATGCGAATAGTTTTGATTAGTACTCCAATAGGATTCTTAGGGAGTGGTAGAGGTGGTGGAGTTGAATTAACTTTAAATTCATTAGTTTCAGGTTTAATTTCTTTAGGTCATTCTGTTGAGGTTGTAGCTCCAAAAAATTCTAAGTTAAATGAAAGTAATGTAAAAGCAAAATTACATTTTGTGGAAGGTGAAGATCAAATTAGTTGGCAGCATCAAAATTATAATTCTCCCGTAAGTATCCCAGACAATTCTCTTTTAGCAGGAATGCTTGAAAAGGGAATAGATATCGCTAAACATGCAGATGTATTGTTGAACATGTCCTATGATTGGCTGCCAATCTGGATGACTCTAAATTTAGAGATTCCCATTGCACATATCATTAGTATGGGTTCTGAAAGTTCAGTAATGAGTAACTTAATCTCTAAGGTATATGCTAAATATCCAAATAATTTTGCTTTTCATTCGAAAATGCAAGCTAATGATTTTCCATTCATAAAACAACCAACAATTATTGGGAATGGGTTTAATTTAGATAATTATATATTTCAAGATTCAGTTAAGGGACCCTTGGCATGGGTTGGAAGAGTGGCTCCGGAGAAAGGTTTGGAGGATGCGGTTTATGTGGCAAATCAACTTGGCGAAAAATTAAAAGTTTGGGGATTTATAGAAGATGAGATGTATGCCTCAAAGATTGAAAGATCATTCCCTCAAGGAGCTATAGATTGGATGGGTTTTTTATCAACCGATGAATTACAAAAAGAACTTGGCAAATGCAGAGGGTTGCTAAATACTCCTAAATGGAATGAGGCATATGGGAACGTTGTTGTTGAAGCTTTAGCTTGTGGGGTACCTGTTGTAGCTTATAAAAGGGGAGGACCTAGTGAAATTATTCAGCATGGCCAAACAGGTTATCTTGCTTATCCTGATGATAAAAAAAATATGCTTTCTTATGTAGAGATTATTGAAAAAATAAAGCGTCAGAAATGTAGAGAATGGGTAGAAAATAATGCCTCCGCAGATATATTTGCTAACAAGGTTGTGAACTGGCTTAATAAAGTAATGCATGAATATAAATAATATTAAATGATTCTTCTTAACTCAAAAAAAAGGCTTCTAACCTTATTGATTGTTTTAGTTTGTGGGATCATTATATTTATCTTAGGTTTAGGCTCTACAGGATTGGTGGATGAAACTCCCCCTTTATTTGCTACTGCAGCAAGGGCAATGACAGAATCTGGTGATTGGTTAACTCCAAAAGTTAATGGGATATTCCGTTTTGATAAGCCTCCACTGATATATTGGCTAATGGGTTTTTTTTACTCATTACCGAGAAATGAGATTTGGGATAGTTTCGGGACACTCTCAGCAAGACTCCCTTCAGCTTTAGCTTCGTTATTTTTAATGTTGCTGATCGGAGATACGTTGTTTTGTTGGCCACAGAAGAGTGATAAGCAATTCCTCACTCCAATAGTTGCATCATTAGGCTTTGCTCTTTCTCCATTGATAATTATTTGGAGTAGAACTGCCGTGAGTGATGCCCTTTTAACTGGAACCTTAGGTATTAGTCTGCTTTTGTTTTGGAGAAGAATGGCAAGTGAAAAAAATGATCAATGTATTTCAGCTTGGGTATTTTTAGGTTTTGCAATTTTAGTTAAAGGACCTGTTGCATTTGTTTTGGCATTATTGACTATTACGTCTTTCTTGTTTTGTATGAAGAATTGGAAAACCTTGCTCAGTAAAATAAATCCTAAGAAAGGTTTTTTAATAACAACACTAATAAGTGTTCCCTGGTACATATTAGAACTTCTAAAAGAGGGAAAGCCTTTTTGGGATAATTTTTTTGGTTACCATAATTTTCAAAGATATACCTCAGTTGTAAATAATCATGCAGAACCATTCTGGTTTTTCCTTTACATAATGATATTGGCTTCGTTACCATTCTCTCCTTTTTTGTTTCATGGGATACTTAAAACCTTTAATGATTTCTTTAGAAGTTCAAAGGATAATGGCAATGTCACTGAAACCCTTTATACATATTCTCTTTGTTGGTTAACGTCAGTTTTAATTTTCTTTAGCCTTTCTGCAACTAAACTACCTAGCTATTGGTTGCCAGCAATTCCAGCGGCGGCATTATTAATAAGTAATAGCTTTATAAGCTTAAAAAATATAAACAAAAATTATTTATATCTCTGGATTTTTAATATTTTAATTTTGTTTGGGTTCTCATTAGCATTCTTTTTCTCGAATATTTGGTTGAGT
>JAOIPS010000021.1 GCA_028141225.1 Prochlorococcus sp. AH-736-L23
ATTTCTTATAATTGCTGGCACTAACACATCACAAATTCCAGGAATTTCCGCAGCAGGTATTAATCCACAATCGAGGAGAACAACTGCACTCGCAGATGCTGAATTTTTACTTGAGGGTGCTTCAAAAGATCATAAATATAAATTGCCTCTTCTCAATGCAGGAGTAACTCCGGCCCTAATCAGTCATGTTTGTTCAAAGCTTATAAATACTTATCCAGTTATTGTTCCTCTGGGAATAGGAGCAAAGCCTTATTTTAATCATTTGGTTGTAGAAGATAGAAATTTGGGCCCATCAAATTGTCTTACTACTGGTAAATCGATGACTAAAGAGAGAGTTTTAAATCTCTATGAGAAAGGTCTTGCGATAGGAAAATCCTTAAAACAATCAGTTTTAATTTCTGAATCTGTACCAGGGGGCACCACAACTGCTCAGGCAGTAATGGAAGCTTTTGGTTTGCAGGTATCTAATTTAGTAGGGAGTAGTTTATTTAAAACTCCAAGAGAACTAAGAAGACAGGTAATTAAAAGGGGACTTTTAAATGCGAATTTCAAGGCTGATTCTGACTCTTTTGATGTTGTCGCGGCAGTAGGTGATCCTTTCCAAGCTTTTTCAATGGGTCTATTAATTGGTGCCAGGTTAGCAAAACAACCTGTAATATTGTCTGGAGGAAGTCAGATGTTAGCAGTCATTTTGCTTGTATTAGAATTTTTAGGTGAAAAAAATAAAGATGAATTTATTGAAGATGTTTTTATTGCGACAACTGGGTGGCTTGTGAAAGATAATTCTCTAAATGATTTATTAAATCTAATTAATGAAAAATATGATGTCAAATTATTAGGTTTAGCCAGTCCTTTAAATTTTAAATCTTCAAAATACAAAGAATTGAAGGATTATGAATTAGGTCATGTAAAAGAAGGTGTAGGTGCTGGTGGAATATCATTGCTTGCTTTCTTAGATGGATTTAAAAATGAAGAAATAGTTTCATTGTGTCAACAAAATCTGGAAATGATGAAGGGCCTAGGTCAAATTTCTTTAGAGAAGGATTGCTGAATGTTTTCAAAATTTGCAACCAGAAGAGAATTTTTAAATTGTGGTAAGCTTTCGCTTTTATTTTTATTAAATTCTTGCAGTAATCTACCTAATAAAGTAAAAATTGCATTACAAAATTCTTTTTATCCAGAATCTTTTAAAGATACGATTCCAAAAGATTGGAAGCAGGAAAAAATTAATTTTGAAAATATTCAGCTACAAAAAAATAGAAACACAATTTTGAATTCTGACTTTACTTTAATAAATGATGGATGGATTTCTAGTATAGATTTTTCAGAATTTGAAAAAATAAATGAATATGCACTGTTCGAAAATTTAGATAAGAGATCGATAGATTTTTTGGGAAGCTTTAATCAAAATCAGAGGAGTAAATTATTTCCTATTGGCGTAGTACCCTATACAATCATCATTAAAAATAATAAAGAATTAATAACTTCAGCAAGAAAATCTTGGGATTTTCTTCTTTCTGAAAAATTAACTGGGAAAATTATTTTTCCTCAAAGTCCCAGAATAATATTGTCAATTGCTCAAAAAATTAATTCATCTAATTCTTTAAAAAAACTCAAAAGCCAAGCTATGTTATTTGATGAAAAAAATATGCTCAATTGGTTGATTAATTCTGATGCTATTGTCGCAATAGTTCCTTATAGTCTTTGTTCAAAATATTTAAAAATAGATCCAAGGCTTTCTTTAGTTTTTCCTAGCCAAGGCGTACCTTTGATGTGGCATTTTCTACTTAGTCGATCAAATCTAAATAATGCAATATTAATGAAATGGATTAAATCTTTAGAAAATAAATCAATAGTAGATAAATTAGTAAGCCAGGGTTGGTATCTTCCATTCAATAGTGATTATTTGCAAAGTAAATATAAAACTGAAATGCTCCCCATCTCAGGACCTTCTGAGAAATGTTGGGAAAATAGTTGGTCTTTCCCTGTCTTAACAAATGAACAAAAAATTAATCTTAAAAATATCTGGAATGAGTCCTTATCCCCATAATCTTTTTGTAGGATTTTCAATTAATAAGTTATGAGTTTCCTTTAATAAATTTGGTATATCTAATTTACTAGGACATTTAGGAACACATTTATTACATTCTTGACAAAATGAGGAATTTTTTTCTTCCCACCAGTGGCCAGCTTTTCCTATTAAATTGTATCTTTCTTTTGCAAATTCTAATTGGCCATAACCAACAGATATATTTCTTAAACGAAGTATTTCTGGAATAGGCACTTCATTTGGACATGGAAGACAAGATCTACATTGTTCACATTTGGTTGAGTTTAATCTTTCATTTGAAACTTCCTCAATTTTATTAAGGGCGCTTTTTTCAAGTTTTGTAAGCTTCTCAAATGAGTTTCTAAGTTTATGCGCAAATTCAAAATCTTTTTTGTTTGTCGCCCCCAAGGATAAAGTTGTAATGCCTTTTGCGAGAAGAAATCGATATGCTAATTCTAATGGATGAAAAGGCTTAGAGGCCTCTATCAAAATATCACTTGGAGAATACAATCTACCGCCTTTATCTGCAGGGGATATTGCTAAAACTCCCATACCTTTTTTTATAGCTTCCTCTGCTAAATCAATCTTAGATTGATCTAGATAATGTAAATGAAGACTACAAAAAGTAAAAACTTCACAGTTAATTGCATCTTGAATTAGTGAATAACTTCCGTGAGAACTAAAACCGACTTGATCAACTAGTTCCTTCTCAAGTATCCAAGAAATGAATTTCTTACCCTCTCCAAAAAGAACCCAATCTAGATGTTGTTTTAAGTTGAGTCCGTGAATTGCAAGATTATTAATTTTCTCGCGATTTAAATTTTTGAGAGACTTTTTAAAATTATTTTTTAAAAAGTCAAAATCACCCTTTGGTAAAACTTTGGAAGTAATCACCCAATTTTTTTCTTTTATATTCTCTTCTATTGCTAATTTTTTTATTGAATTTCCAATAAGTGATTCAGCATCACCATAAGAGGGAGCTGTTTCTATGTGGTTAATTCCTACATAATATGCATTTTTTATTATGCTATACATTTTTTCGAGACTTTCAGTTGCTCTCATTGTCCCCAAAGTGAATAAGCTCACTTTCGCCCCTCTACCAAATGATCTTTTTTGTGAATTAATAATCATCTAAATATGATCAATTTCTTTTTATTTACTCTTTAATTTATTTATAGTTGAAAATGATTTAAAGTAAATTAAAGTAAATACAAAATTTTGCAAAAATATTTTTTTAAACTATGTTCACAGGAATAATTCAATCAGTTGGAAAACTAAGACAAGAAAAAAATATTTTAGAAATTGAAATTCTAGATAATTTATTTGATATGGCAATTGGTGACAGCATAGCTGTTGATGGAATATGTTTGACAGTTAAAGAGATTTTTCAAAATAAATTTACTGTTGATGTTAGTGAGGAGACATTAAAAAAAACAACTTTAGGAGTAAAGTCGAACCTGAATCAGATTGTTAATTTGGAGCCCGCTCTTAGGGTGTCTGACCGTCTAGGAGGGCATATAGTCAGCGGACATGTTGATGGCCTTGGAACAGTTGAGAATATAGAAAAATTAGAGAAATCTTGGCTTTTATCAATAAAGTGGAAAAATAATAATTTTTCAAAATATGTAGTTAATAAAGGGAGTATTTGTGTAAATGGTATAAGTCTTACTATTGCAAAATATGAGCAGAAAGGAGAAATATTTACTATTGCGATAATTCCTCATACTTGGCATAACACAAATCTGAATAAATTAAATATCGGTGACAGCGTAAACCTTGAGGCAGATGCACTAATTAAATATGTAGAGAAATTACTTTTATTTGATAAAAATAGTAATCAAGATTTATCTTCAAATCATATTTCTTCCGAGTGGCTTAAAGAAAACGGTTGGTAAAAAATATTTTTTAATTTAATGGAATCAGATAAATTGTTTTTGATTCTTTTTTAAGATCGATTTTAAATTCCTGACCAGGTTCTAGACCTAATTTTTTGGTGTAGGCATGACCAATTAATAGGTTCCCATTGCCATGAACTTTAGTTTTGAATTCTGTCTGTCTGCCTCTTGAAGCTCTATTACCATTTTTCCCCAGACGACCATTTCCTATTTTGTAACCCTTAGCTTCGATAAGCGCCCTATAAAAACTTTTTCTTAAGATTCTTCCACTTGGACCTACGTACCCACAACCTTTTGCTATCTCATCTTCAGATTTTTTACTTAATAGCTTTGCTTTTTCAAGAAGTTCTTTTCCTTCTAGCATTATCTGACAAATTCATAATTATATATTCTTACTAAAAAGGAGAACTGTGGCAATATAAATTAATAAAAAATATATTTAATTTTTGAAATTTAGTTTTTTATAAAAGATACAAAATAATAAATAAAATAACCCATATTCCATCTACAAAATGCCAGTACAATTCAACAGCTTCCAAAGGGAACATATTTTGACTAGTTAATCTTCCGCCCTTGATTCTCGATTGCCAAGCAATAATTAAAATCATTAAAGTGCCTAAAGTGACATGTAATCCATGAAAACCAGTAAGAGCATAAAAAGTACTTGCAAATAAATTATCGGTTAATCCAAAAGGTAAATGAAAATATTCAAATAATTGACATATTAAAAATATAATTCCAAGAAAAGCAGTAAAAAGTAACCATTTTTGGGATTCAGAGTTTTTATCTTTTAAAAGTGCTTTGCCTGCTTTATGGAAAGTTGCACTACTAACAAGTAACAATATTGTATTGAGTGTAGGTATTGGAAGTTCTAATTCATAAATAGCACCATCAGGTAATGGATTTACCGCCTTGTATGTTAAATAAGCAGCAAAGAATCCAGCAAAAGTCATTCCGTCCGCAATTAGGAAAGTTATAAGACCAAACATTCTGAAGTCTTCATGTGTTTCGTTGACTTCAGAATTATTTTTTTGAATTTCTTTTGAGCTATCAAGAGTTGTCATATGTTTTTATTTTCGTTCAGAAATTTCTTTACCATAACCATAGGGTTCTTCAACTAATGGAGCTTCTCCTTCCCAATTTTCAACTGGAGGTGGAGAAGATGTTAACCACTCAGGTGTAAGAGCATTCCAAGGGTTATCTCCAGAATCTTTTCCATTTCTAACACTAAGGAATACATTAATTAAAAAAGGAATTGTACTTATAGCCATCAAAAGGGCCCCAAGGCTACTAATTTGATTAACGAACTGGAATTGAGGATCATATTCTGCAACTCTTCTTGGCATTCCATTTAAACCAAGCCAATGTTGAGGAGCAAAGCACAAGTTAAATCCAATAAAAGTAATGATAAAATGTAAAATTCCTAATTTTTCATTGAGCATTTTTCCAGTTACTTTGGGGAACCAATGATAAATTGAAGAGAAAATAATAAAAACAGTCCCTCCATAAACTATGTAGTGAAAATGGGCGACAACGAAATAGGTATCATGTACATGAATATCGAAAGGTACCTGTGCCAAAGCAACTCCTGTAATACCTCCAAAAACGAAATTTATAATAAATCCACAAGAGAATAACATTGCACTATTTATGGAAATTTTACCTCCCCATAATGTTGCAACCCAATTAAAAAATTTTATGCCTGTTGGAACAGCAATAAATGCTGTGGCAATTGTAAAGAACAATCTCATCCAAGGGGGCGTTCCACTTGTAAACATGTGATGCGCCCAAACAACTAAACCTAAAACTACTATCCCCATTATTGAAAAAACCATTGTTGTATATCCGAAAAGGGGTTTTCTAGCATGTACAGGAAGTATTTCACTAACTAAACCAAAGGCTGGAAGGACCATAATGTATACAGCTGGATGAGAATAAAACCAAAATAAATGCTGATAAACTACGACATTGCCTCCTAAAACAGGATTGAAAAACCCCGTATTAGCAATGATATCGAAGCTAAGAAGAATTAAAGTACCTGCTAAAACAGGAGTTGACAAAACAACTAACAGACTTGTTCCAAGCATTGCCCAACAATACATTGGCAATTGCATTAGTTTTAATCCTGGCCTTCTTAATTTGATAATGGTGGCTATAAAGTTTATTCCACCAAATATAGAACTGCCTCCAAGTAATAGAACGCTCAGGATCCAAATAATTTGTCCAGATTGAGGAGTAGTTATGCTTAAAGGTGGATAAGCCGTCCATCCAGCCTGAGCAGCACCCTCAACAAAATAGCTTGCTACCAACATCAAACCTGAAGGAGGAATTAACCAAAAAGCTACGGCATTTAATCTTGGGAATGCCATATCTCTCGCGCCTACATAAAATGGAATTAAATAATTTCCAAAAGCACCGTTTACTACTGGCACTATCCAAAGGAATATCATTATTGTTCCGTGTAAAGTTAAAACTTGGTTATAAACATCTCTTGGCATGAAATCAGACATTGGACTGGCTAGTTCAATTCTTATAGCGCTCGCTAAGCTTCCTCCTATTAAATAGAAGAGAAAACCACAAACCAGGTATTGTATCCCAATTACTTTATGATCAAGGCTAAAACTAAAGTATCTAAGCCAGCCTTTAGGTTGAAGGCTTTCATTATTAGTTTTTTGTGGATCAATTGATATTGTCATAAATTTACCTCTGGTTTTTTATTTTTGTTAAACCATTCGTTGTAATCAGATTCTTCTTCAACAATTATGGAGGCTCTCATCCCTCCATGATATGGGCCACATAATTCTGCGCAAATTATCGGATATTTTCCTACTTTTGTAGGAGTGAAATTTAGAATAGTAGGTTGCCCAGGAATAATATCCTGTTTAATTCTGAACTCTGGCACCCAGAAAGCATGAATGACATCTTTGGATTCCATTTTCATTGATACTTTTTGATCAACAGGAACGTGTAGTTCTCCTGATATAAAATTGCCCTTGGGATAATTGAATAGAAATGCAAATTGCATAGCTGAAACTTCAATTGATAAATTATTTATTGCTATTTCATTATCAGAAGTTTGACTTATCCCAGCCCATATTTTTTCAGAATTAGAACTCATCATTTCGTGGCTATGATTTAGTTCTTTCATCCCTCCCATTCGATCGTAGATGTTGTAACTATATAAACCTATTAATAAAACAATTATTGAAGGAATAATTGTCCATACAATTTCTAAGCTTAAGTTTCCCTCTAAAGCTATGCCATCTCCTATCTGATCATTTCTTTTCCTGAATTTAAATAAGCTATAAATAACAGCTATTGTCATTCCTATAAAAATAATTAATCCAATGATGAAAAGAATTTTAAAAAGTTCATCGTAAATTGGTGCATTGATACTTGCTTCAGCTGGCAGCAAATTTACATTAAAACCAATCCAAAAAGATATAGCAAAAACGAATGAAATAATTAGTATTAAATAAATGTTTTTATTTAACAATTGATCTCTAAAAACTTGTATTTATATTCTCAAGATATTCAATTTTTTTAATCCTGCATCCTTTGTTAAAAGAAAAACATTTAAATTCACAACTTCTTAAGATTTATGAAATAAAAGGCGTATTATTAATAACTTTTTAGAGTTAATTGTCAGGGAAAAAAGATTAAATTAGTAAATTATTTTTTAAATTAAACATATTAATTTTTAATTAATGTTTGGTTTTTGAATCTAATTTATTATGCAAAATAATAGGTTTTATCCATTTGATTAATAACCAATTATATAAATCAAAATATCTGACAATTTTTAAAAGGTTGGGAAGTCATAGTGTTTTTGCACTTATTGCACTAATCGTAATTGGAGGTGCTACTAGAGTCATGGAGGCGGGACTTGCCTGTCCAGATTGGCCATTATGTTATGGATCTTTTTTGCCTTTTAAACATATGAACCTAAGAGTATTTCTAGAGTGGTTTCATCGTCTAGATGCTTTTCTGGTTGGAATATTAATTCTTTTTAAATTTGCGCTTTCAATTATTTGGAAAAATGAAATTCCAAATTGGTTACCTAAAACTTATTCATTATTACTTTTTCTCGTTATTGTCCAAGGATCCTTTGGAGCTTTAACAGTAATAAACCTGCTTGATTCATATACTGTTACTGGCCATCTTTTAATAGCTTTTCTACTTCTCATTACAACAATTTCAATAAATCAAAATTTAGAAAATGACGACACTGAAGAGCCATTAATTTGGTGGAGATTATTATTTTTTGTTCCTCTTTTACTTACTCTGATTCAATCTTTTATTGGAGTGAGGCTTTCATCAACCTGGTCTGCACAAATTTGCTTATCTTTTAATAAACAATGTCTAATTCTAGATACTCATAAATTATTTGCTTATCCAATTGCTTTCTCAATTTTATTGATTATTGCGATTGCAATTTATAAGAGAAGTTTGCTTAATGAAAATTGGAAATATCTCACAACACTTATTTTTCTCTTGTTTTCCCAAATTACTTTGGGTGTTTTAAGTCTTAAAACAAATTTGAATGAACCTATTTTTATTATCGGTCATCAACTTAACGCCTCATTATTTATTGCAATATTAACAACATTAATTTTTAGAAATCCTTTTACCAAAAAACGTCTAAACCACTCCCTTAATCCCCAAACGGTTGGTATCAACTCATGAACAGTAGTAACTTAGAAAACTTGAACTATAAATCTTCAATTAGGGATGAAGTTGTACCTTCAAGAAAAAGATTAACTTTGCCGCCTTGGCTTGAAGTAGCAAAACCTAGATTAATCCCACTTTTGCTAGCCACAACTTTGGGAGGAATGGCTTTAACAGAAGAATGGCCTTTGTCTTCACCGAAACTTATCTGTACTCTAGGAGGAGGCGCTTTGGCAGCAGCAGCAGCAGGAGCTCTTAATTGCTTGTGGGAAATGGAATTAGATAAAAGGATGACAAGAACTAGCAAAAGAGCCTTGCCAGCAGGAAAGTTGTCATCTGAGACTGTATTTTTAGCTGCCGTATCATGTACTTTGGCAGCTTCGATGCTTTTAGTAAGTGGTGTAAATTATTTAGCCGCGGGTCTAACTCTTCTTGGTTTATTTAGCTACGTAATTTTATATACAGTTATTTTGAAACCTCGTACAACAAAAAATATTGTTTTCGGAGGAGTTGCTGGTGCGATACCACCCTTAGTTGGAGCGTCTGCTGCCACAGGACATGTAGGTCTTAGTGGTTGGTGGTTGTTTGGTTTAGTAATGTTATGGACCCCAGCTCATTTTTGGGCACTTGCAATTTTGTTGAAGGATGATTACGCATCTGTTGGTATTCCTATGCTCCCTTCTGTTAAAGGATCTGTTTTTACTGCTAAAGCGATTTCCCGTTATGGATGGGCAACAGTTTTAATGAGTATTATGGGAGTCTTTGCTCTACCTGAAGGGGGTCTCTTATACGGAATTATGTTATTGCCATTTAATGGAAGACTTTTGCAATTAATAAATGAATTAAAGAAATCTCCTGATGATCTTTCTAGAGCAAAGTCTCTTTTTAGGTGGTCTATTCTTTACATGTTTGGCATTTGTCTTTTGTTATTAATTTCCAGAACCCAACTATCCGTAGAATTTGAGCAGCAATCTATGCAAATATTCCTATCTATTGTATCCCTGCTTAGAAATTAAATTAGATGTAAAATGTTATTTAAGTAAATAGTAAGTTTGATGAATTATATACAAGTTAAAGGGCTCTCAAAATCTTATTCAGATATCAATGCATTAAAAAATTTATCGATGGAAATTGAAGCTGGTACATTATTCGGAATACTAGGTCCAAATGGTGCTGGCAAATCAACACTAATAAAAATACTCGCTACTTTAATAGAGCCTGATAGTGGAGAAGTTTTTATAAATAATATTAATCTGATAAAAAATTCAAGGAAAATTAGAGAATTAATTGGTTATGTTGCCCAAGACATTGCACTTGATAAAATATTAACTGGACGAGAGCTTTTGGATTTTCAATCAGATTTATATCACATCAACAAAAATAAGAAATTTGAAAGGATAAATAAATTAATAGATCAATTAGAAATGAATGATTGGATTGATCGTAAGTGCGGAACTTATTCAGGGGGAATGAAAAGAAGAATAGATCTGGCAGCTGGACTTTTACATTTGCCCCAAGTATTAATTTTGGATGAACCTACAGTTGGTTTAGATATTGAAAGTAGAAATATTATATGGCAACTTTTGAAAGATTTGAGAAATAATGGAATGACCATTATTTTAAGTAGTCATTATCTTGATGAAATAGATAAATTGGCAGACAGATTAGTGATAATTGATGATGGAAGAGTAATAGCAAAAGGGACTCCTGCAGAACTCAAAAATAAATTAGGAGGAGATAGAGTAACTTTAAAAGTAAGAGAATTTAGTAATCAGGAAGAAGCAAAAAATATATGTAAAATTTTATCTTCAATAGATGGAATTAGTCAGATTATCATAAATGAAGCTCAAGGTTTCTCGATAAATTTCGTAACAGATAAGCAAAAAGATTTACTTACGAAACTAAAAGTGGAATTGGCCTTCTCAAAGTTTGAAATTTTTTCTCTTACCCAAAGTCAGCCAAGCTTGGATGATGTATATCTTCAGGCAACTGGGAAAACATTATTGGATGCTGAAATTTCTATGGCAGGGAAAAGAGACCTAAAAAAAGAATCAAAGCAATCCATGCGATAAAAAACTTTTGGATAACTAATTATAATGAATACTAATTACAGCTGATTATGGAATTACAACAGTATAATTTATTTTTTTTATATCAAGAAACATTTGCCTTAACAAAGAGATTATTTATTCAATTAAAAAGAAGACCATCAACTCTTTTAGCAGGAATATTACAACCAATAATTTGGCTTTTTTTGTTTGGGGCATTATTCTCTAAAGCTCCTGAAGGTTTTTTACCAGGAGTTGATTCTTATGGGAATTTTTTAGGAGCAGGACTTATTGTTTTTACTGCTTTTAGCGGAGCCCTAAACTCTGGTCTTCCTTTAATGTTTGATAGAGAGTTTGGATTTCTTAATAGATTACTTGTGGCTCCTTTAACCAGTAGATTATCCATAGTTTTATCTTCTTTTTTTTACATAACAATCTTGAGCTTTGTTCAGAGTATTGTAATAATGATTGTTTCATACATTTTGGGTTATGGATGGCCCAATTTATATGGTTTAGGAATTGTATTTACAACACTAATTTTACTGGTTCTGTTTGTGACATCAATAAGTTTATGTTTAGCGTTTGTTTTGCCAGGACATATTGAATTAATCGCTCTTATATTCGTAATAAATTTACCTCTTCTATTTGCGAGTACTGCTTTAGCTCCAATCTCTTTTATGCCAAATTGGTTGGGATGGTTAGCCTCATTAAATCCATTAACTTTTGCTATTGAACCTATTAGGACTGCCTATACACAAACTATGGATTTAGAATTGGTGGCTTTACATGCCCCATATGGTGATTTAACTTGTAAGAGTTGTATATCAATTTTATTTTCTTTAACAGTTTTTTCCTTGATTATTATAAGGCCTCTGTTAAATAGAAAGTTAAATTAGAAATTTTATGCTTTTAAAAAATCATTTAATAGAAGTTTTTAAAAAAGCCTCTTTAGAAAATAATTTTTTGCTTAAAGAAAATGTTGTTCTTAAGTGGGTCCATAGATTTGGGATTGATTCATTAAATGATTTATTAATCCATAGTTCATTGCAAAAAGAAAATCAGCTTGAAGAAGAAAATCAAGAACAGATCTCTTTAATTGATGAAGTTCATGAAGAAAATCAAGAACAAATTAATCTTGAATTATCAAAAACTTTTGAAAATATTGAAGAAACAAACTGGGAATCAAATGGCCTAGAAACTTCAAGCAGCAATGAAATATCTGGTAAAAATCTAAATTCTAATAAAATAAATCAATTTACTGAAACTCCAAAATTACCCCTACCTTATATTAAAAATTTAAGAAAGTGGATTAACAACGATAAAAAAGCTAGTTAGCTTTTACATCATACCCGGCATTCCCATGCCACCCATTCCTGGCATTCCCATGCCACCCATTCCTGGCATTCCCATGCCACCCATTCCTCCCATTGGATCTCCACCTGGTCCTCCAGGGGCCGCGGCTTCAGGCTCTGGAATGTCGGCCATCGCAACTTCTGTTGTGAGGAGCATAGCTGCAATAGATACTGAATCTTGAAGAGCTAATCTTATTACTTTGGTTGGATCTAATATTCCTGACTCTTTTAAATCCTCATATTTTCCTGAATTAGCATTAAAGCCTTTGTTAAGTCTTTTGATTTCAGCGACAACTACATCTCCATTAAAACCAGCATTTTTTGCTATTTGTTTGGTGGGTTCCAAAAGGGCTTCTTTGACTATATTTATCCCTGTCCTTAAATCATCTGAAGATGTTTCACTTAAATTTAAAAGGTCATCTGATATTTCAATTAAAGTTTGTCCTCCTCCAGAAACAACACCCTCTTCAATAGCAGCTTTTGTAGCATTAAGGGAATCTTCGATTCTCAACTTTTTATACTTCATCTCTGTTTCTGTAGCAGCACCTACTTTGATAAGAGCTACTCCTCCGGCTAGTTTGGCTATCCTTTCATTGATTTTATCCTGGTCATACTCAGATTCAGTTATATTAACTTCTCTCTTTAATTTCTCTACTCTCGCTTTAACTAAATCTTTAGTGTCTTCAAAGGCAACAATTGTAGTTTTATCCTTTGTGATAGTTATTTTTTTTGCTTTTCCTAAATCATCAATCGATACTTTATCAAGTGTCATCGATTTATCTTCGCTAATTAACTTAGCACCTGTAAGAATTGCAATATCTTCAAGGGCAGCTTTTCTTCTCTCACCGAATAACGGAGCTCTTACGGAAGCAACATTTAAGACCCCACTATTTTTATTTAAAACTAGAGTGGTTAAAGCCTCTCCTTCGATATCTTCAGCAAGAATGAGAAAAGGTGAGCCTGACTTCTGAATTTCTTCAAGTATTGGAACTAGATCAACTAAAGTTGAAACTTTTTGATCAGTTATTAATATTTTAGGGTTTTCAAGTTCACAAACTTGTCTTTCTTGGTCTGTTACGAAATATGGAGAACTATAACCTCTATCAAAAGACATTCCTTCAGTTATATCTAATTCTGTTTCTAGTGATTGAGATTCTTCAACAGTTATTACACCATCTGAAGTGACAATATCCATTGCTTTCGAAATTATAGATCCAATTTCTTCATCCCCTCCAGCACTAACTGTTGCAACTTTTTGGATATCAGAACCACTAATTGAGATACTTTTGGAACTTAATTTTTCTAAGACAAAAGCTAGGCCGGCTTCCATACCTTTTTTTAACTCCATAGGGTTAGCTCCAGAAGCAATATTTTTTAATCCTTCCTGAACCATCCTCTGAGTCAGAATGGTTGCTGTAGTTGTTCCATCACCGGCACTTTCTTTTGTCTTGGATGCGACTTGTTCTATTAATTTTGCACCTAAATTAGAAATAGGGTTTTCAATTTCTATTTCTTTAGCAACTGTAGATCCATCTCTTACTATATCTGGCGAACCAAATTTCTTTTCTATTACAACGTTTTTTGCTTTTGGCCCAATAGTAACCTTTACTGCATCAGCTACGAAATTTACACCTTTTTCTAGAGCTTCTCTTGATTCATTAGAAAAACTTAACTGTTTAGCCATGTTTATTTGATTTTTAATCTTATTCTAATCTCCCATAGAATCTTTTTTAAGGGATACTTAATTGTGTGGGGAAAGCCGAATTTCTTTTAATGAGACATACAAATTAACTCAAATAAGAGTATCTTTAAGTTATGGAAGAAACAAATAATCTTATTTTTACTCTTACCGCAATCCTCGCGATTGCTATGACATTAATATATTTTCCCTTAAGATTTTTCTTGACGTTAACTGCTAGAAGTCGAAGACTAAAACTTTTACAAAAAATTAGAAGATTAAGAGATGAATTAGGCCAGCCTTATCAAAGTACATAATTAAATACTCATACCCCCGTCAATACTGATTGTTTGCCCTGTAATGTAATTTCCTGCATCACTTGAAACTAAGAATGCAACTAAGTTTGCAATTTGAGTACAACTTCCTAATTTCCCTAAAGGAATAATTTTAAGAATTTCTTGAGTATTAAGTTTTTCAGTCATTTCTGTTTCTATAAAGCCTGGAGCTATTGCATTTACGTTTATACCTCTTGAAGCAAATTCTTTAGCGCAAGTTTTGGTAAATCCAATAACTCCAGCTTTTGCTGCAGAATAATTTGCTTGCCCTGGATTACCAATTATGCCAACAACAGATGAAATATTTACAATGCTGCCACTTCTTTTTTTCATCATAAATTTTGAGGCATATTTTGTACAAAGAAAAACTCCTTTTAAGTTCGTATTTAGTACGTCATCCCATTGTTCCGATTTCATTCTCATTAATAGTCCATCTCTCGTAATGCCAGCATTGTTAATGAGGATATCAATGGTGCCATTAATTTTGATTATTTCTTCAAAAGCTAAACTGACAGAATCCTCTTTAGAAACATCAAATTTTAATTTATGAGCTTTACCTCCAGAATTTTTTATTGAATTTACAACTTCTTCAGCTTTTTCATCAGAAGAGGAGTAATTAATAAAAACTTCTGCTCCTAAGCGGCTTAGTTCTAAGGCGATTTCTTTCCCAATTCCTCTGCTAGCTCCAGTGATTAAAGCAACTTTGCCTGATAATGAATCTGTATTGGACATTATGAAATTTTATAATTTTCAATCGTAGTACTATTTGTGTAAAGATATTGATTTTATTTATAATTGTCTAGAAAATATTAAGACCTTCTATTGTGCACTTTTTAATACCAGCTGCAGGGAGCGGTAGCAGAATGAAAGCTGGAAAAAATAAATTACTTCTTGATTTAGAGGGAGAGTCTTTAATTTTTTGGACACTTAAATCTGTATTTTCTGCAAGCTCAACAGATTGGGTCGGAATAATTGGACAACCGAAAGATAAAAATTTATTATTAAATTCAGCGAAGTATTTTGCCCATAAAGTTCATTGGATTAATGGTGGTTACACCAGACAACAGTCAGTTTTTAATGGTATAAAATCCTTACCAAAAGATGCTGAAAAAGTTTTAATACATGATGGTGCTAGATGTCTAATTACTCCTGAATTGATAGACCTTTGTGCCGAGCAATTAGATGAAAATGAAGCTGTAATTTTGGCTACTAAGGTAACAGACACTATAAAGATTGTTGATAATGAAGGCTTTATTAAAGAAACACCAGATAGAAATTATTTATGGGCAGCTCAAACTCCTCAGGGCTTTTTAGTAGATAGATTAAAAAAAGCTCATGAGATGGCAATTGATAAAAACTGGAAAGTCACTGATGATGCCTCATTATTTGAAATGCTTAATTGGAAAGTGAAGATTATTGAAGGAACTTATTCAAATATAAAAATTACATCCCCTATAGATTTGAAAATAGCAAAACTTTTTGTGAAGAACCCCTAGTTAAAGAGTTGTATCGATACTAAGAATGCCATCATCACCATTTAGGGTGGCTTCGTATCCCAAAGGAATGCAAGCGTTCCCAGATATGTGGCCTATTGGGAGGTCAAAAAGAATAGGAAAATCAAACTCTTGGAGTCTTTCAATAATACAGTTTTTTAGTAAATCTTTCCATTCAAGGTCGTAGGAATCATTAGAAAAACTTCCGAATCCAATGCCAGCAATTTCAGAAAGTGTTTTAGTCATTCTGAGGTAAGTCAACATGCGATCAATTTTATAAATATCTTCATTAATATCTTCAAAAATTATTATTTTTCCTTTGCAATCTGGGAAGTGATTAGTACCAATTAAAAAAGTAGCAATAGTCAAGTTAGAAACGATAATTTCTCCTTTAGCTTTACCACCTCTTAAAGGAATTCCTCTTATGTCCTCAACATATCCCTCAAAAAGTAAAATTCTTAATCTCTCAAGACTCCACTCGGGTTCTTTGAAAAGGCCAGAAACCATGGGTCCATGAATAGAACCTATAAATCCTTGAGAATATTTAGATAGTAATAAGGAACAAGTATCTGAGAATCCAAGCATTAAACCATGCTGCCAAGAAGGTTCTTTTTCTAATAGTCTCGCTGAACCCCAACCTCCTTTTGCAAAAATGATTAGCTTACTATTTTGTGCTTTTTCCAGTTCTTCAAATCTAGTTAAATCATCACCTGCAAAATAACCAAATTTTTTTGATAGAGAGTTATTTTCATTAATTTTCAAGCCCCATTTATTCAAGATTCCCATGCCTTTTTGAAAATTTTCGTCTTGCTCAATAAAGGAGCCTGGAGCTAAAATATCTATTAGATCACCTTTTTTTAATCTAAAAACCATATTTAGAATTTATGAGGCAATAATAATTCCTAATAAAAGTACCCCTCCATAAATTGATTGATTTTTGAAGTGATTCCCAATATTTTTTATTGATTGTCTTTCCTCAGGAAATACTTTTAGTATATCTCTCTGCATTAAAATTGACGTTGTAATCCAAATTGGCCAAAAAATAAAATCCATTTGATTAATAAATCCGCATAATGCGAGAAAAATAGAAGTTAAAAAGTAACAAATTTGAATAGTTATTTTTGTATTGTTCTGGAGGTTAATAGCGGAACTATTTATTCCAATTTTGATATCATATTTTTTATCTGCTAAAGCATAAATCGTGTCAAAGCCAAAAGTCCAAAAAATGGTAGCTAACCAGCAAAACAATAAAACAATACTATTTAAATTTCCTTCATTTGCGGCCCAGGGAATTAAGACAGCAAAACCCCAGCATATAGATAAGATTAGTTGAGGATATTTAAACCATCTTTTGGCAGAAGGATAAATTAAAATAATAGGTAAAGCTAAAAAAGCAAGTGAAATGGAAAGGATTCTTCCAGGTTGAGGTAGTGACAAAGTTAAAAAAAAGCTACATAAAATTAAAAAGAAAAGAATTGAATAAGCCGTTTTAAGACCGATTTTATTTGCAGCTAGAGGTCTATCTTTTGTCCTAAAAACTCCTTGATCAATTTTTTTGTCCCAAATATCATTAACCACGCAGCCTAATCCACTTACTAGTATTCCTCCCAGAATTATTCTTAGCAACATTAAAAATGTTGGATTAGCATCTGGGGTTAAATATAAACTCCATCCAGCAGGAATAAGTAAGATAATTCTTCCTGTGGGTTTATTCCACCTTAATAATTCAAAAAAAGTACTTAATTTAATTTGTCGATTTTTATTTTGCATATGACCTATTGTATATTTCATAACTTTAAATAATCTTACTAGGATTAAATGATTTCTATTATTTAATAATCAATCTTGGGTATATTTATTAATGGATTAAAGATATCTGCATCTTATAAAAAGAAATGATAATGAAACAAGATTTAGGATATTTTCAAGAAAAGCAAATTTTAGTAGCTTCTATAGATATTGGAACTAATTCTACACATCTTTTGATAGCAGAAATTAATCTAGAATTAAAATCATTTTCAATAAAATTCACTGATAAATCAACCACTCGTCTTGGAGAAAGAGATGAGGAGGGCAATCTTACTGAAGAATCAATCCAGAGAGCATTAGTTACTCTTAAGAGATTTAAGGAATATTGTAAAATTAATGGAGTAAATCAAATAGTAACAGCAGCAACAAGTGCAGTTAGGGAGGCTCCAAACGGTCAAGATTTTACTAGAAGAGTTCTTGATGAAACTGATATTCAAATAGAAATGATAAGTGGTGCTGAGGAAGCCAGATTAATTTACCTTGGTGTTCTTTCTGGTATGGCTTTTGAAGATCAGTCTTTTGTAATCATAGATATTGGAGGAGGATCTACAGAATTAATACTTGCTGATAAAAAAGATGCCATAGCTCTCACCAGTTCGAGAATTGGTGCGGTAAGACTTAAAAATGATTTTTTAAATAAAGAGTTTATAAATTCAGAAAGATCGAGTTTTCTAACAACTTTTATTAAAGGATCTTTAGAACCATCTGTTCGAAAAATAAAGATTAGATCTAAGGGAGATAAGCCCTTATCTATGATTGCAACCAGTGGCACTGCGACCTCATTAGGAAATTTAATTTCAAATGATTTGGGAGAATCTAAACAGAAGTTGCATGGTTACAAATTTAAAAGGGAAAATTTACAAAATGTATTGGAAAAACTAATTAAATTGCCAGTTTCGGAAATCAAGAAAATACCTTCATTAAGTGAGAGAAGAGCAGAAATAATTATTCCAGGAGCATTGATATTAAACACCGCAATGGAGATGTTGAACTTTAATGAATTAATAATAAGTGAGAGGGCGCTTCGAGAGGGTTTGGTTGTAGATTGGATGCTTCGTAAAGGGATAATTAAAAACGAGTTAAATATTCAAAGCAATATTAGAAGAACAACTATAGTTCATCAGGCCAGAAAGTTTGGAGTAGATAATATCAGAGCTGAGAAAGTTATTGATATTGCCTTTCAAATATATGATCAGACTAAAAATATCTTTCATAGCGATAATGACCCTAAAGCTAAAGAACTTCTTTGGGCAGCTTCTAACCTTTATAATTGTGGAAAATACGTGAACGTTGGTTCATATCACAAACACTCTTGGTACCTAATAAAAAATTGTGAGTTGCTGGGATATTCTGAAGCAGAAACAAATATTATTGCTTCAATTGCTAGGTACCATAGAAAGACTCTACCAAAGAAAAGACATGAGTCTTGGCAAAATTTAATATCCAAAGAAGACAAAACATTAGTTCTTGAAATGTCATTAATCCTGAGACTAGCAGCATCTCTTGATCAAAGACCTGATAAGGTGATCTCCTCAGTTCAAATAAAATTGCAGGAAAATACTCTTACATTTGAACTTTTACCCTTAAATAAAAACCATGATCTTCTTCTCGAAAAATGGAACTTAGGATTATGCCGTAATGTAATAAAAGAACTAAAGAATTTGGATTTAAAAGTTATTTAGTTTTTTTAATAAGTTCTTGTTGTGGAGTTTGATTCTGAGAAGAGTCTGAAAATAAATTGAAAATTAAGGAAGAGGCGATTAGTCCAAGAAAGCCTGATATTAAAATAAATATTAGGAATCCTACTGGATTAAAATCTTTAGATTGCATAGATTTGTTATTTCTTTTGGAAACTTCTTCAACTATTTCTTCAATTTTCACTTCTTTCCTTTCTGTCTTGAATTCATCCATTAAAAAATCTGTATCAAGTTTGAGCTTCTGTGAAATCCGTCTAATCATTGCTTTGACAAATACTTTTTCAGGTAGTTTTTCTTCTTTACCTTCTTCAATGGCTTCAAGTTGATGAGCTCCGATTTTTAAATCAGAAGCCAATTCTTCAATAGATTGATTTTTACTTAACCTAGCCTCTTTAATGAAATTTCCGATTCTCTTTAAAGAGGAATCTTCTCCTTTATTGTTGATTCCTGAAATAGATTTTATTTCTTTCAAAGCAAGTAAATTTTTACTAATTATAGTAATTAATATTTTTCTAACAACTTAAAGATTATTTATTCCTAAAGAGATGTCTATAAGATGGATTATATAGATTAGATCTTTTTTGAGAATTACTAATTGCTGGGCTAATTATGTAAATGGTTGTTCTTATTAGTCTCTTCTCAATAGAAAATTTTTCCATATCTTTTAATTGTATTAATGACGTCCAACCATCGTCCCAAGATACTCTAAATCCAACAATTACTTTAGTCTCTGGAGGGTAGAACTCTAGTAAAGTTTCTTGAGACCTTTTCACATGCCTAGCACTTAGATAAAGACATATAGTGGAATTATGTTTCGCAAGATCTTTAAGAGATTCTTTTTCGGGCATCCCTGTTCGACCTCCTGCTCTAGTCAAAATTATTGTTTGTGTTACATCAGGGATGGTTAACTCAGCTTCATGATATGCTGCAGCAACTTGAAAAGCACTGACTCCAGGCACAACCTCGATTTCAATTTTTTCATTTTTTAAAATTTCGATTTGCTCTCTAATTGCTCCAAAAAGGCAAGGGTCTCCATCATGCAACCTTACAACAGTTTTCCCTGCCTGAAATTTTTCTATCATAATTGAGGTGATTTGTTCTAAGTTGAGCGAACTCGTTTTTATTTTTTCAGAACCTTCTTTAGCAAAATCTAAAATCTTTGCAGGAATTAGAGAATCAGTCCAAATAATGACATCTGCAATTTTTATCTTTTTTAATGCTTTTAAAGTTAATAATTCTGGATCTCCTGGACCAACACCAATAAAGGATATTTTATAATCCATTCTTTCTATTTTTCCCACTATATGTTCTCAATCTTAAAAAAAATATTCCAATTAATCCAGAAGAAAATAGAAAAATACTTAAAAATTGAGCCATTCTTATACCACCATCACAGAAAGGTGGAATTCCGCCAATGCATAGTGGGTCAGTTCTTAAACCTTCAATCCAGAATCTTCCAAAGCTATAACTTATTAAGTAAAGAAAGCTAATAAAGCCAGGTCTGAAAAAATCTGTTTTATTTTGTTTATTAAATGTAATAATAATGACTATGAAAATTAGAAGATTCCACAATGACTCATAGAGAAATGTAGGATGAAAAAATTCATAATTAAGAAATTCTAAAGGCCTATTTTGGATAGGTATAAATAATTTCCAAGGTAAATTTGTAGGAACTCCAAAGGCTTCATTATTAAAAAAATTTCCCCACCTTCCTATTGATTGTCCAAGAATAATCGAGGGTATTAATATATCTATAAAGGTTTTTAAATTAATTTTTTTCGACTTACAGAAACATATAATAGATATTAATCCTCCAATTAGACCTCCATGAATTGCTAAGCCTCCTTCCCAAACTGCGAGAAAAGAAGGTATTTGGATGACGTTATTGAATAGTTCTAAAGAAGTAAAAAAGTTCTCTCCGCTATAT
>JAOIPS010000022.1 GCA_028141225.1 Prochlorococcus sp. AH-736-L23
AGAAGAAAAATTGAATTTCCAATAATATTAAGAAAACACTTACTTTATAATGTCTTTACATGACTTAGGCCTTTTAGTACTTTTGCTGTCACCAGGAATGATTTTATCAATATTACTACTCATAACCTTCGCTGAAGGAGGTTGAATTATTTAAAGTGGTAGGATTATATATGTGATTGATTAGGTAATTAATTGTGGCTGGAACATTATTATTTAATGCTTTGAAAGAGGCAATTGATGAAGAAATGGCAAATGATGTGAATGTATGCGTTATGGGGGAAGATGTTGGTCAATATGGAGGATCTTATAAGGTAACTAAGGATTTATATGAAAAATATGGAGAGTTAAGAGTCTTAGATACTCCAATTGCAGAGAATAGTTTTACGGGTATGGCTGTAGGTGCAGCAATGACTGGCTTAAGACCAATAGTAGAAGGAATGAATATGGGTTTTTTGCTTTTAGCTTTTAATCAGATATCAAATAATATGGGTATGCTTAGATATACAAGTGGCGGAAATTATAAAATACCAGCAGTAGTTCGAGGACCTGGAGGAGTTGGTCGTCAACTTGGTGCTGAGCACAGTCAAAGACTTGAAGCATATTTTCATGCAGTTCCTGGCATAAAGATTGTTGCATGTAGTACACCCACAAATGCTAAAGGTTTAATGAAAGCTGCTATAAGAGATGATAATCCGGTTCTATTTTTCGAACATGTTCTTCTATACAATTTGTCTGAAGAATTACCTGAGGGCGATTATACTTGCGCTTTAGATCAGGCTGACGTAGTAAAAGAAGGGAAAGATATTACTTTATTGACTTATTCAAGAATGAGACATCACTGCCTTAAAGCTGTTGAAGAATTAGAAAAAAAAGGAATAGATGTTGAGTTAATAGATTTAATAAGTTTAAAACCATTTGATATGGAAACCATCTCAAAATCAATAAGAAAAACAAATAAAGTAGTTATTGTTGAAGAATGTATGAAGACTGGGGGTATTGGTGCAGAATTAATTGCCTTGATTACAGAAGAGTGTTTTGACGATCTTGATGCCCGACCCATTAGATTATCTAGTCAGGATATTCCAACTCCCTATAATGGAAATCTTGAGAATTTGACAATAATCCAACCACACCAAATAGTTGAAAAAGTTGAAGATTTAATTAGTGGGAGTATATAGACAATGAAAAGAAGGCAAGGTTGGCTTTTTTTTATTATATTTCTATTTACTTTATCTGTTTATCTATTAATAAATTATCCCTTACAGTTGGGATTGGATTTACAAGGGGGGTCTCAACTTACACTACAAATTATTAAAGAGGAAGGAAAGGTTACAAGGGATGAACTTGAAGCAGTTAATTCGGTTATAGATAAACGCGTTAACAATTTAGGAGTTTCTGAGTCTAATTTGCAAACCCTCGGTGGAGATCAATTGATTTTAGAATTACCAGGTGAACAAAATCCATTAGTTGCTTCAAGGGTATTAGGTAAGACTGCTTTATTAGAATTTAGAACCCAAAAAAAAGGAACATCTACTGATTTAAAAGCCCTGCAACTACAAAGATTGACTATTAAAGAATTAATTGAACAATATTCCTTTGCAGAAAAAAGTCAAAATGATAATAACTTAAATGTTATTCAAGATGATCTTAAAAATATAGAGCAAGAATTGAATTACTCATCTACTAGTAATGATTTATATGGGAAGTTAATTGAAATAAAAAAATATGTTGATAAAGGAATTACAAATTTATTTATTAAAACAGATTTATCTGGTAAGGATCTTATTAACGCAGGAAGGAGACAAGAACAAACAAATAGTAATTGGGAAGTTTTATTAACTTTTAGTAATTCAGGAGGTGAAAAGTTTGCAGAAATTACAAAGTCAATTGCTGGCACCAATCAACTGTTGGCTATCATTTTAGATGGTGAATCAATAAGTGAAGCCAGTGTTGGTAATCAGTTTGCTAGTACTGGGATTACAGGCGGATCGGCAACAATAAGTGGTAATTTTAGTGCTGAAAATGCTAGAGAATTAGAGGTTCAACTTAAAGGAGGCTCATTGCCATTACCAATTGAAGTAGTAGAAACTAACACAATAGGTGCTTTATTGGGATCTAAAAATATTTTAAAAAGTCTTTATGCAGCTATTAGTGGGTTAATTTTTGTTGGTATTTTTATGATTTTTAATTATAGAATTCTAGGTATTGTTTCAGTTCTTTCTCTAGTACTTTATGGTTTCTTTAACTTAGCCATATATTCTCTAATTCCTGTAACTTTGACTTTACCTGGAATATCTGGGCTTATACTTAGTATTGGTATGGCTGTTGATGCAAATATTCTAATATTTGAGAGAATTAGAGAAGAATTATATGATGGTAATACTCTTACAAGATCTATTGATAGCGGTTTTCAGAGAGCTAATTCATCCATAGTTGATGGCCATATTACAACTCTTCTTAGTTGTTTTGTATTGTTTTTATTAGGAACAAATTTTGTTAAGGGTTTTGCGGCAACATTAGGTATTGGAGTCTTAATAAGCTTGTTTACATCATTAAATTGTTCTAAAACTATTTTGCGATTTTTTACAACATATCAATCTTTGAGACAGAAAAATCTCTATCTGCCAAAGAATAATTTTTCCAATTAAATTTTTTATTTCTAATTTCCCATGAAATACAATCTTGAACTAATAAAAAATAAAAGAAAGATAATTGGGTTTTCAACTGTTCTTATTTTGTTGAGTCTTTTAGGTATTTTATATTCTACTTTTAATACTTCTTATAAGAAACCTATAAATTTAGGGATGGATTTTGTTGGGGGAAATGAACTAAGAATAGAGAGAATTTGTAAGGAGGAATGTTCTAATTTTTCTCCTGATTCGGTTTTAGAAAATCTAAGAGAGAACTCTAAAAATAAAAACTTATTAAATAACATTAAATTACAATCCCAAAATAATAATAAATTAATATCAATAAGAACACCTTATTTGAGTATCGAAGAATCAAATAATCTTATTAGTAATCTTGATAATATTATTGGACCTTTAAATTATGAGAGTAAGGATTCAAGATTAATAGGTCCAAAGCTTGGGAAAAGATTACTTACTAATTGTATTACTTCATTGTTGGTTTCTTTATTTGCAATTTCTTTATATATAACTATTAGATTTGATAAAAAATATGCATTATTTGCATTATTAGCTTTATTCCATGATTTATTAATTGTTTTCGGTATATTCTCTTGGCTGGGAATTATATTATCTGTCGAGGTAAATAGTTTATTTGCTGTGTCCTTGCTTACTATTGCTGGTTATTCTGTAAATGATACTGTTGTTATTTTTGATAGAATTCGTGAAAATTTAAAATCAAAGAAAGAAGGCTATAACGAAACTATTCAATTATCAGTAAACGAATCATTTAGGAGAACAACTTTTACTAGTATTACAACTCTAATCCCATTATTAAGCATAATTTTGTTTGGATCTTACTCGCTATTTTGGTTTTCCTTAGCCTTATCATTAGGAATTATAGTTGGAAGTTATTCAAGTATTTTATTGGCTCCATCTTTGTTGCTTAAAGACTGAGATTAGGCTCCTAATTTTATGAAATTGAATTACTATTTGATAATTTTATTTTCTTTAGTTTTAATAGAACTTTCTACTGAGCTAAGAATATTATTTGATCATTTTACTTTTAATTCACTATATTTTGCTATTGCTAAACATCCCTTAGCTTTCTTTATACTTTTTTCTTACCCATATTTATATAAAAAAATAAAGTAGTTTTTAAATATCTTTAAATGATTCTTTGATTAAAACCTGAATTACTACAGCTAATGGAAGAGAAAGTATTAATCCTAATGGACCAAAAATGAAGGTAAATCCAAATTGTGATATTAATGTTAAACCAGGAAGTAAGTTTGCTTTTTTCTTCATAATAGATGGCATTATTATATAACTTTCAATATTTTGAATGATTACATATGCTCCTAAAACGGCAAGTGGTTTCCAAAAATTATCTAATAGTGCAATTGAGATTGGAAATATCCCACTAATAACTGGACCTATATTTGGAATAATGTTAAGAACCATTGCTATTAAAGCATTTGAGACAACATATTTAACGTCTAATATAGACAGAACTATTAATGATAATAAACCTACTGATAATGAGCTTATGACCATAGAAAAGGTCCAATTTGCTAATGCGGTATTGCATTTTTCCAGAATATTTCTAAATTTGTTGCGATAATTTTTTGGAATTAATAGAAGTATATTTTCTTTATATTGTTTTGGTTCAATAGAAATCATTAAACTCACTGCTAATACGAATATTAATTTCAAAAGACCTGAACCAAGATTCCCAGCAATATTTATTAAATTTTTAAAACTTTCTTGAATAGCTTTTGCAATAGTTGAGGCATCTGGAATGGTTACTACATTATTTATAAGACTGAAAATGTCTATAACGTTTTCTGATTGTTCACCATATAATAAAACATTAAATTTATTCAGATTTGTATTTATCAAAATATTTATTTTTGATAAACCATTTGGAATATCAACTAGTATTTCATTGAATTCTTTAATAAACGGAGGCAATACAAGAATAAAAATAGTAAAAACTATTACTGATATAACAGTTAACACAAGAAACAATGACAGCGGTCGGGGAATTTTTAAACCCTTTTGTATTTGATTACATAAATTACATACAATATTTGAAATTACCAAGGAACAAATTATCAAGAGAAGAAAATCTCTTAGATTCCATACTATTAACGAAGTTATTAAAATTACTACTAACTTGAAATATGAAGGACTACTCAATTTTCACAATATTCTATTTCTTTTCAGAATATCCTAATCCATTTGATTTGGCATAACTATTTGCAAATCTCATAAATCTATCAAAGTCAGATGTGTTCTTCCAAATATATACTGCTTCTAAAAATATTGGTTCCCCATCAACAAACTTTACTTTAACTTCCCTAGTTAATAATTCACCTTCTGAGTCAATCATACGCATACCTGTTATTTCACCATCAGTAATTGAAGATAATGCCTGAGGTTTTTCGAACAAAAATAAAGCTTGGCCGGTGGTACCATCCTTACTCCTAGTGAGTCTTATTTCAGGCACTACAGGTTCATCAGTTCCTTCATAAAATTGTATTTTTGCAGTTTTATTTGATGTCATAATGTTAGTTTAATAATTTATTATCTTAGGAAATATTTTTCACATTCGTTTGTAGTTATTTTATAAAACATTATTTACTAACTCTAGGATACTTTCATCATATTTTTTGTCAGTTAAATCTAATATCTTTATATTTGTTTTACCAACTTTTTCATATTCATAACATTTATCGTAATAATCTAGAACTGATTTGCAAACTAAATCCCATCTCTCATTATTAATTGATTCGAGAGCTATTTTTGTTCTTTGTGGTCCTAATCTTTTTTTAATCCTTAATACAGATTCTTGTAGTTCTTCTTTCTTAAAAACACTATATGTATCTATCAACTCATCTAACCTATTAGATTCGCTCCTTATAATTTCTATTCTCCTTGAATTTTTCATCTGATTAAAGAATTCATGGGGTATTTTGCATTTGCCTATATTTGCACTTTCAGCTTCTACAAATATATTATTAGAAATATTAAAGGAATTTAATTTTTCTGCAATTTTATTTTCAAATTGTTCATTTGAAGGTTGTTCTTTCATTCCTAAACCTCCAAATGTACTTCCTCTATGACAAGCAAATCCTTCAAGATCAATAGTTTGATATTTATATTTCTCTAGTAATGATAATAATCTTGTCTTCCCTGTTCCTGTTTTTCCGCCAATAACTACTATATCCAACTTTTTTGAGAAACTATCTAATACCCATCTTCTATATATTTTATATCCTCCCTTAAGGGTTATTGGATTTAATTTATATTTATCTAGTAGCCAAGCAATGCTTTGTGAACGCATTCCACCTCTAGAGCAATATATTCTGATAAAAAATTCATTATTTTTATTAGGAATAATTTTATAAGAGTCAATACACATGAATAAATTATCAAGAAGTAATTCCATTTTTTTTTCAAAAAATTTTAATCCCTCTATAACAGCTTTTTCTCTTCCTTCTTTTTTGTAAATCGTGCCAATTATTGATCTCTCGCCATTATCAAATAATGGAATGTTAATAGAATTAGGCATGTGTCCTTTATAATATTCACCTGGGCTCCTAACATCAATAAGTGGTCCTTTAAAACTATTAAATTTCTCTAGTTCTTTTCTTTTGAAATACATGGATAGTTTTTATTTTTTTTGAGTTTTTAAAATGAATAACAAAGAACAAGATAACTATAATAATGCTACATTAGATCTGATTAAAAAATTTGTAGATTCTAATCAAAGAAAAAGAATAAATTCATTAGTTCAAATAGAATCTGAAGTCGAAAATATTTTTAATCTTGGTCCTTCACTTTTTGATATCTTTGATAATGACGGAGATGACTGGGCTGCAGGTTGGATATTGCAAGTTTTAAAAAAATTTAAGCCTGGATTCTTTGAAAACTCTAAATTCAATAATTGGTTTAATACATATTCAGATATTGATATTAATTATGAAGATTTGCAATTGATGTTACTTGAGCAAAAATTTGAAGAGGCAGATAGATTAACAAGTTCCTACTTAAGAAAATTAGCTGGAAAATTAGCTGAGAAACGTGGATATGTTTTCTACAGTGAAGTTAAAAATATGTCAGGAAAAGACCTACAAACAATAGATAGATTATGGACTATTTATTCTACTGGTAGATTTGGATTCTCAATTCAAGCAAAGATATTAAAATCAGTTGGTAAAAAATATGAATTAATGTGGCCAAAAATAGGTTGGAAAAAAGAAGGCTTATGGACTAGATATCCTGGATCTTTTCGATGGTCATTGGATGCTCCTGATGGACATATGCCTTTAATAAATCAACTAAGAGGAGTAAGACTTATGGACTCCATCCTTCGGCATCCTGCTATTGCAGAGAGACATAATAATATTCTTTAATTCGAGGTATTTAATAAGTTAAAATTAAAACAGTATCAAAATATTATTATGTCCTTACTTCGGGGCAAAAATATTTTAAAAAAATTTTTTAAAAGACCAAACATTAACTGGTCAAACTTCGAATTTGAATCATCATTACAGTTAAATGATTTTGTAGATCAATTATTAGAACCTATTGAAAATTCTGAATCAACTTATCTTATAAAACTTGGTTTACATGAGGCTTTAGTAAATGCAGTAAAACATGGAAATAAATTAGATCCTAAAAAAAATATTAGAGTAAGAAGAATAATTACTCCTAATTGGTGTGTTTGGCAAATTCAAGACCAAGGCAATGGTCTAGAAATAAAAAAAAGAGACTATAAATTACCAAAAAAAATAAGTAGTGTAAGTGGGCGTGGCCTTTACATTATTAATCAATGTTTTGATGACATTAGATGGAGTAGTAAAGGTAATAGGCTTCAGTTGGCTTTAAAAAGATGATTTTTACTAGGGCATGGTTGATCTACGTTAATTTCTTTTAACCATTTAACACTTTCTTCTATATACTCAATAGTTTCCTTTTCATTGCAAGAAATAATTAAATGGCATAATCCCGCCGAAATTAGTTCTGCAGATCTTTTATATTTATTTCCTTTATCTTTATGCCAATTAGAATGATCAATTTTTAATTTTTCATTAAGACTTTGAACAATCTTAATAGTATCTTTATCCCAATAGGTCATAGAATTTTTTATTTACTTTACAGCAGACCATACTTTGGTCATAAAAAAAGAATTTGATTTTACATCTTTAAATCCTATTTCCTCTATTTTAGAATTTATATCCTCTTTTATGTAATCACAATAAAAAGGCTCATGAAAAGATTTATAGAAGTTTTCCATTACCGAGGTAAAATCAGGTGAATCACTTATTTGAATTGAATCGGCTAATACAAATATCCCCCCAGGCTCAAGAACTCTAAAAAATTCATTTAATACTTTTGCTCTAATTGTTCTAGGTAATTCATGAAATAAGTAAACACAAGAAATGCATTGAAAACTATCATTTTCAAAAGGTAATTCTTCCGCATTACCTTTTATTAATTGAATTAAATCTCCATCTAAATCTGAAATATATCTACTTGCCTCTTTTAGATATGAATCAGACAAATCAATTCCTGTAATTTTTTCTTTAGGAAATGCGGCTCTTAATTGTTTTAAGGTTCTTCCTGATCCTGTAGCTACATCAAGAATTTTTATAGAGCTTTTTTTTCTATCACTAAACCTTTTAAGTCCTTCTTTTATTGGCTTTATTATTCTTCTCCTCATTGAGTCAGCACTTCCATTGAAAAGTATCTCTACTTGTAGGTCATAAATGCTAGCTGAAAAATCTGATAAATAACCATCTGTTTGATGATGAAAATTTCTCAAGTAATATTGAGGATAATTATCTTTATCAATTGATTTTGGCAGATCATCAAAGTTTTGTTTTCTGCGTCTATCCCAAGTGTTAGGCATATCGAGCCAAATTTTAGGATATTGAGTTAGATATCTAAGCCATGGTTCGTCAAATAATAATTTTTTTGGATATATATTTTTCTCTGCATCATTCCAATCTTCTTCTCTTAAATTATCCATTGAATTTTGGATTTGCATTAGTAGATCCTTATCTATATCAAAATTTTCAAGCCTCGAATCGGGAAGAATAAAATTCATTAATCTTGAACTAATCTGCTTGTGAGCGAAACCTGCAATGCTTTTACTTTGTTGTAGCGTTTTATATGCAATTTTTGAGATAGATTCCCTAGCCATTTTTCAATGTATATATATATATTCCAACAAAAAAAAAATCAATTTGAGAATATTTTGTGATATTTCTCAAATTGATTAATTTAAACTAATAAAGTTCTTTTAATTATGCATCGTAATACATGAAGAATTCATGTGGATGAGGCCTTTGTCTTAGTTGTTGTACCTCTTCGTATTTTATATCAATAAAGTTATCAATAAAATCTTCAGTAAATACTCCACCAGCTAATAAATAATCCTTATCTGCTTTTAGTGCATTAAGTGAATCATTTAGAGATGAAGGTACTGTATCAATTTTTGCAAGTTCATCAGCTGGAAGTTCAAATAAATCTACATCTACTCCATCACCAGGATCAATTTGATTTTTAATTCCATCAATACCAGCAAGCATCATTACAGAAAATGCTAAGTAAGGATTTGCAAGTGCGTCACCTGATCTGAACTCTAATCTTTTAGCTTTAGGGCTTGGACCTGTTAAAGGTATTCTCACTGCAGCTGATCTATTACCCTCAGAATAAACTAGATTTACAGGTGCTTCGAATCCTGGAACCAATCGTTTATAACTATTTGTGGTTGGGTTAGTAAATGCTAAGAATGATGGAGCATGCTTAAGTATGCCTCCGATATACCATCTTGCAGTTTGAGATAAATTTGCATATGCTCCTTCACCAAAAAATAGTGGTTGACCACTCTTCCATAAACTTTGGTGAACATGCATCCCAGTTCCATTATCGTTAAATACAGGCTTGGGCATAAACGTGGCAGTTTTCCCATATTTTTTAGCAACATTCCTGACAACGTATTTATAAGTCATTACGTTATCAGCAGAATTTATTAATGAATCGAATTTCATCCCAAGTTCGTGTTGACCGGCACCAGCAACTTCATGGTGATGCTTTTCGGTGGGAATACCTAATTCACCCATTAAAAGTAGCATTTCAGATCTGATGTCTTGAGCAGTATCATTTGGAGAAACTGGGAAATAACCTTCTTTATATTGGATCTTGTATCCTAAATTTCCACCTTCTTCAATTCTTCCTGTGTTCCATGGGGCTTCAATTGTATCTACACTGTAAAAGCAAGAACCTTCTTTTGAGTCGTATCTCACGTCATCAAATAAGAAGAATTCTGGTTCTGGTCCAAAAAATGCTGTATCAGCAATACCAGTGGATTCTAAGTACTTTAAAGCCTTTTGAGCTAAAGATCTTGGGCATCTATCATAAGGCTCTCCACTTCTAGGCTCTTGGATAGAGCAAATCATACTTAGAGTTTTATGTTTGTAAAAAGGATCTATCCATGCTGTACTTGCATCGGGAACCATTGACATATCGGAGGCATTAATTGCTTTCCAACCTCTTATTGATGAACCATCAAATGCTAGACCTTCTGTAAATGAATCCTCTTCTATCATGTCTGATGTAAGAGTTAAATGTTGCCATTTACCATGGATGTCTGTGAATTTTAAATCGATGAGTTCAATTCCTTCATCTTTAATTTGACTTAAAACATCTTGTGGAGACTTAGACATAACTTTTGAGATACCTTCTATGAAATTAATAACTTGATGATTCTTATTATGTATCAACCGTAACTTTTTTCAACACTAGAGGTCTTCTTTGAGTGTTTCAAGTCATAACTTTAATAATTATTTACTTAATTATTTAAATTGAATTAATTTCTATAAAAAAATATCGCTTAAGCGACGATATTAGTTTAATTTAAAAGTAATTGAATGTAATTCTTTGACAGAAGCAAAACTTATTAGGGCTTTAAATAAAGAGAATTTATCTCATTTTTCAAAGACTTATGTTCCATCTAGACTTTTATTAGGACCTGGACCTTCAAACGCACATCCAGAAGTCTTAAGCGCTCTTTCTTTAAATCCTATTGGTCATTTAGATGAGGCATATATCTCATTGATGTCTGACGTTCAGCAACTTTTAAGGTATACCTGGCAGTGCAATAATCGTCTTACACTCCCAATGAGCGGAACTGGTAGTGCAGCTATGGAAGCTTCAATAGCTAATTTTATTGAAGAAGGCGAAAAAATTCTTATTGCTAAAAAAGGATATTTTGGAGATAGATTAGTTGATATGGCAACTAGATATAAAGCTCAAGTTTCCTTTATTGAAAAACCATGGGGTGAATCTTTTACTTATGAGGAAATTAAGTATGAAATAGAGACTAAAAAACCCGCTATTTTTGCTATTGTCCATGCTGAAACATCAAGTGGTGTTTTACAACCTCTTGATGGCATTGGGGATATTTGTAGAAAAAATAATTGCTTATTTTTAGTTGATGCTGTTACTTCACTTGGTGCTTTAGAATTATTGATAGACGAATGGAAAATTGATCTAGCATACAGTTGTAGTCAAAAGGGATTAAGTTGTCCTCCTGGATTAAGCCCTTTTACAATGAATAAAAGAGCTGAAGAAAAACTAAGCTCAAGAAAAACAAAAGTACCTAACTGGTATTTAGATTTATCTCTATTAAATAAATATTGGGGTTCTGATCGTGTTTACCATCATACTGCTCCAGTAAACATGAATTTTGCGATTCGTGAAGGTTTGCGATTAATAGCGAATGAGGGTTTAGAAAATGTTTGGAATAGACATAACACTAATGCAAAGAAATTGTGGAATGGTTTAGAAAGTCTTGGAATGGAATTACTTGTATCAGAGGATTATAGATTGCCAACTTTAACCACAGTTAAAATACCTCCAGCAGTTGATGGGGATGGTTTTAGAAATCATCTCTTAAGAAATTTTGGAATTGAGATAGGAAATGGACTTGGAGAATTATCTGGAAAGGTGTGGCGTGTGGGGCTAATGGGTTTTAATTCATGTGAGGAGAATGTTGATAGATTATTAAACCTATTTGATACCGAGCTAAAGAAATTTTCTATTTTTGAGTCCTCAACTTTTTGAACCAAATCTGTAAAATTTGACTGCATTCATCTTCCAGGATACCTCCAATTATTTCCATTTTGTGATGAGCACTTTCATGTTTTGATAGGTCAATTGAACCACCCAATCCACCTCTTTTCTTATCGTAAGCCCCAAAAATAACTTTACCCATCCTTGCTTGAATTAGTGCAGAGGAACACATAGTACAAGGTTCTAAATTTGTGATAATAGTACATCCATTAAATCTCCAATCATTTTTTATTAGAGATGCCTGCCTAAGTGCCATTATCTCAGCATGACCTAATGGGTCTTTATCTATATTCCTTCTGTTAACTCCTCTCCCGATACATCTTCCTCTCTCATCTAAAATTATTGAACAGATTGGTAGCTCAACTTTCCCAATTTCTTTGGATCTTCTTAATATCGAATTCATCCACAAAGTGTATTTTGAATTATTTGTTTTTTTTTGTTGTTCTTCATTACTATTTCCATTTTCAAAAATATATCTCATTTACCAAGATTGAGAATAGAATTATTAATAGATATCTTATCTGATGGCTGAAGATTTAATTAATAATAAAGATATATATTTCCCCTCAAATTTAGGGACTAATGACAAATTGATTACTCTTCTGAATAGAGCAAGTCAAACTCTTTGTGACTGGTTCTCTAAAGCTGATAAAAATGGTCCTTTACCTTTTGATGAGAGTTTCAATTGTATTATGCCTAAGGAAGATGGTAACTCTGAGGAAGAATTGTTTTCTGAGATTGAATCTCTTTTGAATAATTCATTTAATCCCGTTCATCCTGGCTCACTAGCTCACCTTGACCCCCCACCTTTAATTTTCTCCATTTTGGGAGATTTAATTGCTGCTGGTTTAAATAATAATCTTCTCGCTTACGAGTTATCACCAAGTGTAACGTTGCTAGAGGAATCATTATGCAAATGGTTTGCCAAGAAAATAGGGTTTAATGATTTCTCTGGAGGTATAGCTGCTAGCGGAGGTACATTAAGTAATCTGAATGCACTTATTGCAGCTAGAAATAATGCTGGATTATCTACGAATCCTAATTCTATATTACTTGTTAGTGAAGATGCTCATTCTTCTTTCGTAAAATGTATAAGAGTAATGGGTCTTGATACTAGGAATCTTGTCAGGATTAAAACTGATAATCAAGGTCGAATGGATATAAACGATCTGAAAAACTCTTTAGATAAATGTTCAATAGAAAATAAAAAAATATTTGCTATTGTTGCCACCCTTGGGACAACTGTAAGAGGAGCCATTGATCCTATTAAAGAAATAAGTGAAATCTGCAAACAAAGAAACATATGGTTACATATTGATGGTTCAATTGGAGGGATTTTTGCTATAACTTCTATTCCAATAGAAGGTCTAAATAATATTAATCAGGCTAATTCGATAACGATAAATCCACAAAAAATTATTGGCATTACAAAGACTTCATCTTTGTTATTGGTTTCAAATATGAGTACTTTAGAAAATACTTTTAATACTGGACTACCCTATATATCATCTAAAGAAAATATTACAAATAGAGGAGAAATAGGAATACAAGGTTCTAGACCTGCAGAGGTTATCAAACTATGGCTTGGGTTACGTTTTTTAGGTCTCAAAGGAATAGAAAATATATTAAGATCATCAATTAAAAGAAAAGATTTTTTTATAAAAAATATTAGTAAAAATAAATTTGATATATATTCAGGTCCTCTTCACATTGTTTCATTCTTACCAAATAAACTTGAGCCAAAGGACTCTGATACATGGACTCAAACTAAAGTAAATGAACTAATTAACAATAATTTTATGCTTTCTAGACCAAAATTTAAGGGTAAATATTTTTTACGGGTTGTCATGGGAAATTACAATACAAAGGATTCTCATATTGAAGAACTTTTGAGACTTCTAGATGCTTAACTAATGAATATGGGAAGACCAAAAATTATTGCAATAGTAACAGGATTTATCTCTATAGCTATTTGCATTGCTTATTTACTATTAATAACTATCTTTGATTTCAGAACTTATCTAAATGATCAATTATCCAATATTAATTTATAAATGGAGGCAAACTTTTATTGGATTTAAAATATTTTTTCATTTCAATTTTTGAAATAGCTTCTTTTACGAAATTATTTAAAATATCCTCTCTTTTACTTATTCTATAGATCTTATCTACTACTTCTTGAATTCCTCCATCTCCCCAATCTTGACCATTTTTAAAATATTCAATCAAACTTAGTCCTACTATTCTTATTAACCAGCCTGCTGTAACTGATTGTATAGATTTAGATAATATTATTTTAGTCATGCTCGTAGCTAAAGCAGGAGAAAGAATGGCGAGACCCCCTTTTAGTATTCCTTGTTTAGCCAATGCGCTTAGCAATGAAGTCGCCAAATCTTTTGCATCTTTTTTTGTAAGCTTTATTTCATATATTTTTGATAACTCCATTATCATTTGAAGGTTCACGGAGGTAGTAGTAAGAAAATCAACAGCTGGTAGTGGATTAACTAGTATTACACCTCCTGTTATCCACATATATTTATTGATCACTTTATTTGACATTAAATATCTTTGTTCTTGTACGAAATTTTTACTTTTAATACCTAACTTATTTGAGCGAAAAAGAATATTATCCGCCAATAACTCTTCACCATTATTATCGAGGGTTTCAATTATTTCTCTAAATAAACTTCCCACCTCTGGAACTAAATTTAAAGCATCTGATTTTGTATAGGGAGATTTTTGAGGGACTGCAATTGTTTGAACGACAGAAATTTTATTTTTTCTAGCGGATGTTATAGAAATTATATTTTCTTTGATAAGGTTATTTTCATCTCTAGACCTCAAATCACATTTATTTAGAACTATTATTATCTTTTTCCTTAATTTTAATAATTCTTTAATTAGATAGTTTTCATATTTATTTATGTCCTGATCTAACACAAAAAGAACTAAGTCAGAATTTGATGCTTGTATGATTGTTGCTTTTTCTCTTTCTTCTCCTAATTTAGATGGTTCGAATAAACCCGGAGTATCAACTATATTAATGTTTCTTTTTAAAATTGGTATACGAATTTTAAAGCTATTAATTTGCTTAGTTGTACCTATTTTCGCTGAGGTTTGACCGACAATATTTTTCAATAAGGATCTTGCTATAGATGTTTTTCCTGAGGATCCTGCTCCAAAAAGAGTAACTTTGTAATCTCCTGTTTTTAATTGGGACTCTAGTTTAATTTTTTGGTAATTTAACAATTCAGCTTTTACTTTATCGTTAATTTTTTTGTTAATTTTCTCGACTCCTTCCAAACTTATCTTGGCAGCACCATATGTATTTTTGAATGAAAGTGTATTTTTTTTATTTTTATATATAACTTTATAAACTATTTTTTTAAATAATTTTTTATCAAAATTATAAAAGATATAAATGATTACTATTAAAAATAAAAGGGTATAAATATTTACTATTCTTATAAATATCGAAAATAAAATATATAGAAATAATATTAATACTGCATACTTTATATACTTTAATTTCAAGTAATTCATTTTATCAATTGTTTTTAAAAATGTTATACAGTAAAAAAATGAAACCAATATTAATAGATATATCAGCAATATTAAATACTGGAAAATTTATAATATTTAAATTTATAAAATCAAGCACAAAACCTTTATATATCCTATCTATACCATTACCAATAGTTCCCCCAAGGATAAAGCTGTAAGAATACAGATCGAATAACGTTGACGTTTTTTTCCTAAATATTAAATAAATAAGTAATATTGAAAAAACAATACTTATTAAAGATAAAAATATTCTACTACCACTTAATATGTTAAATGCTGCCCCGTAATTTTTTACAAAGTCTAATTTGAATAAAATAAAATCTTTATTAATAAATAATTTATTATTATAAAATATTAAATATTTCGTAAATTGATCTATTAGAACAATAAAAATACTTAAAGATAAAAAATATAATTTTGTTTTTATTTTATTAATCATTAATTTTTACGTTTTAAACGTTCTATAGGTTTAATAAGTAATAAAAGTGGAAAAAGCATTAAAAAATGATATCCAATCTTGCCAAATGAGTATTTTCCTAAATTATATAAAAATAAATTAAATTGACTGTAGAGTATAGTTTGTATGAAATTGTAGAATATTCCAGTTAAATGCATAGCACTTATGGCTACAAATCCATTTTTTAAAAAGTTTCCAACTTTTATTTTATTTCTAGCATTTAAATTATCAATTATTTTTATTAAGGGATATAAACCTAATAAATAACCAAAATTTGGAGTGAGCAAATAACCTATTGAACCTCCTTGATTAAAGATAGGAAATATAAATAACCCCAAAATTATATATATATATAATGCTCTGAAAACAATTTTTTTATGAAATATAAGTGTTAATAAAATGATTGATGGAATTTGCCATGTAATAGGCAACTCAAAGTTATTACTAGATTTATAGATGAAAGGTAGTGGAATATAAACAGGCAACATTGATGTTATAACTAGTGATTGAAGACTCACCAGTATCTCAATTAATTTATAAAAATTGAGCATTATTATAAATTCTATTTATAAACTTCTCAATGCAACAATTGGATCTAATTTAGAGGCTCTTTTAGCAGGTAAAACGCCAAAGATTAAACCTATTGATCCTGAAATAATCATGGTGGAAAAAGTAGTTGTAACTCCTACTGATGCAGGAAGTGGTGTTATCAGAGATAATAGAAAAACACCTGATAATCCCGTTGTTGTTCCAATTAATCCTCCAATTGTAGATAAAATCAATGCCTCAATTAAAAATTGAATTAATATATCTGACTGTTTTGCTCCTATTGCCTTTCTAAGTCCTATCTCTTCAGTTCTTTCGCTTACAGAAACGAGCATAATATTCATGATTCCTATGCCTCCAACCACTAAAGATACTGCCCCAATACCAGCCAATAAAAAAGTTAGTCCACTTGTTATGTTGGTTACTATATTCAGTGCATCTTCTTGAGATCTAACCGCAAAGTCATCATCTCTGATAATTTTATGTCTTTGTCTTAATAAGTTAGTAATCTGAAATTTAGCAGCACTAGTTGCATTTTTATTTATCGCTTCAACACTAATAAAGCTTAAACTTACTCCATATGTTGGGTCCTTCCCTGTAATTCTATTGACCATTGTGGTTAATGGAATGTAAGCATTCTTGTCTTGATTACTTCCAAATACAGCTCCTTTTGGTTTTAAA
>JAOIPS010000023.1 GCA_028141225.1 Prochlorococcus sp. AH-736-L23
AACTCTTCTTCAAGCTTTTCTAAATAATCTAGATCATTTTCAATTTCGCGATTTGATTTATCTTTAATTTTTTTGGTTAGCTTATCTTCTTCTTTCATTAAAATAGATAATTCCTCCATTTCTTCACGTAAATTGTTCCAATTTCCTAAAAGAACGTTTAATTTTGCCTCTGATTGTTTTCTATTATTAAATAGTTTTTCTTGAGCTTCGATATTTTCTCCTTGCAAATTATTCAATTTTTCATCAATAGTATTAAGTTTGTCTTCTTGTTGAAGAATGATTTGAGGCATATTACTAGACTCGATTTTCAACTGTGCAGCTGCTTCATCAATTAAATCTATTGCACTATCAGGGAGACATTTATCGCTGATGTATCTATCGGCTAATTTTGCGGAATAGTTTACAGCCTCTTCAGAAATTTTTATGCCATGATGTAATTCATATTTCTTTTTGATCCCTTGTAATATTTTTGCGCTTAATTCTACTGAAGGTTCATTAACAGCTATCTTTTGAAAGCAATTATTTAATGCTTGATCTTTTTCAATAGTTTCACGAAATTTCTCAGGTGTTGTTGTACCGATACATCTAAGTTCTCCTTCAGCTAGTAAAGGTTTTAAGATATTACTGATGCCTGTAGAAGATCTGTCAGAACTTAATATTGAGTGAATTTCATCAATAAATAGAATCATTCCTTGGTTTGGATTATTTAGTTCCTGCATTATTAAGCTTAGTCTTTCCTCTAGTTGACCTCTAAATTTGGTCCCAGAAACTAATGCACCTATGTCAAGTGAAATAATTTTTAAGTCCTTTAAAGTATCAGGAACTTTTTTGTCTACAATTAATTGAGCAAGTAATTTTGCAATTGAGGTTTTACCAACTCCAGGATTTCCAATAAGTATAGGGTTATTTTTGTTTCTTCTGCAGAGTACCCTCATTAAGTTATTGATCTCATTTTCTCTTCCTAAAACGGGATCCAATAAGCCTTTTTTAGCTGATTCTGTTAAATCTTTTCCATAAATTGAAAGAGCATTTTCATCATTTCCAACTTGTTTTTTGGTTTCAATTTGAAGCTCACTTTTCGGTAATGGAACAATAGCTTTTTTCAATTTTTCTTCTTTAACTAAAGTTTCTTTGTCTGATTCAAAATTAGATTGATTATTTATTTCAATTACCTTCCCATAATTAAAAGAATCTTTTGATTGATTAATATTTGGGTAAAACTTTAATTCTTCCTCTAATTTTTCCATTGAAAGGTTTCCTTCTTCAAAAACATAATTTCCAATTCTTAAATCTCTTCCAAGAGCAATTAGTAAATGAGGGATTTCTATTAATCTTGATCCCCATTGAGTTTTAATCTGATTCGCATTATCTAACAAAATTTCTAAATCTTCTCCGATAGTAAAAATATCTGACTCATTTGTTGGTGTCTCTTCTAAAAAATCTTCTGTTATGTCTAAAACTGTATCTTGGTCGATTGATAATTTTTCAATGAAAGCAAAGAATTCACTTGACGAGAACAATGTATGAATTATGTGTTCAATATTAAATTCGCTATGATCCCATTTTTTTGCGGTTTCTTCCCCTAATAAAAGAAGGTTCCAACTGATATCGCTAAATAGTTCAGGACTGGATGTAAGGGTTTCTCTCATAAACTATAAAACTACTGTTGATTATTAATTAATATTCTAAATAGGATCTGCATTAATAATCATCCAATAATTTTCAAATTGTAAGATGAATTTTAAAAATATTTTTATGAGAGGGGTTGCGGGGACTTTGGAATTAATAAAAGTGTTAACTAATATTTGAACTTTTATGAAAAAAATTTTATTTGTCTAACATATATATTTCAGATATTAGCCAAATAGTTCAGCTATTAATAGGATTTAAATAGTAATAATTAAATTGTGAAAGAAACTATTGATTTTCTTATTGATACTGTTGAAGCAAGGCAAGTCCTTGATTCCAGAGGTAATCCAACTGTAGAGGCAGAAGTATTTTTGGAATGTGGTGCAAGTGGTAGAGCAATTGTTCCCAGCGGAGCTAGCACTGGAGCTCATGAGGCACATGAATTAAGGGATGGTGATTCCAAGTATATGGGGAAGGGTGTTTTAAATGCTGTTAACAAAATTCATGAAACAATATCCCCGGCTTTATGTGGTTTGTCAGCTTTAGATCAAACTGCAGTAGATAAATTAATGATTGAAATTGATGGAACTCCTAATAAATCTAACCTTGGAGCAAATTCAATCCTTGCGGTAAGTCTTGCAACTGCCAGAGCATCAGCAAATGCTTTAGACGTTCCACTATATAGGTATCTTGGAGATCCATTATCCAATCTCCTTCCAGTCCCATTAATGAATGTAATAAATGGTGGTGCTCATGCACCAAATAGTCTTGATTTTCAGGAATTTATGCTTGTCCCACATGGAGTTAATAATTTCAGTGAATCATTAAGAATGGGTACTGAAATTTTTCACTCATTAAAATCATTGCTTGATCAAAAAGGTCTATCTACTGCTGTAGGGGATGAGGGTGGATTTGCCCCTGATTTGTCATCAAGCGAAGAAGCAGGGGACTTATTATTAGAAGCAATTCAAAAAGCCGGATTTAAGCCTGGTGAGCAGGTATCTTTAGCTTTAGATGCTGCTAGTACTGAATTTTATAGTAATGGTATTTATAAATATGAAGGTAAAAGTTTAAATAGTTCTGAAATGATTTCCTATCTTTCAAGATTAGTTTCTAATTATCCAATAGTTTCAATTGAGGACGGTTTAGCTGAGGATGATTGGGATGGCTGGTCAGAATTAAACAAAGAATTAGGAAATAAAGTTCAGCTTGTAGGTGATGATTTATTCGTTACTAATACAGAAAGATTAAGGAAAGGGATTTTGGAAAAATCTGCCAATTCAATCCTAATAAAGGTAAATCAAATTGGAACATTAACTGAAACTTTGGAAGCTATTGAGTTAGCTAAAATGTCCGGTTTCACAAGTGTTATTAGTCATAGAAGTGGTGAGACTGAAGATACAACAATTGCAGATTTATCTGTCGCCACAAGATCGGGTCAGATCAAGACAGGCTCTTTGAGCAGAAGTGAAAGGATTGCAAAATATAATAGGCTTTTAAAAATCGAGGAGGAATTAGGAAATCAAGCAAGATTCGCTGGAGCTTTAGGCTTAGGTCCCAAAAATATATAGTTTTTTAGCGCTTAAGTTTTTCCAAACGTGAGCCTTTTCTCATACTTAATTGACACTTTATCCAATCAATACTGATTGGTAGTGCAAAAAAAAGTGGCAACAATGCAAAATTATTTTGTTTATTGGTTACTAGTAAAGCAGATGCAATTGATAAGCTTCCTATAAGAATTGAATGGCCTAAAGTTTTTTGAGCAGTAAACATTTTTTTGAATTGCCTATCAGACTCACCCATTCTTATTTGCAATTGTAAATCGCCCTGCTCTAATCTTTCTAAACTTTCATCTATTCTTTTGGGAATGCCAACAGCTTTAGATCCTAGTTCACCTACTTGCCTTCCAAATTGGTTAATTAAATCGTTGGGAGTTTGATTATTTGAAGTCATAAGTTCTATTAAATAAGGCTTGGTAACTGATACAAGGTTAAACCCTGGATCAAGCATTCTACCAACTCCTTCAAAAGTTGATAAAGCTCTCATCACAAAGATTAAATCTACTGGTAGTTGAAATGGAGTTTCATAAACAAGTTCGTATAAATCTCCAGATAATTTTTCAATAATATTTGGACTAAATGGCGGTGTTAAGGCTTCTTTAAGCATCAATCTGACTAATCTTCTGACTGGTCCTACATCAATATCTTTTGAAATTAGCCCAGCTTGTTGTAATTGACTGACAAGTGATGAGGCGTCTCTTAAAGCAGCAGCCTTAACCATTCCCCCTAATCTTGTTTGAAGATTATTTGAGATATTGCCCATCATTCCAAAATCATAAAATATTAATTTACCTTCATTTGAAACTGCTAGATTCCCTGGATGAGGGTCTGCATGAAAAAAACCATAATTTACTAATTGTTTTAAATAACTGATTGCGCCTATTTCTGCGATTTTAGGTAAATCAATTTCTTGTGATTGTAATTTTTCTAAATCGCTTATTTTTGTTCCTTCTAGATAACTTAAACAAAGGACTTTTTCACTGCTCATATTCCAAATTACTTCAGGAACTGCAACATTTTCATCTTCAAGAAATTGCTGTCTAAATCTTGCTGCATATTGTGCTTCACAATTAAAATCAAGCTCCTTCATGAGAACTTTCCTACACTCTTTGGCAATCTCAACCCAATTTCTACCTCGACTCCAATTCTTATTTTTTTGCAATAATCCTGCTATTTGCTGCATTATGCCCAAATCGATAATAAATAATTCTTTTAAATTAGGTCTTTGGACTTTAAATACTACTTTCTTACCATCTTTTAAAGTCGCCTTATGGACCTGAGCTAGTGATGCTGATCCAACAGGATCAGATATTATTTGATCTATTTCATTAAACTTAGATCCAAGTTCTTCTCTTATAGTTTCTTCAACTTGCGTAAATGAAAAATTAGGAACTTGATCTTGTAATTTAGACAATTCCTGTATCCAGGTATTAGGAATTAAATCAGGTCTCGCTGATAATAATTGTCCAATTTTAATAAATGCTGATCCAAGCTTTATTAATTGATTAGTAAACCACCTAGCTCTTATAATTTGGACCCTACTTTTTTCATTGTTCTTAGTTTGAAAAATTGTAAATCTAATATTATCTATCCATAAATTTATTAAAAGGGAAATCAGAGTTATCCAAATAAGAAAGGCCCTATTCAATTTTTTTAAACGATGATGAAGAATGTGATAACTCATTTAATTTGATTATTTATTGTTTTATTAAAGAGATCAATTTGTTTATTGATACTTTCAATTTCATTTAAAGCTTTTTTTATTTTGGAATCTTTATAAGTATTTGTAGATTCATTTTCTTGAATATTTTCGGCTCTTTCCAGTCTTGAGGCTTCTTCGATTATGGATTCTTTTAAACTATCAAATTCTTTTTTGAAAATTTCTGGAGCATCTTGAGCAATATTTGTTGCCTCTTCAATTTTTTCAACCAATATCTCGTTTAATTTTTCGGTTACTTTCTTAATGGCAGCTTTTAAAAGGTAATCAGAGTTGGTCATGAAAAATATAATGTTTCAACGGCAATTGATTTTTCGATATGACCTAATAATAGATCAATACAGAACATATCACGTAACTGATCATTTTGATAATCAATTTTTTAGGTTTTTCCTATGTAAGTTTGTTTCTATATTAAGCTTTTTTCTCTTTTTTCTTTTAACTTATATCTATACAAAGGTTCAGGTATTTACTTCAAAAATATCTTCTAACCAAGAACTCATCTAATTAACTACTAAAAAAGGAGTTTTTTAAAATTGGAAATCATTGAGTCAGATGTAGTTATTATCGGAGGAGGTCCGGCCGGATGTACTTGCGCACTTTATACATCTCGTTCAAATTTAAAGACGGTAATTTTAGATAAAAATCCATCTGTTGGCGCCTTAGCAATTACTCATCAAATAGCTAACTATCCAGGTGTTCCGGTTGATATAAGTGGAGAGAAATTACTTACTTTAATGAGAGAACAGGCTGTGCAATATGGAACAGACTACAGAAGAGCACAAGTGTTTGGAATAGACGCTAGTGGAGAATGGAAAATGGTTTATACACCTGAAGGTACTTTTAAAGCTAAAGCACTTGTACTTGCAAGCGGAGCTATGGGTAGACCTGCATCATTTAAGGGCGAAGCGGATTTTCTCGGCAAAGGAGTAAGTTATTGTGCTACATGTGATGGGGCTTTTTATAAAAATAGAGAAGTTGCCGTTGTTGGAGTGAATAAAGAGGCAATTGAAGAGGCAACTGTTCTAACTAAATTCGCATCAACTGTGCATTGGATTACATCAAGTGATCCTAAATCAGATAATGAAGAAGCTATGGAACTGATGGATAATTCAAATATAAAACATTGGAGTAGAACAAGATTATTGGAAATATTAGGTGATGATATGGGTGTTAATGGGGTTGTTGTAAAAAATAAGCAAGAGGAAAATCCTATCAATTTAAACTTAGATGGAGTGTTTGTCTACATGAGCGGTTCAAAGCCGATTACTGATTTTTTAGGGGATCAAATTGCTTTAAAAGAAGACGGAGGAGTTATTGTTGACGACTTTATGTCTACAAATTCTGATGGAGTATGGGCTATTGGAGATATAAGAAATACACCATTTAAGCAAGCCGTAGTTGCAGCTTCTGATGGATGTATTGCCGCAATGTCAATTGATAGATATTTAAATAGTAGAAAAAATATAAGAGTAGATTGGATTCATTCTTAAAAATAAATATTTCTTCTTAAATTTAAAGGGGTGTTGCTTCAGAAATATAAGCCACTCCTCCGTAATAGCTCAAATCGTCCCTGATGTTATCTCTCATTTTATCTATTAATTCTTGCTCACAAAAAACAATTACATGAGCATTTGCTCCTAATCCTGTAAATTCCATATCTTCAGTCACAACTCTTTCAGGCCCTCTGCCTGTAGCGTGCTTCATAACTGTATATCCAGGAACATTTGCTTTTTCTAATGTTTTAATGATTGCATCTAGTTCTCTTTCACTAAATATTAAGTCTAATCTTTTCATTTTTATAAAGGGGAAAGTGGGATAATAGTGTTTACTAAACTCATATATATGGGAATGCCGAGAACTATATTGAATGGGAAAGTTAGACCTAGTGTTGTTGAAATATAATAACTAGATTTAGCTTCTGGAACTGTCATCCTCATCGCTGCAGGAACTGCTAAATAAGAGGCGCTTGCACATAAAACCACAAATAAAAGTGCGTTGCCAGGTCCTAAAGATAAAAATCTTGCAACGATAACACCAATAAATGCATTAAATAAAGGCATAAAAATGGCAAATCCAATCAAGAACGAACCCGCATTTTTCAGTCTTGGCAATCTTTGAGCAGCGACTATTCCCATATCTAACAAGAAGAAGCATTCTGCTCCATAGAATAATTGTCCAGTAAAAGGTTCCATTTTTTCAATTCCTGATGGATTACTGGAAGCAGTGAGAAATCCTACAATCAAGCTTGAGAGCAATAAATAAACTGATCCATTCAAAAGTGATTCATGTAATATTGCGCTTAGATGCATTTTTCTTGATTTTGGTCTATTTTTGGGAGCTGCAAATTTCACAAGTAATAATCCAACAATTATTGCAGGAGACTCCATCAGAGCTAAGGCGCCAACCATAAAGCCATCAAAAGCTATTTTTTGACTTTCCAAAAAACTTTCTGCGGAAATAAATGTAACAGCACTAATCGATCCGTATGCTGCTGCTATTGCGGCTGAATTAAAGACATCAAACTTAAATCTTAAAATTAAAAATCCAATCAGAGGGATAACTAGTGACATAAGTATTGCAGCGCTTAAAGTAGGCAAAACTTGATTAGTGAAACCACTTTTCTGAATCTCTATACCTCCTTTAAAACCAATAGCTAGGAGTAAATATAAGGAGAAGAGTTTAGGTAATGGAGCTGGTATTTCTAAATCAGATTTAAAGAGTACTGATATTGCTCCAATCAAAAAGAAAAGAACTGGCGGGGCTAATACATTTTGCAGAATTGGATTTATTTCCATAAATTACTAGGCTATTTCATTTAGAGCAGTTTCTAAAGCTTCTTTTCTTGTTTCAATAATGCCTTCAACTCCAAACTTAGCTAATCTATCCTTTACTTTTTCATTTGCACCAGCAACAAATGCTTTTCTGGAATTATTTTTTGCTTCTTGCATCATGTCTTCTATTGCGAGAGTCGCCGTGACTCCAAGTCTTGGTACATCAGTAATATCTAATATCAAAACCTTGTAGTTTCTTACAAGCATCATTCTCTCAGATATACCTTTAGCTGCTCCAAAACTAAGTGGCCCTTTTAGCCTAAACAACATTACTTCTCCTGCACATCTATCTAGAAGTGCTTTTTCATCAGCAGGCAATGCATTTTTTGCTTGATCATCTTCTGATAAAGGATTATCCTCATCCATACCTTCTAGTTGAGTTTCGGTTATTGAATCAATAGTGAGCATATTTGCTATGAATACACCGACTAGAACTGCCCAAATTAAATCCCAAAAAACAGTCATTAAAAGTACTCCGTACATTACTACTGATGTTTTTAAAGATAATTTGTGTGCCCTCCTCAAGAATCCCCAATCAATAATATCTAGGCCTACTTTTATAAGAATTCCTGCTAGCAATGCAGTTGGTATTTGCTCAGCTAAAGGTCCAGCACCAACTAAAACTATCAACAATACAACTGAGTGAACCATACCAGAAATGGGAGTTGATCCTCCAGATTTAACATTTATAACTGTTCTCATGGTTGCTCCTGCTCCAGGTAAACCTGAAAACAGACCTGCTACAGCATTTCCTATCCCTTGACCAATAAGTTCTCTATCAGAATTATGTTTTGTTTGAGAGATATTATCTGCTACTAGAGATGTCAGTAAGGAGTCAATAGCGCCAAGTACTGCAAGGACTAATCCTGCCTTGAAAATAATTGGGAAATATTGATTAAAACTTGGGAAATTTAAAGATGGAACTCCCCTCGGGATTTCTCCAATTCTGTCGATAGCTCCGTCTCCAAAAATTAAAATTGATATTGGAGTTACTATTAATAAGGCCAATAGAGGAGAAGGAACCCATTGACTTATTTTTCTAGGAGTTAGAAATACTATACCTAGAGTCATTATTGCAACTCCAATAGCAGCACCATTTGGCTGGAAATTTGAAAATACAGTAGATAAAGATTCGACTACCCCACCACGAGTGCTAATACCTAGTAATGGTCCAATCTGAAGTGCAATGATTATGACTCCAATACCAGACATAAATCCTGACACAACAGAATATGGAACTAAAGTAATGTATTTTCCTAGTTTTAGAATCCCAAATAATATCTGCAGTAAGCCGCCAATGACTACCGCTGCCATCACTAAAGGTAAAATTTGTCCTGCAGAGAGATCTCTTGGAACCCCCACTGCTGCTAAGCCTGCTACTACGCCAGCAACAGTTACACTCATGGGACCGGTAGGTCCACTAACCTGAGCAGGTGTTCCACCGAACAATGCTGCTAAAAAACCAACTACTACTGCACCATATAGTCCGTAAATTGCTCCGCCAGGTCCTAACGCAGCATTACCAAAAGCAAGAGCGAGAGGTAAAGCTACCACTGCAGCTGTGATCCCTCCTAGAATATCTCCCCTCACATTCTTTAGATGAAATCCATTAATTATTTTCAAAGATACTCTCCTTAAAATAAATACTTAACTAAAAGATATTATCTCTTTATGACGTAAATTTGTGAAAAATGAAGTTTGTGCAAAATATTTTTGTAACTTTTTTTGCTCTTTTTAAATAAACTTTAGTTAATTTTCCTGAACAAAAGTAGTCTCTGATTGATTTATGTGTGAGTCAAGCGATTAATGTATTAGATAAATATTTTTCAATTTAAATAATATTCAAATGAATTCGATTATTCGTCCCAGAAGATTAAGAAGAACTGAGGCAATCAGAGAAATGGTCAGAGAAAACCATCTAAAGGCATCGGACTTTATATATCCATTATTTATTCATGAAAAAGATTTTAAAGAGGAAATTTCAGCAATGCCCGGAACTTATAGATGGGATATTAATGGCTTAATTAAGGAAGTTACTAGGGCATGGGAATTGGGAATAAGGTGTGTGGTTCTTTTCCCAAAAATCAACGATAGCCTAAAGACTGAAGATGGAGCAGAATGTTTTAATGAAGACGGTTTAATACCTAAAGCTATTCGAATATTAAAAAAAGAGATACCAGAAATGTCAATAATGACTGATGTTGCCTTGGACCCATACTCTTGTGATGGTCATGATGGATTAGTTGATGAAACTGGAAAAATATTGAACGACGAAACAATTGAAATTTTAAAAAAGCAATCTTTAACACAAGCAAGAGCTGGAGCAGATTTTATTGGCCCTAGTGACATGATGGATGGGAGAGTTGGAGCAATCAGAGCTGCTCTTGATAGTCAAGGATTTAGTGATGTAGGTATTATTAGTTACACAGCAAAATATTCATCTGCTTATTATGGACCATTTAGAACTGCTTTGGATTCGGCTCCTAGAGAAAATAGTAAGAAAATAATTCCAAACAATAAGTCTACATATCAAATGGACCCTGCTAATTCAAAAGAGGCTTTAATAGAATCTGCATTGGATCAGTATGAAGGGGCTGATATTTTAATGGTAAAACCTGGAATTTCATACTTGGATATTGTTTATAGATTAAGCACTTTTTCAAACAAACCCATAGCTGCATACAACGTTAGTGGGGAGTATTCCATGGTAAAGTCTGCTGCTATGAAAAACTGGATTAATGAAAAAGACATTGTTTTAGAAACATTGCTTAGTTTTAAGAGAGCAGGAGCAAAATTAATACTCACATATCATGCTTGTGATGCTTCTCAATGGTTGCAGGACACTTAAAAACTCATTATTAACAAAAATTTGGTTTATTCTTAGAAAAGAAATAAATTAACTGCTTTGTTTTGAAGTTTTCACAAGGAGTAAATAGGATTGGTCACATTGCACTTAGAGTAGAGAATCTCGAAAGGGCGAAATCCTTTTATATAAAGCTGGGCATGAATTTGGTTTGGGATGATAAAGATTGGTCTTATTTAGAAGCTGGGAAAGGGAAAGATGGACTTGCGTTGTTAGGCCCTAGCTACAAAGCTGCGGGACCTCACTTTGCTTTTCATTTTGAAAATAAAAAAGAAGTGGAAAATATTCAAAATGAATTAAAAAATTCTGGAGTAAAAGTTGGGCCTTTACATGAGCATAGAGATGGAACAGCATCTTTTTATATGAAGGATACTGAAGGAAACTGGCTCGAGATGCTTTATGTTCCTCCTGAAGGGATTCAATCGAATGTTTGATTCTTTTTTTTGTATGCAAGAGAAAAGCTATTCTAAAAAATCATATTCAGATAAAACCTTAGAAGAAGAATCTATAAGCCTTTTAGAGTGGGATTCATTGAAAACGCATTTATCCACATTCGCATCAACGGAAATGGGTAAACGAGAAATTTTAAGTTTTGTTATTCCTTCAGATTACGATACATCGAAAGGACTTTTGAATGAAACTTTTGAAATAAATGAGCTGGAAAATAATTCGGATAAATCAATTAGTTTTTCTGGTGTTTTTGATATTAGTAGAAATATTGAGATTTGTTCCAAGGGAGGTGTAATTTCATCTTTTGAATTGTTAGAAATAGCGAAAACAATCGCTGCAGCAAGAAATTTAAAAAAAATCTTTTTAGATTTTGAACAAAGGCCTTATATTTCATCATTCACAAAAAATTTAATTGATCATCAGAATATCGAAACGATTTTTAAAAAAGGTATTGAATCTAATGGAAGGATTTCAGACAATGCTAGTAATGAACTATTTATTCTTAGAAAAGAATTATTATCTAAGAAACTTGAAAGAAAAATATTAGTTGAGAAATTTATCAAAAAGAATTTAACTTATTTGCAAGATACCACTATTGGAGATCGATATGGAAGGCCTGTTTTAGCGTTGAAAGTGAATTATGTAGATAAATTTAAAGGTATAATTCATGACTCTTCATCTTCAGGAAATACAGTATATTTTGAACCTGAAAGTGTAGTAACTAAGGGGAATAAGATTGCTTCTTTAGAGGCTAGGATTACAGCAGAAGAATTTAAACTACTTAAGAAATGGTCCCATGTTGTTAGTGATAATTCAGAAAATCTTGTTGAAATGGCATCTATTTTATTGAGATTAGAAAATGCTTTAACTCGTTCAAGATATTCGAAATGGATTGGAGGTAAAAAACCTACGTTTGAGAAAAATCCTATTATTTCTTTAATTGGCTTTTCTCATCCGTTATTGATTTGGGAACATAAGAAAAAAGGGTCTCCTCCCCCAGTGGCTGTCGATTTTCATATAAATAGAAATATTAAGGTTATAGCTATTACAGGTCCAAATACTGGAGGTAAAACGGCAGCTTTAAAAGGGTTGGGTTTGTCTTTACTTATGGCTAGAGCAGGTTTATTTATACCCTCAACTAATAATCCTATTATCCCTTTCTGTCCGAATATATATGCGGATATAGGAGATAATCAATCATTAGAAGAAAATTTATCTACTTTCAGTGGTCATATATCCCGCATAAAAGAGATATTAGATTCACTTGATAATAAGAAAGGATTATCAGTTGTTTTGTTAGATGAGATTGGATCAGGTACAGATCCTCTTGAAGGAAGTGCTCTAGCAATGGCTTTATTAAAAGAATTTGCAAATAAATCTGATATCACTTTAGCAACTACACATTATGGAGATATTAAGGCTCTAAAATATAAAGACTCAAGATTTGAAAACGTATCAGTTGCCTTTGATGAGGATTCTTTGAGACCAAAATATATACTCAACTGGGGTATTCCTGGGAGAAGTAATGCTTTGTCAATTTCAAAGAGAATTGGTCTAGACGAAAACATACTCAACGAAGCCGCAAATTATCTTAAGCCAAAAGAAGTTGATAAAATCAACAGTATTATAAAAGGACTTGAGGAAGAGAAGATTAAACAACAAAATTCTGCAGAAGCAGCTGCAGAACTCATTGCAAGGACTGAAATATTACATGATGAACTGAAGAGAAATTATGAATTTCAAAAAATAAATGCTGAAAAAATCCAGGAAATTGAAAGGTTTAAATTATCAAAACACATTGTATCCGCTAAAAAAGAGGTAATAGATTTGATTAAAAAATTAAGAGATAAAAATGTTAGTGGGGAGGATACTAGAATTATTGGAAAAAGATTAAAAGAAATTGAGACGGAACATCTAACCCAAAAAAAATTTGAAAAGTCAATATCATGGGATCCTCAAGTAGGTGATTTTGTAAAAATTAAAAGTCTAAATAGTATGGGACAAATTGTTGATCTAGATAAAAAAGCAGGTTTTTACGAAGTTAAATGTGGTTCATTCAGAAGCACATTATCTGTTAATGACTTTGAAGGCGTTAATGGAGAAAAGCCTAATTTCAAAATTTCAAAAATTGAGATCAAGTCTAGAAGAGAAGATTTTTCTTTTTCTAAAATTAGAACGAGTAAAAATACAATTGACGTAAGAGGACTAAGAGTTCATGAAGCTGAAATAATTATTGAGGAGAAAATTAGAAATTTTCATGGACCGCTATGGATTGTTCATGGAATTGGCACAGGGAAATTAAAAAAAGGACTAAGAAAGTGGTTATCAGGTTTAAATTATGTTGATAAGATTGAAGATGCAGCCAACAACGAGGGTGGAACTGGTTGCAGTATTGCGTGGATAAAATAAAATTTAAAATATTTAGAAAACTATTTAATAAGCGTATTAAGTGCAATTTATTGATCAAGCAAACATTATTCTTAAAGCTGGAAAAGGTGGAAATGGAATAGTTTCATTTAGAAGAGAAAAATTCGTTCCTGCTGGAGGACCTTCGGGGGGAAATGGTGGCAGAGGGGGTTCAGTTATTTTGGTAGCTGATAATAATCTTCAGACACTATTAGATTTCAAATTCAAACGTGAAATAATTGCTAAAGATGGATGCAAAGGAGGTCCTAATAAGAGATCAGGTGCTTCAGGTGAGGATACAATCCTTAAAGTTCCCTGCGGTACAGAAATAAGAGATATTAAAACTGGTATTATTCTAGGAGACTTAACTAAAGATAAACAGAGTTTAACTATTGCCATTGGAGGAAGAGGTGGTCATGGTAATGCTTACTATCTAAGTAATCAAAATAGAGCCCCAGAATCCTTCACTGAAGGAAAAGATGGTGAGATATGGGAGGTTCAATTAGAACTAAAACTTCTTGCAGAGGTTGGGATTATTGGCCTTCCGAATGCTGGGAAAAGTACTTTGATTTCTGTCGTATCATCGGCCCGTCCAAAAATCGCAAATTATCCTTTCACAACTCTAATACCTAATTTAGGTGTAGTAAGAAAAATTGATGGGAATGGTTGCCTTTTTGCGGATATTCCTGGATTAATATCAGGGGCAGCTGATGGAGTAGGTTTAGGGCATGATTTTTTAAGGCACATCCAAAGAACGAAGATACTTGTTCACTTAATTGATGCAATTTCAGAAAATCCTTTACATGATTTTGAGATAATTGAACAGGAATTAAAAAAATATGGAAAAGGTCTTTTAGATAAAGAAAGGATAATAGTATTGAATAAAATGGAGCTGGTAGATAATGATTATTTGAAAATAATTTCAAATAAGTTAGAAAATTTATCTAAAAAGAAAGTTTTTGTTATTTCTTCATCTTTAAAAAAAGGTTTATCTGCACTGCTTTCTGAAGTGTGGAAAAGGATCTAACCTAAATTTAAAATTTTTTTGTAAAAAAAACACTTGATTTAATAATGAAAATTAGTCATAAATAAGATACTTCTTTAAAAAAAATATGAATTTCTATACTTGCTTTGATCAACAAGGAAAAATAATAGCTAGATGTCAAACCATTCAAGATATTGAGGTTTTGAAGAAAATGGGAAGACCAATTGTAGAAGTCAAGGAAATGAAAAATGAAGAGTCGGTTGTATGTTCACTTACAGGAAGTCCATCTGACTTTAATAGAGATTACTAATAAGAATTAATAAATAAAAAAAGGGCTTTTAGAGCCCTTTTTTATTGTGCATTATCTATCAAGTGAAAACTTAATCATCATAAACAAGACATTCTGGTTCATCCGGGTTGGCATCGCAGAATAATTCCAAAGCATTAGGATCATGTTTGTCATCTGGATGATGATCCTTATATTCTTCGAGTTCTTTTAGCTCCTCAGTTAAATGTCTGACCTTTGGAAGATTGCCCTCTGCTTTTGCAGATTCGATTTCCGATTGATCTTTTTGGATGTGTTCGTCAATGGATTTCATTTTAAGCTTTTCGTACTTTAGTAGACATACATAACATAGTTAATTTCTAATGAAATTGCATTATCTATGAACTAAATAAGTGTTCATTACAACATCATTTTTTTTTCGAAATTGATTTATGTATTTTTAGGTCTCTACTTTCATTATTTCCTTTAGCGATGGTAAAACTGGGATTAGTTGATTTGGGTTTAAAGGAAATAAAGCTTTGTAGTAATCTTTTTTCCATTCATTGTCGAAGCATGTCCTATTTACGTTAGATAATTTAAAGAATTTTAATCTCCACTCAATAATCTTTTCGAAACTTGATAATTCTTGTTCAGTACATTTAAAAAGTTTGCTATATATCAATTCCCATCTTATAAGCGTTGGAAAAAGGTAAATATCTGCGTAGGTTAACTCTTCTCCAAATATCCATTCTCCTTTATTTTTCTGTAGACAATTTTCAACTTTATTTATAGCTGCGAAAAGATTTTGACTTGCATTTTCGTAAGCTGACTGGTTTCTGGCGAAACCACATTTATATACTCCATCATTAATGCTGTTATTAATTAAATCTAAAAATTTTTGATTACAGTCTTTAATAGTTATCTGAATTTTTGATTGAATTTTTATTGAATTGAGTAGTCTTATTATTTGTGAACTTTCATTAGACAAAATATTTACTTCATCTTTTGTAAAACTTATTAAAAGAGGCAAAGTCGCTCTAAAAATAATCTTTTTATTAGCTTTTTTGTAAAGCTCTGGAAGTCTCGTGCATCCCTTAAAATTTCTATTGAAAATCCATTCGCCATGCTCAAGATCAGCTTTTAAAAAAATAACTTTAACTTTTTTAGATAAATGTTTTATTTCGTGGACTAGTAAAGTTCTTTGACACCATGGACAAGAATTCCCTACCAATAAATAAATTTGTCCATTCTCATTATTAATATCGTATTCAATATCAATTGTTATACCTTTAGGCCTTTTATAGTTACCATGTAAATCTGATGGTGCGAAGCCATTCATTAATTGGGTCCAAAACCAAAACCAGAATTTTCTGGTGGCTTTTATAAGGTATTTATTTTGCATAAAATTTTATTTTAATGAAAAAATGACTGTTCAAAGAATACTTATTGTTTCAGGCACTCATGGGAATGAAATTAATCCTGTTTGGGCGGTAAAAAAATTTAATAAAGAGGAAAATAGTTTAAATCATGGTATCGAGTATGAGTACATCATAGGTAATCCTGTTGCCTATGAAAAAGGTTACAGATACATAGATTTAGATTTAAATAGATCTTTTAAAGAAATTAAAAATCATGATCAGGACAATAATAGTGTTTATGAAATTAATAGAGCTAATTTTTTAGTCAATCAATTTGGAATCCATGGATCTAAGCCCTGTCAAATTGCAATTGATTTGCATACTACTACTGCAAATATGGGAACTAGCATTGTTTTGTACGGGAGGAGATACAAAGATTTTTGTTTAGCTGGATTACTGCAGAACAAATTTGGATTGCCTATTTATTTGCACGAAAAAGACAAAGCCCAAACAGGCTTTCTTGTTGAAGCTTGGCCATGTGGTTTAGTTATTGAAATAGGAGCTGTCGCACAAAATTTTTATGATCCAAAAATCATAGATAGATTCTTAATAATCATTAGATCTATAAGGGAAGAGATAGATAAATTAAAAAACAACTTTATAGAACTTCCAAAGGAATTGGTTGTTCATGTTCATCAAGGGAGTATAGATTATCCAAGAGATGAAAAAGGATATATTGATGGCCTAATACATCCTGAAAGAATAAACCAAGATTGGAAA